>JAEUQG010000115.1 GCA_016789755.1 Bryobacterales bacterium
GAACTGGCGGATGCGTGTGGAATGGCTGGGATGGGTGGAGGTGAACTCGGCCGGACCCTTGCCGGATACCTGGCCCATGCGCTCCCAGAGCTTCGGCGCCTCTTGCGGATCGAAGCAGGCGCGGGCGGCAAAGATGAGGCCCATGTAATCGGCTTCGGATTCGTGATCGCGCGAAAAGGGCAGCAGCACGCCGTATTGAGCGCCCAACCCGAAGGCCGCCAGCACGCCGCGCTGTGTGTTGTAATCCATGTCGCCGATGGCCACGCGGGTGGCCATTTCGCCGATGCGCATCAGTTTCTGCTGGGCCATGCGCTCAGCGCCGTGACGGGCGATGGCGTGGGCGATCTCATGGCCCATGACGATGGCCAAGCCATCGAGATTCTTTGTCACCGGCAGAATCCCCGTGTAGACGGCGACTTTCCCACCGGGGAGGCAAAAGGCGTTGGCTTGCCGGGAAGCGATGACGTTGAACTCCCAGCGGAATGCCGGGGCCTCGGACACCTCGGCCAGTTTGCGGCCGATGTCGCGCACGGTGTCGACGACCTCGCCCGAGGGCACAACGCGCTCTCGCGACAGGATTTGCCGGTAGGAGGCGAGGCCGAGGGCGGCTTCCTGGGCGGGGCTCATGTCCACCATGTGCGTACGCCCGGTGAGGGGCACTGTTTCGCGATTGCTGAAGTAATAGTAGATGCCGTAGATGCCGAACATCAGCACGGGCAGCAGGACGCGGGCGCGGGAGAACATGGATTACTTCTGGAAGAAGCGCGCCGCCATGCCGAGCACATCGTCGGCCACGTTGCCATCGCGGTTGGAATCGAGAAGGGAGCTGAGCGTGCCCATGAGTCCGCCTTCGGCTTGCGGAGCGGCGGCGTTCTGTTTGCTGAGAGCGCCCATGACCATAGTGGCCACCACCGGCAGCATCTGCTTCATCATTTGCGCCGGGAGCCCGGTTTGCTCGCTGGCGGCATTGGCGGCGGCGCGGCTGGCGTCTTTGCTGCCGAGTAAGTGGCCAAGGATGCCGTTGCCTTCGGCAGTTGTTTCCGGGGCGCCGAAGGCGCTTTCGTCATCGAGGAAGCGGGCGTGATTGCCGCCCTGCAAGGCGCCGAGCAGTCCGTCGATGCCGCCGGCTTGCGAGAGATTGTTCTGCAATCCGCCCTGCAGCGCTGGCAGCAGAGAGGAAATGGCCGAGGCGGCCTGGCTTTCATCGAGCCCAAATTGGTTCGCCAGATTGCGCACGGCTCCGCCGCCCTGCGCCGATAACAAAGTTTCGAGTAAATTCATTTGCCCTCCGTTTTCTTTGCCTGAAATGCTTCCAGCAACTGTTTGGCCACGCGTTTGCCGGTTTCGAATGCGCCCTCGTAGGCGTCCTTGCGCTCCTGGCGGCTCATCGAATAACCTTCGCGGTACATGCGTTCCAGCACACGCCCGGCGACATATGTTCCAGCATACGCGACTGCGGCTTTCGGAATGAGACCCCCGCCGAAAGGGATCTTGCCGACCAGTTCACGGGCGATGGCGCGCCATCCGAAGGCGCCGGCGAGAATGGAACCGATTTCCCCGCGCTGTTCGGCGTAGCCGATGGACCGGTCGCTGGCGGCGGCAAGCAGGAAGGCCATCCGCACCTGATTGACCGTGAGCACAGCCGTGTCGGAGGCGAACTCGCCGACGGCCAGCGGCAGTTGCAGCACGGGAACGATGCCGGGCAAGGCGGTGGCCATGGAGAAGAGCGCGTTTTCCTTAGCCACCTGATGGATGACACGGTCGATGACCGGTTGATAGAAGGGCGGAAACAGGCGGGCCAGTGGGACGAGGAAATTTTCATTCGCATCCAGGATGCCGGCGATCATCCGCTCCGGCTGGTGACGCCGGAACAGAAAGCCGCCGTGGGGGCGCGGCAGTCCTTCCTCGAATATTTCGATGTCGAAGCGCGGCGGCGCATCTTTTTCCTCGGAGCGGTAGAGGCACCGGAACGCCTCCAGACGGCGCTCGCGGGTGAGCGTGGGGGGGATGAAGAACTCCTCCATCTCTTCGTAAGATTCCACTGAGCGGGCGTAGAGGCCGATGAGCACGCTCCTGCCGGCCAATTCGCGCACGTCCTTTGGATTGAGGTGCGAAATCGCGGTCCAAACCTGTTTGAAGATATGTTGGGACAAACGGAATCCTCGTCTTCTATCTTAGACGCAGCGGCGGGCAGGCTTGATACACGATACCCGAACCATGGATAATGCCTCGGTATGATTGACCGGCGACAGTTTCTCCTTTCCGCGGCGGCCGCAGCCACGGCACCGGCCCAGCAGGCCATCCCGATCATTGACATCCACCAGCACACCAACTACGCGCGCCGTCCGGATGATGTGCTGGTGTCGCATCAGCGCAAGATGGGGATCGCCAAGACCATCCTGCTGCCGGCCGGGTCGAAGTACGGGCTGGCGGCGCAGGCGGGAGGCAACGATACGGTGGTCGCGGTGGCGAAGCAGTATCCCAAGGAGTTCTTCTTCTTCGCCAATGAACTGCCGGACATTCCCGAGACAAAATCCGTGATCGAAAAATATCTGAAGATGGGGGCCATCGGCATTGGCGAACAGAAATTCCCTGTCGACAGCGATTCCAGCCACATGGAGTTGATTGCTGCCATCGCCCGCGATTACAAAGTGCCGGTGCTGATGCACTTTCAGCACGAGGCCTACAACTACCACATCGAGCGTTTCCACAAGATGCTGGAGAAGTACAACAAGGTGAACTTCATCGGGCATGCGCAGACGTTCTGGAGCAACATCAGCAAAGGCGGCAAGCAGGAGGTGCTGTATCCCAGCGACAAGGTGACGCCGGGCGGGATCACGGACCGGCTGCTGGCCGATTATCCGAACATGTTCGCCGACCTGTCGGCGGGCAGCGGGTTGAACGCATTCCGCCGCGATCCGGAGCATGGAGCGGCATTCATCCGGCGGCATCAGAACAAGCTGCTCTACGGCAGCGATTGCAACGACTGGGTGGGCGAGGGCGAGAAGTGCAGCGGGGCCCAGCAAATCGCCATGATGAAGAAGCTGGCGCCGGATGCCGCGGTGCAGCGCAAGATTTTTTGGGAAAATTCCGCGAAGCTGTTCCGGATTACGGCATGAAACGTCGCGAATTTCTAGGGACGCTGGCCGCCGCTCCGATGGCCGCGCAGGCGGCGAAGACGAACATTGTCCTGATCCTTGCCGACGATCTGGGCATGGAGTGCCTGGGTTGTTACGGAGGCACGTCGTACAAGACTCCGCATCTCGATCGCATGGCGGCCGCGGGAGTGCGCTTCACGCACGCCTACGCCCAGCCGCTGTGCACGCCAACGCGTCTGCAGTTGATGACCGGGCTTTACAACCATCGCAACTGGAAAGCATTCGGAGTGATGGATCCGAAAGAGCCGACGTTCGGGCACCGGTTTCAGAAGCTCGGCTACAAGACGGCGATGGCGGGCAAGTGGCAGTTCTGGAGCTATAACCCGCCCGGCTTCGAGCCGGAATGGCGCGGCAAAGGCATGCTGGCGCAGGACGCGGGCTTCGATGAATACTGCGTCTGGCATGCATTGCACACCGAGGACAAGGGCTCGCGCTACGGCGACCCGACGTACATGGTGAACGGCAAACTGGTGAAGGACGCCAAGGATCAGTACGGCGAGGATGTGTATTCGGAGTTCCTCATGCGGTTCATGGAGAAGCATCGCAGCCGGCCGTTCTTCGTCTACTACCCGATGGCGCTGACCCACGGCCCGTTCCACCCGACGCCGCGCAGCGCAAACTGGACCAGCGCGCGTCTGAAGAACGACCGCAAGAACTTCGCCGATATGGTGGCCTATATGGATGAAGTGGTGGGGCGCATTTGGCGGAAAGTGGAGGATCTGGGGATCGCCGAGCGCACGCTGCTGCTCTTCTTCAGCGACAACGGCACGGACCGTTCCATCACGTCGCGCATGGGGAGCAAAGCAGTGCAAGGCGGCAAAGGACTCACCACCGACGCGGGCACGCGGGTGCCTTGCATCGGCTATTGGAAGGGGCGCACTCCGGCGGGCAAAGTCTGCGAGGATCTGGTGGATTCGTCGGATTTCTACCCGACGATTCTGGAAGCGGTGGGTGCACGGCCCGACCCAAAGATGGATGGCCGCAGCTTTCTACCGCAATTGCTGGGGAAGCCCGGCAAGGCACGCGAGTGGACGTATTGCTGGTTCGATCCGCGCCCGGGGCATGGCAAGGAAGCCTACACGAAGCTGGTTGTTTATGCACGCACGCGGCGTTACAAGCTGTACGACGACGGCAGGCTGTTCGATGTGGCCAACGACGAAATGGAGCAACGCCCGCTGGCGGCGAGTGCGGGAGCAGAGGCCGCGTCCGCGCGCAAGATGCTGGAAGGCGTGCTGGCAAGGCACAGAAGCTGACAGACGAACCTGGCTATCCGCCCAAGCCGGAGAGCTTCTTGAGTGTGGACTCCATGACGCCAACGACCAGAGTCTCAGAGAAGCCGGCGAGGATGCACAGTAAGACCATCATCCAGAACGCATCGGAGGTCCTGCGCAGCGCCTCACGAATGGAGTAGCTTTCGACGGGTTTCTTGCTTAGCCCCAGGTGCTCCAGCCAGACGTTATCTCCCGCGTCCCAGCGCACTGCCGCTCCAGCGCGGTGGGCAAAGCGAACTTCGTTGCGGAATCTGGCGAGGGCAGCTTCCTGGGAGCCATCCTGCGCCGATAGGATGCCACGCAGTACCTCCACGGCCCGGGCAGTCTCTTCCGATGTCGCCTCGCCATCGAACAGGCGGGATGTTGCATTGGGCAGTATCCCAGCGCTGAGAATGATAAACAGAATGAGCGCGGAGACAGCGCCAAAGCCGGCGCGAAAGGCCGTGTAGGGCCAGCGGCTGATCTCGCGGAGAGAGGCCAATGTGGCGGTTTCCACCAACTTCCGGTTGCGCAGCAGCCAGGTAAAGGATCCGCCCATCCAGCCGGCGCATAAGGCAAGCGCGGCATTTCTGGTACGGCTGAGCGGTTCTTCGGTTACCCAGCATATCGCGGTGAGCAGCATGACCACGCCGAGGATGAGGGAGATCAGGCAAGTGACCAGGATCTTGGCGCGATAGAACGTCTCTTGCCGGAGCCTTGCATAGAGAGCCTGCCGTGCCTCCAATACCTTGAGGAGGGTTGCCTTCTTCATGGCAGCGTCGTCCGTATTGCGGGCCCGATTCGCTTCCCGTGTCCAGACCTCATGAATCGCCGGTTCGGAGGCAGCCCACAAACCTCCGTCGGCCTCCATCACCGATTCGAGCGTTGCCGAAACAACCGTGTCGTCCGATTCGCGAGCCTCCTCCAACTCCGCCCGGTAGATGGACGGCCAGTCCTCACAGGGCAAGCCCTTGGTTCGCACCAGCGAAGCCCAGCGCTGGCGTTGGATTTCCCCTTCGTTCGGCGTCAGGTCGAGCAACTCCGAAATCATCCGAGCGAGCCACGCTTGGAATCGTCCCACTTGGCGGCCTCCTCAGCGTCTCCGCTTTCGATTCTGTCCGACATTCCAACAAACAGACCTGTGAACTTCTCCTCGCTCCAGGGCAGTCTCTCCGGCCGTTTCTCACGCTTATCCTTGATCTCCTCGATCAACGGCCTTACGAACCGGAAGAACAGCTTCACGGCCACAACAGCGGGAAAGACAACCGCCACAACCGACAAACTGGCAAGTCCGCGCAGTTCCCAAAGCAGGCCCCCCAGTGGATAGAGCAACAGCACCAAGCAGCACAGCAGCACGAAAAGGCTAAGCATCACCCAGGGCCAAAAGGTGGCGCGATGGGCGGATTTCGAGACTTTCCCTGCGATTCGCAGGGACGCCCATTGCAGCGGTCCCAGTGGACTCGCCAGCCGGATGCGGTTGGATTCCGGGTAGATTAGACGTAGGGGGGTGTCGAAGTGGATTTGGGCGCGGTTGTGCAATTCCCGGATGCGACCGGGTGTTTGATGCACATCCTTCACCAGGCTTCTCAGGACGCGCATGTTGTAGGTCATGTAAGCGTAGAGGGCAAGCATGAGAGGAATCTGAAAGCGGCTGGGGTTGCAGGCATCCTTCAGCAGCAGTTCGGCGGGATAGAGCAAATAGGCCGCTACCAGCGCCTGGCCGAACGCCGTAGAGTGGTTCTCCATCGCCTTCAGCGTCTGGTCTTCGTAGCGCCGCAGGTAGTCTTCCTGGATACGCAGCCGGAACTCTTCGGACACAGGCACAATTCACCTCTCCCATCGAGCGGTTTTGCCGATTTGCAGTCCCGAGCGGGCTTTTAGGATCAATTGACCTTTTTGACGGAATATTCCAGAGTTTGCCCGGCTACCTCGACGGTCATCTTGATTTCGCTGCCCGTCACTTTGCCCTTGTAGCCGGCCTCCAGATCGTTACCGTCGAACTTGAGGTGAATCTTGAAGGAGAGGGTGTCGCCGCTGATCTTCCCGTCCATGATGGCGGATTTTCCCATCAACGAGGAAGTTGTTTCTCCCGTGAGTTTCTCTCCATCCACTTTGAAGACGAACGTTCGTTCGGCGCTTCCGTTCGGAGTCTCCACCATGCCCTTCCAAGTGCCGCTGATGTCGGCGGCCAGCGCGGAACAGGCAAACAAAGCCAAGGCAAGCAGCAGGCGAGTCATGCAATTCTCCTTCGCTCAGGCAAGATCCGTGAGGTATTCCACTTTGCCGGTGCTGTCTCCCAGTTTGTCCGGCCGCACTCCACTCAGATCGAGCATGGAGACAAACAGGTTTGTCATCGGAGTGCCCTTCTTGTAGCGTACGTGGCGCCCGCCCTGAATCCGGTGGATTGCACCGCCGGCAAACAATGTGGGCAGGTCCAGGTGATCGTGGCGATTTCCATCGCTCAAGCTGCTTCCGTAAACGACCATGGCGCGGTCGAGCATCGTCCCGTCGCCGTCCTTCGCATTCTGCAGCTTGGCGAGAAAGCGGGCCAGCATCTCCACGTGGTGCTGGTCGATCTTCTGCAGCCGGTCGATTTTGGAAGGATCGTTGAAGTGGTGCGATAGACCGTGATGGGCATCCGGCACGCCGATGGAACGGTAGGTGCGATTGCCGCCTTCGCGTCCGATCATGAGGGTGATAACGCGCGTCAAGTCGGCCTGGAAGGCTACGGTCATGAGGTCGAACATCAGGTCGATGTGTTCTTCAAATGTCGGCGGAATACCCGCCGGGCGGTCGATGGCGGGCAACTTCGCCGAATCGGCGCTGCGCTCTTCGATCTTCTGAATACGCCGCTCGATTTCGCGCACCGAATCGAGATACTCGGTCAGTTTGCGCTTGTCGCTGGCGCCCAGGTCCGAACCGAGCCGGGCAGCGTCTTCGCGCACGAAATCGAGAATGCTGCGGTCCTGGCGGGCTTGCAGCGCGCGGGCCGCGGGATCGGTGGTTTCGCCATCGCCGAACAATCGCTCAAACACTGCGCGGGGATTGATCTCGGGAGGCAGCGGAGTGGTGGGAGAACTCCAGGAAATCGTGTTGCTGTAGGCGCAGCTATAGCCGGAATCGCAGCCGCCGACCATCCGGTTGTCTTCGAGCCCTAATTCGAGCGAGGGGAAGGTGGTCTGCTTTCCAATCTCTTTGGCCGCAATCTGATCGGCGGACACACCGGCATAGATATCGGCGCCTTCGGTTTTCTTAGGGTGCGAACCGGTGAGCCAGGTGGCTCCGGCGCGGGCATGATCGCCGGCCCCATCGCCCAGCGCCTGGCCGTTGTAGTGGTCGAGCCCGGACATGACGATCATCTTTTCGCGGAACGGCTCCACCGGCTTCAGAGTCTTGCTGAACTCGAAGCCGCGCCCATCGCCCTTCGGCGTCCAGTCTTTCATGATGATGCCGTTGGGCACATAGAGGAACGCCATTCGCGAGACCGGCGCGACGGGGTTGGCGCCGGGAGCGGCGAGAGCCGGGACCATGGAGTCGAGCACGGGCAGCGCCACTGCCGTACCGAATCCGCGCAACAGAGCGCGGCGCGAGAGAGCCTTCTTGGCGATGATCATTTATCCGGGGTTCTCCTCATTTGAAATGGCACACTGTTGACGATGGCGAGCGCGAGCGACGAGAAGCGGTATCCGTTCTTCGCGGTGTCGCGCCGGATCTGCCGCACAGCCGGCAAGTCAAAATGCTGCAAGCCGCGCCCAATGGAGTAGGTGAGCATTTTCTCGGCCAGGCATTCGACAAAATCGTCCTGGCGTTCCATCAGAATTTTTTTCAAATCGCCGGGCCCGCGGACGATGCTGCCGTTGGGCATTGCGCCGGAAGCGTCAATTTCAGCGCCACCTTCCTGAGCGCGGAACTTGCCCACGGCATCGTAGTTTTCCAGCGAAAAACCGAGCGGATCGAGACGCGAGTGGCATGCGGCGCAGGCGGCGTTCTCGCGATGCTTTTCGAGCGCCGCGCGCAGGCCTTTGGCGGAAAAATCGGCCTTGTCCGACAATGTCGGGACATCGGGAGGAGGAGGCGGCGGCGGCGCGCCCAGCACGTTTTCCAGTATCCACTTGCCGCGCAGAACCGGGGAGGTGCGCGTGGGATAGGAAGTGACGGTGAGAATGGCGCCTTGGGTCAGGATGCCTCCACGGTTCGGATCTTCCACGGCCACACGACGGAAATAGCCGCCGCGCACGCCCTTCAATTCGTAATGCCGGGCCAGGCGGTCGTTGACGAAGGTGTAGTCGGCGCTCAGAAACTCCAGCACGCTACGGTCTTCGCGCAAGATGTAATCGAAGAATAGTTCGGTTTCTTTCTGCAGCGCCGCGCGCAGTGGCTCATCGAACTCTTTGTACTTATCCGGATCCGGTTTCCAATCGCGCACGTTGCGCAGGTGCAGCCACTGCCCGGCGAAGTTATCCACCAACGCTTTCGATTTCGGATCGGCCAGCATGCGCTTCACTTGGGCCGTCAGGGCCGGGCGAAGTTTGTTCTGTTCGGCAAGCCGGAGCAATTCCTCGTCGGGAATACTGCTCCAGAGAAAGAACGAAAGCCGCGAGGCCAGTTCCAGCTCGGTCACACGATGCACGCTGCCGGCTGCGCTATTGCGGGCGTTGCGCTCCATGCGGTAGAGAAAATTCGGCGACACCAGCATGGCCCGCAACCCCATTTCGATTCCCGCATCGAACGATCCGCCGTCTTTGCGGCCGGCGGCAAACAGCTTCATCAGAGGTTCGATGTCGGCAGGGGCAACTGGACGGCGGTAGGCGCGCCGGGCGAGGGAGTTGAAGATCTTCCGTGCGCATGGCTCTTCGGCCTCGCCTTCTCCGGGACGGCAAAGGAAAATGCGTTTGCGGCTTTCCGTCTCGCCGGGCCCGCTCGGCTGAAAGGGTCCGCCGACCTGCAAGTACTCGATCGAGACCGCGCTGAATTGGGGCGCCGGAAAACCGCGCCTTACGCTGACTACGCCGCCCTCGGGCCGCGCATATTCATTAAGAAAGCCCGCGCCCACTTCATGCATGCCGGCTGCGATCTTGAGGCGCACTTCCTGGTTGCGCGTGTACTGCTTCTCTTCGGCAGTGTCGATGTTTACTTCGATCAACTGCACACGCTTGCCGTCGATGCGGATGTCCAGATGCGGAGGTGGAGCGTTGGGAGCGGGGTTGCCGCGCACGCGCACCAGGATCGAATATTCTCCATCCACGGGGAAGTAGCGGCGCACCACAATGCCTGCGCGCTCATTGGGCGGCAGCCCTTCGAGATCATTGTTTAGCTGCCCACGCGGAACCGTGTAGCGCTCGATGGCGGAACTCACTTTCGCGGTTCCGATGGCGAGCCGGGTCACACGGCGGGCCGTGGTAAGGTACTTCTCCATGTGCGATGGACTCACGGTCAGGACATCGCCAATATTGTCGAAGCCATAACCGGAATCGTCGGCTGGCAGGCTGGCGCCGTGGTCCAAATCGATCGCCAGGATGTCACGAATCGCATTGGTGTATTCGGCGCGATTCAGACGGTGAATGGCCGGCGTACCCGGATTCGGCTTTGCCACGGCGTTGCGATCCAACTGCCCTTCCATCCAGTGCACGAAGCCGGTCATCGTGGCCGCGTCGGGGCGAGGCACGCCGACGGGAGGCATCTCGCCGGTGCGCACCTTTCGCAGAATTTTCTCCCACGACCGCGGATCGGCGGGCACTTGCGAGGCTTCCACGCCGTTTAAGGAAAACGAACCCGATTTCAGCCGGTCGTTATGGCAGCCGCTGCAACTGCGTTTGAGAAGTGCGTCCGCCGCCGCCGGAGCGAAGGGCGTCTGAGCACACAGCAGGGACGTAACGGCGGCAAGGCCGCAAAGAGAGCGCAGCACGGAAAAAAAGACGATCTGCCCAGGCACTGATGTTACTATATCATCCAAGATATGTTGCGGATTGGCGCTGTTTTATTCCTACTCGCAGCCGGATGCATGTACTCCGCGGGCGATAACCGGTTAGTGGAAGCGGTACAACGCCGCGATCAAAAAGCTGTGCTGGCGTTGATCGCCAAAGGCGCCGATGTCAACGCAAAACGTTTGGATGGATCGACGCCGCTGGCCTGGGCTGTCAATCGGGACGACGCGGAAATCGCCGCTGCGCTGATCAAGGCGGGCGCCGACGTCAACGCGGCGGATGAGAATCAGGAGACGCCGCTTACGCTGGCCTGCTTTCTCGGCAATCTGCCGGTTGCGCGCATGCTGCTGGATGCCAAGGCCAACGTCAACGCACGACGCTGGAGCGGCGAAACGCCGATGCATGGCGCGGTGAGCAGTGGCAACCTGGAACTGGCGGCCCTGCTTCTGGATCGCGGCGCCGATGGAAACGCCAAGGAACTACGCTTGGGCCAGACTCCGCTGATGTGGGCGGCGGCGGAAGGCCGGCCGGCGCTGGTGAATCTTTTGTTGGAACGCGGCGCCGATGCGTCCGCCACATCGAAGTCGGGCTACAACGCGCTCTTGTTTGCCGCGCAGAAAGGCGACGCCGATAGCGCGAAGCGGCTCTTGGCGGCCAACGCCGATGCAAAGTACCGGAGCCCTGACGGGGCCACTGCGTTTCTGGTGGCGCTGAGCCGCGGGCACGAAGCGTTCACACGACTCATGCTTGACAACGGGGCGGATGTGAACGTGCGCGACAAATCCGGATCGACGCCGCTCCACGTCGCGGTGCAGCAGGGGAAAATCGCATTGGTGCGCGATCTGGCGGCGCGTGGCGCGGATGTTCACGCCAAGACCAATCGAATCCCCGGACCGCCCAGCCCCTTTCGCGGCAGCGGCGGAATGACTGCGTTTCTTATGGCAGCGCAGGCCGGCAACCTGGAATTGATGAACGAACTGATCAAGCTGGGGGCAAACCCGCTCGACAAAACGCCCGAAGGCAGTAGCGGATTGATGATGGCCACCATCAGCCGCAAGATGGATGTCGTCAGGCGCATGCTGGAACTGGGCGCGGACGCGAACGAAAAGAGCACCGACGGACGTACTCCCTTGCAGGTGGCGATTCGCTTCGGCGCCAACGACATCGTGCAACTGCTGGTGGACAAAGGCGCCGATCTTACGTTGAAAGACCGTTTCGGACGCACTCCGCTGGAGGCAGCCGAGTTCGAGGCGCCGCCGCCCACTATCGAGTTGATGCGCAAACTGGCCGCGCAGAAAAAGCAATAGCCCGGCCAGCGGATGGCAAGGCTTCGATTTCCTGGAAC
>JAEUQG010000193.1 GCA_016789755.1 Bryobacterales bacterium
CACGCTCAATCAGATCACCATGCTCGCCCTCACCCTCATGGTCGGCATCGTCATCGACGACGCGATCGTGGTGCTCGAAAATATCTTCCGCTTCATGGAAGAGAAAAACATGAGCCCTCTGCACGCCGCCATCGAAGGCACTCGCGACATCGGCCTCGCCGTCATGGCCACCACCTTCAGCCTGGTCGTCATCTTCCTCCCCGTCGCCTGGATGGGTGGCATCGTCGGCCGCTTCATGTCCAGCTTCGGCTACACGGCCGCCTTCGCCATCATGGTCTCGCTGCTCGTCAGCTTCACCCTCACCCCGATGCTCTGCTCGCGCTTCCTGCGCTTCACTCCCACCCATGGCGAAAGCACCAAGGATACGTTCATCTTCCGCGCCATGGCCAAATTCTACGCCGTGTGCCTCGATTGGTCGATGAAACACCGCTGGGTGATCGTCGCCGTCTCGCTCGTCGTGGCCTACTCCACCGGCCCGCTGTTCAGCCGCATCGGCAAAGACTTCCTCCCACAGGACGACCAAAGCGAATTCGAGGTGAGCGTCAAAACGCCCCCCGGCTCCTCGCTCGAAGGCACCGAAAACGCCTTCCGCGAAGTGGAAAACGAACTCAAGTCTCTCCCCGGCGTGCGCGATCTCTTCACCACCATCGGCGCCGACGTCCGCCGCCAGGTCGATCGCGGCTCCGTCCTCGTCGAGCTCGTCCCCATGGATCAGCGCCAACAAACGCAGCAGGAATTGATGGCCATCGCCCGCCAAAAACTGTCCCGGTTCAAGGACCTCACCATCGGCGTCCAACCCCCCAGCGCCATCAGCGGCGCCCCCGACCGCGAGCTAATGTTCTTCCTCCAAGGGCCCGATCTGGAGGTATTGAATAAGTACGCCCAGCAGATCAAGTCCCGGCTCTCCAAAGTTCCCGGCGTCGTCGACCTTGACACCTCCTACGAAGGAGGCAAGCCAGAACTGCGCGTCCGCATCAACCGCGATAAATCCGCCGATCTCAACGTCAGCGTCGCCTCCATCGCCACCGCCCTCCGCACCCTGGTCGGCGGCGACGAACAGGCAACCACCTACCGCGAAGGCGACGACCGCTACGATGTCATGCTTCGCGTCGACAAGCAGTTTCGCGATTCCTCCGATGCCCTGGAGCGCCTCTACGTCCCCTCCACCAGCATCGGCAACGTCGCCGTCGCCAGCGTCGCCAAACTCGAAGAGGCCGTCGGCCCCACCCAAATCGAACGCTACAACCGCCAGCGCCAGATCATGATCTCCGGCAACATCGCCAAAGGCCAGTCCCTCAGCAACGTCATCCAGATCATGACCGATACCGTCGACTCCCTCAACATGCCCCCCGAATACCGCAGCGGCACCGTCGGCCGCTCCAAAGAGCTCGCCCGCACCGGCGTCAACTTCGCCATTGCCCTGCTGCTCTCCATCATCTTCATGTACATGATTCTGGCATCCCAGTTTGAAAGCTTCGTCGATCCCATCACCATCCTCCTCAGCCTGCCGCTCTCGGTCCCCTTCGGCGTCATCGCCCTCAACCTGATGGGCGAAAACTTCTCGATGATCTATTCAAGCGTCGGCATCCTCGTCCTGTTCGGCATTGTCAAGAAGAACTCCATTCTTCAAATCGACCACATCAAGAGCCTCCGTCTGCACGGCCTGCCGCGCCTCGAAGCCATCATGCGCGGCTGCGGCGACCGTTTGCGCCCCATCCTCATGACCACCGCCGCTCTCGTCGCCGGCATGATCCCGCTCGCCCTCGGCGGAGGCGCCGGAGCCGGCACCCGACGCACCGTCGCCATTGTCGTCATCGGCGGCCAGTCCATGGCGCTGCTCCTCACCCTGCTCGTAACACCGGTCGCCTACTCCCTGTTCGACGACCTCGCCGAAATGCGCCTCTGGAGCCGTCTCACCGGCCTCTCCCGCCGCCTCCGGCACGCCAGTTTCTTCCTCATTCCCCTGCTGCTGCTGATCGCCTTCACGCCGCAATCGCAAGCACAAGCGCTGCCCTCCCGCATCGGAGTCGGAGCCGCCCAGGCCAAGCTCAGCCTCGAAGACGCCGTGCAGATGGCCCTCAAGAACAACCTCGATATCGAAATCGAGCGCACCAATCAGGCGTCGGCTCGCGAAAGCATCCGCGGCGCCAAAGGCTTCCTCGATCCCCTCGTCCGCTGGCAGCCGCTCGGCGAGAAGCGCAATACGCCCACCAGTTCCACTCTCGCCAGCGCCGATGGCAAAATCACCGAAAGCACCATCGCCCAGAATTTCTTCTACCGCCAGCGCACCAATTGGGAAGGCTTCTCCTGGCACGCCGATTTCGAGAACGCGCGCCAATCCACTAACAACCCCTTCGTCGCGCTCAACCCGTTCCTCATCCCGCGCCTCACGCTCGGCGTCAGCATGCCGCTGCTGCGCGACCGCAAGATCGACCGCGAACGCAGCGAACTGCTCATCAAGCGCAAACAGGCCGACCTGTCGGACAACGAATTCCAACTCCGCGTCATCGACGTCACGGCCCGCGTCGAGCAGGCTTACTACGATCTGGTGGCCGCCTGGGCCGATTCCAAAGTACAGCAGGAGAGCGTCTCCCTCGCCCGCGAACAACTCGACCGCACCAAACGCCTCATCGATGGAGGCAGCGTCGCGCCCGTCGAACTCTACGCCGCCGAAGCCGAACTCGAACGCCGCAAAGACAACTTCTACACCTCCATCGCAGTCCTGAACCAGGCTGAGAACAATCTCAAAACCCTACTCGGCGGAGGCCGCCAGGACACGCTCTGGCGCGATGAAATCCTCCCCACCACCGACGGCCGCGCCGCGCTTCCCGCAGATATCAAGAAGGAGCTGAGCGCCCTCGTCGGCGAAGCCATCGCCAGGCGCCCGGAACTGAAAAACCTCACCCT
Organism: Bryobacterales bacterium; assembly: GCA_016789755.1. Taxonomy (GTDB): domain Bacteria; phylum Acidobacteriota; class Terriglobia; order Bryobacterales; family Bryobacteraceae; genus CADEFT01. Next base: position 2,908 of record JAEUQG010000193.1, read on the forward strand.
CCGCCGCGACGTCAACGACATTCAGAAGGATGCCGCGCTCAACCAGAAGAAGGTCGCACTCAACCTCACCGCCGCCTACATCAACACCGGACTCGCCGGCACCCTGCTCAACACCGGCAACCCCTTCAGCGATTCCTTCTCCGGCATCGTCTCCCGCCTCAACCAACTCTCCACCGCCGCGGGTCTCCAACCCCTCCCGCCCGTGGGAGGCGGCGGAGCCGTGCCCAGCTCACTCGTCGGAGGCTACGGCCAATCCCTGTCCAATCTGTTCGGAGGCAGTTACGGCACCGTCCAGGCCGGCCTCACCCTCGACTGGAACCCCCGCAACACCGCCGCCGAATCGGCCATCGCCCAAAGCGTCATCGGCGAGCGCCGCATCGATCTCCTCCGCAAGCAAGCCGAACAGAGCATCGAAGCCCAGGTGCGCAACGCGCTCCAATCCATCTCCACCAGCGAGCAGCGAGTCTCGGCCGCCGAAGCCAGCGCCAAGGCCGCCAAAGAAAAACTGGACAGCGAGACCCGTCTCTTCCAGACCGGCGAATCGACGAATTTCTTCGTACTCACGCGTCAGAACGAACTCTCCGACTCCCGCCGCCGCCTCGTCCTCGCCACGCTCGAACTCAACAAGGCCGTGGCCCGCCTCCAACTCGCGCTAGGCAAAACCCTCGACTCGCACCAAATCACGCTCAAGTAGTTGAACGCAGGACGGCGCGCGCCGGTGCGCCGTCCGCCCCCACCAATCGCAACGGCAAACAAACCAACTCATACTCCCCCACCCCTACCTCGCACAAATTCAACCCCTCCAAAATCCACACCCCCGCCCCCAGCAACACCCGGTGCACCTCGCTCCCTTCCTCGTCATTCCTCCCCACCGACAAATAGTCAATCCCCACCAGCTTCACTCCCCCCTCCACCAACTCCCGAGCCAACCCCACCGTCAACGCCTCGAAATCCTCCCGGAACGGCGCTTCCCACCATCGCCCGCTGGAGTTCCCCGTCCGAAACAACACCCGCTCCGCCCCGCGCCAATTCCCATCCAATCCCGCCACTACCGCCCGCCCCATCAACACCTCCAGCGGAGCCTCATCCACCCCGGCAGCCCCGTCGAAATAATGCGCCGGAGCATCCACATGCGTCCCCGTATGCGCGCACATCGACACCGCCGTCACATTCGCGCCATGCTCCAACTCGCACACCTTCCACGACGCAAACACCGGATCCCCCGGCCATTGCGGCATCCCCCACGCCACAGGCACGCTGATGTCCATCCACCCGCTCATGCCCCAGGACGCGCCAGTTCCGGATTGTTCAGCAACGTGCGCAGCCCGACGATCGTCTGCGCCAGCTTCGCATCCTTCGCCAGATTCCGATACTCCTTCGGATCCATTTCGTGATCGTATAACTCCGCCACATCCGGCGATCCCCACTCCGTATAGCGGTAGCGGTCCGTCCGCACGCTGCGCCCAATCACGCCCTGATGCCGCACAATCGTGTACGCCGCCTTCTTCCACTTCCTCTGCGGATTCTCAAGCAGCGGCCGCACACTCTCCCCATCCAAACCCGCCTTCTTCGGCAGCCCGCACAAATCGGCCAGCGTCGGATAGAAATCCACCCACTCCACCAGCCGCGGACAACTCTCCCCCCGCTTCTTCCCCGGCGCCGCCACAATCAGCGGAGCCCGCGCCGCCTCCTCAAACACCGTCATCTTCCGCCACAACCCCAGGTGCTCATTCAAATGCCATCCATGATCGCCAAACAACAGCACCACCGTGTTCTCCCAAAGCTTCTTCCTGTCCAGAGCATCCAACAACACGCCCACCTGCGCATCCATGAACGACGTCGCCGCATGATACGCCAGAATCGCCTTCTTCCGCTCCAACTCCGTCATCCGCTTCTCATCCTCGCGATGCGTCAGCGCAATCGGCGGAATATCGTTCAAATCGTCCGCCGGAGTATCCGGCAGCTTGATCTTGTCCGTCGAATACATCTCGAAATACTTCTTCGGCGCCACCCACGGCAAATGCGGTTTGTGAAACCCCGCGCCCAAAAAGAACGGCTTCCCGCCCGATTGATCCATCAACTCCACAATGCGCCGCGCCGTGCGCCCATCGGGCTCCGCTTCGTCCGGGTTGTCCGTCATCACCCACTGCAAATCGCCGGTGCCGTCCCCCGCCGCGGCTTTCTTCTTCTTTCCCTTCGCCGCCGCCCTCGCCGCCCCAGGCCTGCTCGCAAACTCCGAAATGTCCCAGCTCACAGCGTCTTCAAACGCCCCGTGCGCAATCTTCCCCACCCGCGCCGTGAAGTAGCCGTGCTGATGAAAATACTCCGGCAGAAACACCGCATCCTTCAATGTCGTGCGCGGCGGAGTCCGGTTATCCAGAATCTTCGTCTTGTCCGGCCGAAATCCGCTCAACAAAGAAGTCCGCGACGCATTGCACACCGGATAGTTGCAATAAGCCCGGTCAAAGCGAATCCCGCGCTGCGCCAGCCGGTCGATATTCGGCGTCTTCGCCACCGGATCCCCGTAACACCCCAGCCGCGTATTCAAATCGTCCACCGCAATCAGCAGCACGTTCATCTTGCCCCGCTGCCCGAAAGCGGCAGTCGCCCCCAGCGAAGCCGCCATCATCTCCCGCCGCGACAAACCCGTCATCGCCGCACCTCCTTCCGGTACGTCTCCAGCAGCTTCTGCATCGATGCCAGCGTCCCCTTCGCCGATGCCTCGCCGATCAGATTCTTCATCTCCCCCGCATCCGCCTGCAAATCGTACAGCTCATCCATGTCCTTCAGATCCAGGTAGTGAACATACTTGTACCGCGCCGTGCGCACCGCCTCCCACGAAGCCACCCGGGCGAAACCCTGCTCCATGAAGTACTCGCACAGAAAGTGCTCCCGCCAGCCCTTTGTCTTGCCTGCCAGCAACGGCAGCATCGATCGGCCCTGCATCTGCGGATGCGCCTTCAACCCCGCCGCCGCCAGCATCGTCGGCGCCACGTCGATATTCAGCACCATCCCGCTCACCCGGGTCCCCGCCTTGATCAGCGAAGGACAACGCGCCACCATCGGAATCCGGATCGACTCCTCGTACGCCGCCCGCTTATCGCCCAACCCGTGCTCGCCCCAAAAATACCCGTTGTCACTCGTGAAAATCACCAGCGTATTGTCCAGCGCCTTCGTCTCCTCCAGCGCCTGCAACACACGCCCCAGCCCTTCATCGATCGCCGTCAAACACCGCAACTGATTCCGAACCAGATCGTCCCCCGGACCCACCGGCCCCTTCTTCTTCCCGGCTTTCTTCGCGGCCGCGGCCACCGGCAGTTCCCGCGTCAGCATCGGCTTGCCCGACAAATCGTCCGCCGCATTCGCACTCCGCCGGATCACGGCATCGGCAAACAGCCCCGCATGCCGCGGCGCCGGAGTAAACGGCCCATGGATCGCCTTATGCGCCAGGTATACACAGAACGGCTTCGCCGCCGTCTGCTTGCGAATAAAATCGGCCGCGTGATCGCTCAGCAGATCCGTCATGTACCCCTTGCCCGCCACCTGCTGCCCGTCGATGTTCAATGGCGGATCGTCGTACACGCCCTGCCCGCGAAAGCTCACCCACCGGTCGAATCCCGGCCGCGGCGAATCGTCATTCCCCATGTGCCACTTGCCGAAATAGCCCGTCGCATAACCGGCATCGTGCAGCAGCCGCGGATACGTCGTCATCTTGTGGCTCACCGCCGCGTTGTCCCCGTTGCCCTTCACGCCATGCGTCCGCACATACTGCCCGGTGAGAAAACTCCCCCGTGAAGGCGAACACAACGGCGTCGTCACAAACGCGTTCTCGAAGATCGCCCCTTCCCGCGCAATGCGGTCAATATTTGGAGTCTTCACGAACGGATGCCCCATGTACCCCAGCGCATCCCAGCGCAAATCGTCCACCAGCACAAACACCAGATTCGGCCGCCGCGCCCGCTGCCCATAAGCAGCCCCCGCCGCCAGCGTTCCTAGGAATTCCCGTCTTCGCATGTTGTTCACCTGTTGATAATCGGCCGCAACGGCCGCACGTAAATGTTCTTGAATGCCACCGGTCCATGATCGCCTTGCAGCATCAGCGGATTCACCGCCGCTTCCGCAATCGGCATATGCGACCGCGTCGGTCCCGGCAAATCCACGTCCTGCTGCACCGACAATCCGTTATGCAGCACCCGGATGAACTTCGCGTTCTCCGTCTTCTTGCCCGATGCATCGAACCGCGGCCCGCGAAACCAGATCTGCAACGATTGCCACTCCCCCGGCCGCCGGCTCGCATTGCGCGATGGCGCCGATCCGCCCACGCCCTTGTTGTCGATCCAACGGTGATACACCGCCCCGCCGTCCGATGTCTTCATCGGTTCCTGCGACCCGAAACTGTCGAATACCTGAATCTCATACAGCCCGTGCAGATACACCCCCGAATTCGACCCCTTCGGAATCATGTACTCCAGATACAACTCGACATCGCCGAACTTCTCCTCCGTCACGAAATTCTTCGTCCGCCCGTTCGGCCCGTTCAACATCGTGCCCGCCGGCTCGGGTATTCCCGCCAGCTTCGACGGGCCCAGCAGCCGCTCCCACCGCACGCCCTTCGTCGTGAACCATTCGTGCCCACCGCCGTCCTGCGCCTTCCATCCCGCCAGATCGCGCCCGTTCAGCAACGGACGCCATCCATCCTCCAGCAGAAACGGCGGATCGCCGTGAAACTCCCCATCGTTCAACTGCGGGCGCCCTTGCGCCCACGCACACGCCACCACCGTCAGGATCAGAAAAAATTGCCGCATTGCGTCCACCATTTTATACATTGGTATTTGGCCCGCACACCTCTCGCCTACGCTCGAATCCTACTCGCCCTCCTCCTCGCGGTCAACCTCTACCGCGCCGCCACCATCTCTGTCTCCACCGACGAAGCCTACACCTACAACCGCTCAGTCAGCGTCCCCATCCCCGAACTCTGGAAAACCTTCGATGCCAATGACCACGTGCTCCACACGTTGCTCTGCAAAGTCTCCATCCGATTATTCGGCGTCAGCGAGTTCTCCCTCCGCATCCCCGCCCTGCTCGGCGGCCTTCTGCTCCTCGCCATGTGCCTCCGCCTCTGCCGCCTGCTATTCGGCGACACCTGGCGCATGCTGCTCGCCTTCTCCCTCCTCGCGCTCAATCCCTTCATCCTCGACTATTGCTCCGTCGCCCGAGGCTACGGCCTCGCCACCGCGCTCTTCCTCACCGCCCTCGATCAACTCCTTCGCCTCCTGCCCACGCCCACCGATCTCCACCGCCTCTACATCGCCGGCATTGCCCTTGCCCTTGGCGTCACCGCCAATCTGACCATCGTCATTCCCGGCATCGCTCTCACCATCGTCTTCGCCATGCTGTTCCTCGGCCCGCCACTGCTCGAACGCCACTGGCCGCGCTTCCGCGTCCGCACTGACGCGCTCCTCGACCGCATGATCGTCCCCGGCGTCATCCTCTCCACGGCCATCCTCCTCGTCCCCCTCCTGCCGGCCAAAAAGGAACATTTCTATCTCGGCTCCGACAACTGGAAATCTTCGCTCCTCAGCCTCGCCTACGCCAACCTCTGGCGCCCCCTCAATCCGCTTGAGCACACCCCGCTCCATGAACCCGTCATGGCCATCGTGGAAAGCATCGCCATCCCCCTCCCCATCGCAATCCTCACCCTCGCCCTCTACCGCTGGCGCCGCAATCGCGAACCGCTCCGCGCTCTCCTCACCTTCACCGCCATCGCTTCCTTCACCCTGCTCGCCGCGCTCAACGCCACGCTCGGCATGCGGCTCCCCGAACGCCGCACCGGACTCTATCTCGTCCCTCTCCTCACCCTTCTCGCCGTCTTCATCCTCGACGAAATCCGCTGGACGCGCCACATCGGGAACGCCGCGGCGGCACTCACGCTCCTCCAGTTCCTCCTCTCCTTCAACGTCCGCTATTACGACGAATGGAACTTCGATGCCGGCTGCCGCCAACTCGTCCAATACCTCCGCGACCATGCCCCGCCCCCCGGCCGCCGGGTCAGTCTCCACGCCACCTTCCCGCTCCCTCACAGCGTCGAATTCTACCGCCGCTACTTCGGCCTCGAATGGCTCGATGTCTCCCGCGAAATCGAAGCCAGGCGTCCCCACGACGTGTATCTGCTCACCCCCGAAGAACTCCCGCTCATGCAGAAACTCAACCTCACCGAGCGCTACGTCCAACCCATCTCCAACATCACCCTCGCTACGGCTGCTTCGTCACCCCTTCAACCTTGATCCGCGTCTGAAACACCGGAGCCTCCACGGCCGGGTCCGGATACAACCACACTCCCCCCGCATGCCGCAGTTCGAAGTAATACAGCAGCGTCCCTGCACTCTCCAAGGCACTCGCCGGAATCGTCCACCGCGGCGCCCGCACTGAGCCCTCCATCGCTGCAAACTCCCCCGCCCCCTCCAACATCCGGTATCGCAACGTCACTCCTGTCACCGTCGAACCTGACCCGATCGTCAGCGGCACCGCCAGCGGCTTACGTGCATCCACCTGCAATAACGGCCTGTGCAGCACACTCGGGCGCGCCGCCGGAGCCTGCCACGGCAACGCCGCGTCCACCGCTTCCTGCTGCGGCAATTGCTGCGTCAACGCCGCAATGCGCCTATCCAACTCCGCTACCGCCAAACCCAACTTCTCCCCGTACGTCTTCGCCGCCTGAAACTCGCGCAGCGCCGCGCGCAGAAACGATTCATGCGGAGTCCTCCCGTGATTCGCCACCAGGAATTCTCCCCACAGCAACCTCCCGTCATAACGAGCCCGATTCGCCACCTGCCGCAACTCATCCGCCAGCGCCGATGCCTGCTGCCCGTGCAGCGCACGCTCCATCTGCGATGCGTTCCAATGCAGCCGCTGCACCGCTTGCAACTCCGATTCCCCGGCCACCCTCGGATAGGCCCGAGCCGCGGCCGCCATCGCATCGTCCAGACCATTCGTCCGCCACACCGAATCCGCCGCCTCCGGATCGTACAACAGCCGCCCCCATACAAAATGCGCCATCCGGCTCTCCGGCGCCGTAATCGGCAGTGTCACGCCTACATCCACGCCCATCGCGCCCAGCCCCGCACAACGAGCCACCAGCCGCGCATATTGCGGATCCGCGAAGCGCACCCCCGCCACCCTTCGCAACCCCGCCGGCCCGCCCTGCAACTTCGCCGTCGGAGGCATCGCCTCACGCTCCGCCAACTCCTCCACCCTGCGCCAATTCGCGTGAAACGCCTGCCCCGCCGATTCGATCGTCACCAGCCGCCCCACCGCCGATACCGCCGCTCCCACCGGCTCCCGCATCTCCTCGGGCGCCTCCACCGCAATCGCCCGAATCGCATGCACCTCCGCCAGCAGCGTCTCCAATGCCGAACGCAGATACAACCCCCGGTTCCCTCCCAACCCAGTCACCGCCGCCGGCGTCTCGAACGACCGTATCCCCACGGCCAGATCCACCGCGTACTCCATCGCCAACCCGGCAATCTGCTTCAGCGCATCCAGATTCCTCCCCCGCTCATACGGCGTCATCCCTTCCACCGCCACGCCATCGAATAACGGAAGACGCAGCAGATACGGAAACGGAGCCACCGTGAATTCCAGCTTCAGCCGGTTGATCCGAGCCTTCGCCAGCCCCGCGAAATACGCGTTCCAAAACGTCCGCGATGGAAACCACTCCGTCGCGAAGACCTCTGGTCCCAACTCCAGCCGCACGCCTCGCAACAAAACAACAGGCGCCGCTCTTGTTTTAACAATCCGCCCGCTCGCCCGTATCTGCTCGGCCGCTTCCAACAACCCGTACATCAAGCCGCGCAAATCTCCCCCCGACACCCGCCCCGGCTGCACCTCGAATCCGTCCGGTTTCAGCGACGACAGGACATCCGCCTCCAGCGGCAGATAGCGCGCCGCCAGACCTCGCTCCTCCGCCGCTTTCCGTAGTTCCGCCCATCCGAACTCCGCCGGACCCGCCCCGCGCAACACCAACCCCGTGCTCACCAGCACCGCCGCCAATCTCATAATCCCGCCGCTTTCCGATAGTCCGCCAGCCGCTTCTGCGCCCGCTCCAGCCGCTCTTTCTGAAACGCGCCCGGCGAAACCTTGCGCGGCCACTCGGTCCAGTTCTCCACGCTCTTCGTCTGCAGTTCGATCGCCTTCTTCCAACTCGTCTTCGCATCCGCCCCGCGCTTGCGCCCGACGCCTGCGTGAAACGCCGCCAGCGCCTCATGCGAATCCGACAGATCGCGCAGCAGATACGGATCGGTCGGCCGCTCCCACAGCAACCCTACCGTCAGCTCCAGCGCCTTCTCGTAATTGAACAGCGCTTCCTTTTCCTTGCCGATCTGCAGGTACGCATCGCCCGTCGCCTCATACGTCTCCTGGAACCCGCGCAGGAACCGCCGCGCTTCCGGGCTGATCTTCTGCATCTCCACCTGACGCCCCAACGCGCGCTCGAAGTATCCCAGCGCTTCCTTCCAGCGGCTCAGCTTCTGCAACCCATATCCGATGATCAGATACGCGTCCGCCTGCGCCCGCACATACTCCGGACTGTTCGGCGCAATCTTCAAATGCACCTCCGAAAGCGACAGCGCCCGTTCCGCCAGCCGCATCGCCTCCTCCACGCGGTCGTCCACAATCATGAACGCCACCTTGCGCAGAATCCGGTCCAAATCGTGCCGCGCCCGCGCATCGTTCGGATCGCGCGCATACTGCGGTTCGACAATCGCCAGCGCCTCCCGATAGCTCGCCACCGCCTCTTCCCGATGCAGCAGATTAATATCCCGCGGATTCCCCTGAATGTCCCCCGTCGCATCCAGCACTCGAAACCGCAGCCAACTCGTCTTCCACCCTTCTCTGCCGTGAATCTCTTCTCCGATCGCCCCCGCGCGCCGCACCGCCTCCAACGCTCCCTGCGGATCGCCCGTCTCCTTCCGCGCCCAACTCAGATTCAGATACCCTTCCGCCAGCGCCGTCTTCGCCACCGGCGTCGCCCCAAGAGCCACCAGCGCGTTGGCATGCTCCATCTGCTGATTCAAAAACGGCGTCGCCCCTCTCGGATTTGCTGACCGCAACTCGTAGGCCACAATCCCATCGAAGCTCCCCGCCAGGCATTCATGAGCCTCCGCCGGACGCCGCTCCTGCAACGCTTCGCCGACACGCACGCCGCGCTCGAACGCCGCCTTCGCCGCCCCGTGATTTCCACCGAAGGCCTCCACCAGCCCAAGCATTCGCTCGCACCGGCACAGCTCCGTCATCAACCCCGCATCGTTCGGACGCCGCTTCGCCAGTTCCGACAGAATCCCCGCCGCCTTGCGGTAGTTCTGAATCGACGGAATGTTCTGCCCCAGGTTCGACGACAGCGGCTGCCCCTGCAACTGCGCCACTTTGTAATAGCCGCGCGCCAACTCCAACTGCAACCCGTCGTCCGAGCCCACGTCCGCCGCCAGATTGTCCAGATACTGCACCACCGTCGACGCCATCCATTGCCGCAACTCCACCGACTGCGGCAGAGTCGCAATCCGCGTATCGAAATCGTTCATCAACGTCGACGCCAGTTGCCGCACCTGCTGAAACCGCCGGTCCGCGCGCCGCGCCTGATAGGCCGTCGCCGCGATTCCTCCAAGCAGAGTCACCGCCACCAACCCCGCCGCCGCAATCGGAATGCGATTCTTCCGCACGAACTTCCCCACCCGGTAACGCATCGTGCCCCGCATCGCCATCACCGCGTTCCCACCCAGGTAGTTTTCGATGTCGCTCATGAACTGCTCCACCGACCGGTAACGGTGGTTCGGCTCCTTGCGCATCGACATCCCCACAATCGCGTCCAACTCCCCACGCACCAGCCTCGAACGCCGCTTCGCCTCCGGCGTGCGCTCTGCCAGCAGCGCCGCCTCGCTCGGCGGCACGGGGTCCTCCACGCACACCACCCGCTGGATCTCCGTGTTCGAGTAGTTCCGGAAAAAGTGCGCCGGACGGTCCGCCAGCAACTCGTACAGAATCACGCCCAGCGAATACACGTCCGTCGCCGTCGTGATGCTCATCCCCGTTACCTGCTCCGGACTGGCGTAATCCGGTGTCAGCATCCGCACCACCGTCTGCGTCTGCTGCCCGCCCGCCGGGTCTTCGCTCAGCACCTTGGCAATGCCGAAATCGAGCAGCTTCAGCACCCCGTTCTTATCCACCAGAATGTTGCCCGGCTTCAGATCCCGATGCACCACCAGGTTCCGGTGCGCGTAGTTCACCGCCGAACACACTTGCAGAAACAGCGTCAGCCGCTGCTCCACCGAGAGGTTCTTCTTGCGGCAATATTCCGATATCGTCTCCCCGTCCTCGACGAACTCCATCACGTAGTACGGCAGGTCGTCGTACGTGACCCCGCTGTCGATGAACCGCGCGATGTTCTGATGATCCAGCCGCGCCAGAATCTGCCGCTCCTGCCGGAACCGGTCGCGGATGAACTTCGTCGCCCGCCCTTGCTGCACCAGCTTGATCGCCACCTTCTGCCGCACTCCCTCTTCGTCGCGCTCGGCCAGATACACCACGCCCATGCCGCCGAACCCGATCACTTTGAGCAGCGTGTAACTCCCCACCCGTGTCCCCACACGCTGTGAAGCAAGTTCCTGCCGCACCCCCGTCTTCGTGATCTCGATCAGTTCCGCCGCGTTCACCACCACGCCGCTGAGCAGCGAATCGTCTTTCGGATCGTCATACCGAAGCAGCGCCTCCACTTCCCGCCGCAACTCAGCATCGTCCCCGCACTGCGCGTTCAAATAGGGAGCCACCTCATCCGCCGGCATCCCCGCGGTGCCGGCAAACACCTCTTCGATACGTCTCCAGCGTTCGGGCGTCACTTGGTTTATTCAGATTATCAAGGCGCGAGTCTTTCCCGCGATTGCCTTCCGCCGCAACGGTGCTGTATACAGATCAACATGGTATTCTTCGTGGGCCTTCTGGCCCTGGCCCTTGTTCGGCCCGCCTTCGGCGCGGACATCGACCTCCGCTCCGCCGTCCTCATTCCCGTCCCCGGCGCAACCCGTCCGGAACAAAAAGCGGCACAAATGTTGTTGGAGGAAGTAGAGAGACGAACCCAATTCCGCATCCCGCAAGCCACCGCGCCGCAAGGCGGCAAACCAGTCATCCGCCTGCTCCGCGCCGCTCCAGGGCGCAAGGCCGAGGGCTATCGTCTCCGCTCCACGCCCACCGAAATCGTCATTGAAGGCAACGATTCCCGCGGTGTCCTCTTCGGCGCCGGCCACTTCCTGCGCCTCGCCCGCATGTCCCGCCAGAGCTTCTCCATTGCCTCCGGCCTCAACATCGATACAGCGCCCCAAACCGGACTCCGCGGCCACCAGCTCGGCTTCCGCCCCAAAACCAATTCCTACGACGCCTGGACCCTTCCCATGTGGGAGCAGTACATCCGCGAACTCGCCATCTTCGGAACCAACGCCATCGAACTCATTCCCCCGCGCTCCGACGACGACGACGACAGCCCCCACTTCCCGCTCTCCAAAATCGACACCATGGCCGGCATGTCCAAGATTATCGACGACTACGGACTCGATGTCTGGATCTGGTACCCCGCCCTCGATGCCGATTACTCCAAACCGGAAACCGTCGAGTTCGCCCTTAAGGAATGGGCCGATGTCTTCCGCCGACTGCCGCGCATCGACCACGTCTTCGTCCCCGGCGGCGATCCCGGCCACACCGCGCCCGAATATCTCATGCCGCTGCTCGAAAAGCAGACCGCCAACCTGCGCAAGTTTCATCCCAAGGCAAAGATGTGGGTCGCTCCCCAAGGCTTCTCCCAGGAATGGCTCGACCAGTTCATCGCCATGCTGCGCAAAGAGCCCGCCTGGCTTGAAGGCATCGTCTTCGGACCGCAGAATCGCGTCAGCCTCCCCAAGCTTCGCGAACTCGTTCCCCAGCGCTATCCCATCCGTCACTACCCCGACATCACGCACGCCATCCGCGCCCAATACCCCGTCCCCGAATGGGATGTCGCCTACGCCCTCACGCTTGGCCGCGAGCCCATCAATCCGCGCCCCCACGACATGCGCGCCATCTTCCATCTGCTCCAGTCCTACACCAATGGCTTCCTCACCTACTCGGAAGGCTGCAACGACGACGTCAACAAATTTGTCTGGAGCGCGCTCGGCTGGGACCGCAACGCCGATCTCATGAACGCCCTCCGCGAATACTCCCAGTTCTTCATCGGCCCCGAATTCCGCGACGCCTTCGCCCAAGCCCTGATGGCGCTCGAACAGAACTGGCGCGGCCCGCTCCTCGGCAACGCATCCGTCAACACCACTCTCGAACAGTTCCAGGCCATGGAGCGCGCCGCCACACCGCAGCAGTTGCTCAACTGGCGCTTCCAGCAGGGACTCTACCGCGCCTACTACGACGCCTACATCCGAGCCCGCCTCCTTCACGAAACCGCGGCCGAAGAGCGCGCCATGGAAATACTCCGCAGCCGCGGCCCCGATGGCATCCCTGCCGCCGAACACATCCTCGATGAAGCCGCCACCCATCCCCCAGCCGCGGCGCTCCGCAACCGCACCTACGAACTCGCCGAAGCGCTCTTCCAATCCATCCGCATGCAGCTCAGCGTGACGAAGTACAAAGCCATCGCCATCGGCCGCGGCGCGAACCTCGACGCCATCGAAACGCCGCTCAACAACCGCGCCTGGCTCAAAGGCCGCTTCGCCGAAATCGCCCGCATGACGAAGCCCGCCGAGCGCGCCGCCGCCGTCCGCGAGATCGTTCACTGGACCGATGCCGGCCCCGGCGGCTTCTACGACGACCTCGGCAATCCGGCCCTGCAACCACACCTCGACCGCGGCCTCAGCTTCGATCAGGACCCCGCGCGTCTGGTCTCCTCCATGACCGGCTTCGCCATCAACCCAGACACCGAGATCGCCCCGTGGCGCATGTCCTGGCTCCAATACGCCGGCGCCATGAACGACAGCACGGTCTCCGTCAACTACCCTAACCTCGACCCCACGGCCCGCTACAAGGTGAAGGTCGTCTACGCCGGCGAAACCCAGAACTTCGACATCCGCCTTGTCGCCGACGGCCGGTACGAAGTGCACCCGCTCCGCCCCAAAGACCGCCCCGTGAAACCCGTCGAATTCGACGTCCCCCAACAGGCCACCGCCGACGGTAAGCTCACCCTCACCTGGGAGCGCAAGGCCGGCCTCGGCGGCAACGGCCGCGGCGTGCAGATCAGTGAAGTCTGGCTCATCCGAAAGTAGAGAACCCTCATCATGATTCCGAAAACGTGGGAAAACCCCGTCAAAGCCACCCTGCGCGCAGGCAAACCCGTGGTGGGCATCACCATCACCGCCGCCAGCGTCGAGGTCGCCGCCCAAGCCGCTCAACTCGGCTTCGACTTCCTCTGGATCGAAATGGAGCATTCCCCCATCACCCTCGAAACGCTCCGCAACATCGTCCTCGCCACCCGCGGACTCCAGGCCATCCCCTTCGCCCGCGTTCCCGTCGTCGAAACATGGACGGCCAAACGTGTTTTGGACATGGGAGTCCTCGGCGTCGTCTTCCCCTTCGCCAACACGCCCGAACTCGTCAAGCTCGCCGCCGATGCCTGCCGCTATCCGCCTCACGGAGACCGCGGCCACGGCTCCGGGCTTGCCATGTTCCGCTGGCCCACCGAAGAGCCCTACCCCGATTTCGCCGACCGCAACATCGTCACCGTGACGATGATCGAAGACTACCGCGCCATCGGCCGCATCGATGAAATCGCCGCCACTCCCGGCGTCGATGTGCTCTTCATCGGCACCAGCGATCTCTCCTTCTCCATGGGCCTCCGCGGCAGGCAGGACGACCCCGAACTTCAGAAGATGATCGCCAAGGTCGCCGATGCCGCCAAGCGTCACGGCAAGTACGCCGGACGCCCCGCCTTCACCTCCGCGATGATCCCCCGCCTGCTCGACGAGGGCTTCCAGTTCTTCCAGGCGCCGAGCGAAACCAAGATGATGTCCGATGGCGCGCAGCCCTATTTACAGGCCTTCGGCAAAACCGGCGCAGCCAGCAAAGCCAATTACTGAAGCGTCACTCCGCGTCCTGATAATAGGCCCGCAGCCGCTCCATCTCCTTCTTCAACTCCGCGGTGACCTTGGCATACGCCGGATCGCCGTAGACGTTCTTCATCTCCCGCGGATCCTTCACCAGATCGAACATCTCCCACTCCGGCGGCGTCGGCTTGTCCACCGCGCCCTTCTTCCCTAACGCCTGCCCGTAATAGTAGATCAGCTTGTGCGTCTGCGACCGTACACCGTAGTGCGCCGTCACCGTGTGCCCGCCGCCCAAGTGCATCCAGTAGCGGTAGTACATCGTCTTGCGCCAATCCTTCGGCGTCTTCCCCGCCAGCAGCGAAGCGAAGCTCCGCCCCTGCATCTCCCCCGGAGTCTTCTGCCCGGCCAGTTCGAGGAACGTCGGCGCAAAGTCGATGTTCAGCACCATGTCCTTGTTCACCGAGCCCTTCTTGATTCCCTTCGGATAACGAATCAGGAACGGCATGCGGATCGTCTCCTCGTACATGAAGCGCTTATCGTACCAGCCGTGATCGCCCAGGAAGAACCCTTGATCCGACGTGTACACCACCAACGTATTCTGCGCCAGCCCTTCCTGATCCAGGTAATCGAGCAGCCGCCCCACGTTATCGTCCACGCTGCGCACGCAACGCAGGTAATCCTTGATGTAGAGCTGATAGGCCCACTTGCGCAGTTCCTTGCCCGTCAGACCCTCCGGCCGCGGCGTCTTCAGATCGGTCTCCGTGCTGTCGTCGCCAACGCGCAACGTGGCCCGCTGCGCCGCTTGAGAGCGCTTCGTCAAATCCTCATACAGGTTGTCCGGCTCCGGAACGTTCTCATCCTTCAGCCAGTCTTTGTACTTCGGCGCGGGTTGCCAGGCACGATGCGGCGCCTTGTGGTGGCACATCACGAAGAACGGTTTCGTCTTGTCGCGCTTCTTCAGGAAATCGAGCGTGAAGTCCACGATGATATCCGTGCAATAGCCCTTGTGCTGCTGCTTGCCTTCGCGGGTGATAAACACAGGATCGTAGTAAGCCCCCTGGCCGGGAAGAATGTTCCAGTAATCGAAGCCCTGCGGCTCCGTCACCAGATGCCACTTGCCGATCATCGCCGTCTGATAGCCCGCGTTCTTCATGTGGTGCGCCAGATGCGCCTTCTTCGGATCCATCGAATCGTTCAACGTGTAGACGCCGTTCTTGTGGCTGTACTGTCCCGTGAGGATCGCCCCGCGGCTCGGCGTGCAGATCGAGTTGGTCACGAAGCAGTTGTCGAACCGCATCCCTTCCTTCGCCAGCCGGTCGATCTGCGGCGTCTCGTTGATCTTGCTCCCGTACGCGCTGATCGCATGCGAAGCATGGTCGTCCGACATGATGTAGAGAATGTTCGGCCGCGCGCTCTGCGCCCGCGCAAACATCGGAGTCAGTGCAGTCCAAAATAGATCCCGTCGTGTCATCGCACGATCAGTCTACCTCACACGCCGCGCTGAGGGTGGCATCATCGAAAGATGCACAGCCTCGCGATTACTCTCCTCACCGTCTCCGCCGCCTTCGCCGAAGACTGGCCCGAATGGCGCGGCAAAGGCCGCACCGGCGAGTTTCGCGAAGAAGGCATCCTCGACCGCTTCCCTTCCACCGGACTCAAAGTCACCTGGCGCGTCCCCGTCCGCAGTTCCTTTGCCGGACCCGCGGTCGCCGACGGCCGCGTCTTCGTCCTCGATTGGACACCCGCTCAAACCAACCGCGGCACGGAGCGTGTCCTCGCCCTCGACGAAAAGACCGGCAAGACTCTCTGGACCCGCGAATGGCCCGCTAACTACACCGGCCTGCAGGGCACTTACGCCATCGGCCCGCGCGCCACACCCACCGTCGACGGCGACCGCGTCTACGTGCTGGGCGCCATGGGAGCGCTTCACTGCCTCCGCGTCACCGATGGCGAGATCCTCTGGAGCCGCGATTACGTCAAGGACTTCGGCACGAACGTCCCCGTCTGGGGCATGGCGGCGGCGCCGCTCATTGCCGGCAATCGCCTCATCTGCCTCGCCGGCGGAGCGAACAACGGCAAAGTGATCGCCCTCGACAAGATGACCGGCAAGGAAGTCTGGCGCGCTCTCGACAGCGATTCCGAACCCGGCTATAGCCCGCCGGTTCTGATCATGGCCGGAGGCCGCCAGCAACTCATCCAGTGGCACTCCACCGCTATCGCCTCGCTCGATCCGGAAACGGGAAAGACCTACTGGCAACAGCCCTGGCGCATCAACCTCGCGCTCAATCCCTCCACGCCGGTCATGAGCGGACTGCGCCTCTTCTTCACTGCGTTCTACAACGGCCCGATGATGCTCACCCTCGACAGCGCGAAACCCGCGGCCACACTTGCCTGGAAGGGCAAGAGCGAAAGCGAGATCGACACCGACGGCTTGCACTCCATCATCGGCACTCCGGTCATCGATGGCGATTACCTCTACGGCGTGGACAGCTACGGCCAACTGCGCTGCCTCAACGCCAGGACCGGGGAGCGCATCTGGGAAACCTTCGCCGCCACCGGAGGCGTGAAAGCGCGCTGGGCCACAGCCCTCATCGTCAAGCACAAAGACCGCTACTTCCTCAACAACGATGCCGGCGATCTGATCCTCGCCCGCTTCACTCCCAAAGGCTACGAAGAGCTCAGCCGCGCGTTCCTCATCAAGCCCACCTCGAAACCCGGCAATCGCCGCGAGAAGGAGTTCGTCAACTGGTCGCACCCCGCCTACGCCAACGGCCACATCGTCGCCCGCAACGATGAGGAGATCATCCGCGCCTCGCTGGCGCGATAAAATCGGAGTCAGCAATGAAAGCACTACTCCTCAAGCAGTACATGGAACTCGACTACTCCGATCAGCCCGAGCCGGCGATCGGCCCTGAAGATGTCCTCATCCGCGTGCGCGCCTGCGGCATCTGCGGCAGCGACATCCACGGACTCGACGGCTCCACCGGACGCCGTGTTCCGCCACTCATCATGGGCCACGAAGCGGCGGGCGTGATCGAATCCACTGGCGCCGCCGTCACCGAGTGGAAGCCCGGCGACCGGGTTACCTTCGATTCCATGGTCTCCTGCGGCAAATGCCACTTCTGCAAGCGCGGCGAGATCAACCTCTGCGATGCCCGCCAGGTGCTGGGCGTCTCCACCGGCGAATACCGCCGCCACGGCGCCTTTGCCGAATACGTCTCCGTCCCGCAGCGCATTCTCTACCGCCTGCCCGACAACGTGCCCTTCGAACACGCCGCCATGATTGAACCCATCTCCGTCGCCGTGCACGCCGTCAACGTCACGCCCATCGAGATGGGCGACACGGCGGTTGTCGTCGGCAGCGGCATGATCGGCCTGCTCACCATCCAAGCCGCGCGGGTGGCTGGATGCACGCGCGTCTTCGCCGTCGATCTCGACGATGCCAAGCTCGCCCTTGCCAAGGAACTCGGCGCCGATGATGCCTTCAACCCCAAGAACTGCGACGTCGTGGCCGAGATCCTCGCCCGTACCGGCGGACGCGGCGCCGATGTCGTGCTCGAAGCCGTCGGTGCAACTGAGCCCATCAAGACCGCCATCGCCGTCGTCCGCAAAGGCGGCACCGTCACGCTGATCGGCAACATCACCCCGAAGATCGATCTCAACCTGCAGGCCGTTGTCACACGCGAGATCCGTCTGCAAGGCACCTGCGGCTCCTGCGGCGAATACCCCGCCTGTATCGACCTGCTCAGCCGCGGCCTGGTGAAAGTGGAACCCTTCATCAGCGCCAAAGCCCCGCTGGCCGAAGGAGCAAGCTGGTTCAACCGGCTCTACAACCACGAGCCCAACCTGATGAAAGTGATCTTGCAGCCGTAGGCCGCATCTGAGGAGACACACAACATGAGTTCCCCATTCTTCGACCTCACCGGACGTGTGGCCGTCGTCACCGGCGCCAGCCGCGGACTCGGCCAGTATTTCGGGCGCGCCCTGGCCAAAGCCGGCGCCGATCTCATCATCACCAGCCGCACTGTCGAATCGTGCAAGCCGTTCCAGGCCGAGATCGAAGCCCTCGGCCGCAAGGCGTATCCCATCGCGCTCGACGTGCGCAACTACGAGTCGATTCAGAAGTTCGCCGAAGAGGCTGCCAAGGCGTATCCGAAGATCGACATCCTGGTGAACAACGCCGGCTGCAACGTGCGCAAGCCGGCGCTCGATGTCACCTGGGACGATTGGAACCTGGTGCTCGAAACCAACCTCCGCGGCACGTTCTTCGTGGCCCAGGCCATCGCCCGCCTGATGATCCCCAACGGTTACGGGCGCATCATCAATATCGGTTCGGTGACCAGCGTGTTCGGCTACGCCGGGCTGTCGCCTTACACCGCGAGCCGCGGCGGCGTGAAGCAGCTCACCATGAGCCTGGCCGACGATTGGGGCCAGCACGGCGTCACCGTCAATTGCCTCGCCCCGGGCTGGTTCCGCACCGAGCAGAACAAGGTTCTGTATGAGAACCAGGAGTGGCTCGCCTACATCTGCGACCGCATCCCCGTGAAGCGCCCGGGCGCCCCCAACGATCTCGACGGAGCGGTGGTGTTCCTTGCCTCCGAAGAGAGCCGTTACATCACCGGCCAGACGCTGCTGGTGGATGGAGGCATCTCCACCGGAGCCACGAAAGCTACCGTCAAGAAGTAGCCGATCTGCCGGAGTTCGCAGCCATCCAGCTAGGAGTCAGCCAACCCCAAGCCTTAGTACTCTTACCCGGTGAGCGTTGGACACGCTTGCCAGCCGGCGGTCAAAAGTAACGAGAACCGCATCATGCAGGCTGGCCAGTATGAGATAGACATGCTGCGCATCAGCCAGCAATTGGGAAAGCAGCCCCGCGGCTTCGGATGGGCTTTTCGCTGCCCGCGAGCACCACGGGAATCGAGGAGAGCCGGATGAATCCGAGCTGAGTCAGGGCACAAGTGGCCCAACGGTTCCGCGCAGACACAGCTTTCACCGCGGCCCGATGAAACTGGTGATTCGGCCATGCAATCGCCAGCAGGACGTTCACGTCCAACAGCAGCAAATCAGAGGAGGCCTTCTTCATCGATCGCCCGCTGTATCCGGGAAGCCGCAATCATAGGAGCATTCGCTGGAACGTCGAACACAGGGAATCGGCTCTTCGCGCGGCGGGTTGACGTATCGGACGGTTTCAGACCCCGGCGCGCCAGCAGCGATAGAACCTTCCCCAACCGTTCACCGGAAGTGCGGGACAAGTGAACGGCGGCCTCATACACATCGTCGTCTAACGTAACTGTTGTCCTCATCGAATTCTCAGCGTGATACACCGATACACTACTGTCAATCTCGCTACTTGCGCAGACGAACATTCGACAGGAAAGCCAACTGGAACGTGTGATTGTTCTCCAGCACGCGGCCGTTGCGCTGCAGCAGGCGCTGGTTCATGTAACCGATCTCCACGTTGCCGTACTTGCCCGTCTTGTATCCCAACGCAGCGTAGGCGCGGTTGTGATCGTATACGTTCGCCCCATGGTTGCCGCCGAAGTGCAACAGGATCTCGTCGTAGGCGGCGAAGAACCATGGGCTCTGTTTCTTCAGCGGCACCGTCATCTTCACGAAGTAGCGGAAACGGTTCTGATAGCGGTAGGGCGCGCCGCGCACTTCGATGAAGCGCTGCTCCACGCGGTAGCGCTGCGTGAAATCGACACGGCCCGCGGAATGCTTCAGCAACACCTGCTGGAACAGACGCTGCTCGCCGAACGGATAGGCCGCCGGATAGTCGCCGTAGCGATGGGTCTTCACGTAGGTGTAGCCCGCCGTCAGCATCACGTTCGGATGCACGTTGAAATTTATCCCCGGCCGTAGCAGCAATTGCTGCCAGCGGCTGGCGAAGTCGTGCCTGCGCCACTGCCCGTCGAAGTGCACACCCCAACGCTTCGAAACCAGGTGGTCGCCGAAGTACATGAACCAGCCGTTGAAGTTGGTGTCCGTCACACGGCCGGTCTGCGCCTCCAACGAGGCAGCCAGGAGAAGTAAGAGAAGTGCCCGCAAGCACCCATTCTACCCGAGCAACTTGTAGCCGCCGCGGTGTACGGTGACAATCCACTTCGGCTCAGCGGCGTCATCCTCGATCTTTTGCCGCAACTTAGCGATGTGATTGTCCACGGTCCGGGTGAGCGGATAGTGTGTGATTCCCCAAACGTGTTCGAGCAATTGTTCGCGGGTCACGGTCTCGCCGCGGTGCTTGAGGAAGTAGCGGAGGATCTCGAATTCGCGGTGGGTCAGGGCGAGGGGTTCGCCGCCGCGGGTGGCCACGAAGTTGCGGAAGTCGAGTGAGATGTCGCCCAATTGCGCGGTTTCGAGGGGCGCGGCCTGCGCGGTGCGGCGCAAGTGCGCCTTCACGCGAGCGGTCAGTTGGCGGATGGAGAAAGGCTTCGTCACGTAGTCGTCGGCGCCTTGCTCCAGCCCTTCGATGATGTCCTGTTCCTGGCTGCGCGCGGTCACCATCAGGATGGGCATCCGCATGCCGCGGGAGCGCAGCGTGCGGCAGACAGTGAGCCCATCCATGCCCGGGAGCATCACGTCGAGCAGGATGAGGTCCGGAGTATCGCGTTCCGCCAGGGCCAGTCCTTCGTTGCCATCGCGCGCGACAGTGACAGCGAAGCCCTCGAACTCGAAGTTGTCCTTCAGCCCTTCGGCCAGATGGACCTCATCCTCGACGATCAGCAGTTTCGGCGGTTTCTCCATGGTTAGCCCAAGGCAGCAGAATGGTGAAGCGGCTCCCGCGCCCCGGTTCGCTCCACACCGCGATGCGCCCCTTGTGCGCCTTCACAATGCGGCCGGCGATGGCCAATCCTAATCCTGCCCCTTTTGTATTGTGCGCCAAACCGTGGTTGGCGCGGTAGAACTTGTCGAAGATACGCTGCTGGTCTTCTTCGGCGATGCCGATGCCTTCGTCCTCGACCGAGATGGCCACCTGGCCTTTTTCCCATCCGGCACGGAGTGTAATCTCCTTGCGTTCCGGCGAGTATTTGAGGGCGTTCGAGAGCAGGTTGCCGACGGCCTGTTCGATCGCCTTGCGGTCGAGTTGCAGCAGCGGCAGGGTTTCGGGCAGGTCGACGTGGAGGCGGCCGCCGGCCAGTTCCACCTGGCGGCGGAATGGGTAGCTCACCTCTTCCAGCATCTCGATGACATTGACGGGCTGGAAGTGGAATTGGATGGCCTGGCTTTCCATGCGGGCGAAGTCGAGCACATCTTCGATCAACTGGCCGAGCCGCTGCGATTCGGAGTAGATGACGCGGTGGTAATCGGCGAGCTTCTTCTCGTCGCGCACGCGCCCGGATTCGAGCGTTTCGGCGTACATCTGGATGGTGGCGAGCGGGGTCTTCATCTCATGCGAGACGTTGGAGACGAAGGCCGATTTCATCTGTGCCAGCTTCGATTCGCGGTAGGCCGTGCGATAGGTGAGCCCGGCGCCGAGGAAGAGGCCGGTGATGAGGAAGGCGGAGAGCAGGATGCCGTATTGATACTGTTCGCGGGCGAGGGTGGAGACGCTGCCCTTGGGAGTGGCCGGCTTGGATTGCTTGTCGGGGAAGACTGGCAGCGGAGCAGGGCCGCAGGTGTTGGTGGGGAAGGAGAATATGCGGTCCATGTACTGCGGCCGCACTTCAAAGGTGGATGGCGGCGGAGTCTGCAGGCCGGCGCGGGCGAGGGCACGTTCGGCAGCCTCCAGGCGGTTCAAGGTGCGGAACTGCACGCCCACCAGGGCGAGCGATCCCACGGTAAGCAGGCATTGGAACACAAGTGTGCGATTGCGCCACCAGGCACCCATGCTTCGATTCTAAAGGGGATTCCGCAAGGGATGGCGGAGCAAGACAACTTTTTACAGGGCGCTCTTATGTTGGAGACTCTTACTGGGTTTTGCGGCGCGGGACGACAACGAGCACCCAGGCGATGGCTGCAAAGCCGAGCAGCGAGAGCCAGCCACCGCCGGCGGCGACAAAGCCGAATGCTTCCTGGCCGGTGAGCAGGTGAGTGAACGAAGGAATACCCGCGAGGTAGGTGACGGCGAGCAGGATGCCGACAATGGCCTCGCCCGAAACGAGACCCGAGGCAATGAGGACGCCTTTGTCTTCGCTGGCCTTGAGCTTGCCCGCCAGCCAGCCCAACAGGCCTCCAACGAAGATTGCGGAGCTGGTGTCGAAGGGCAGGTACATACCGACGGCGATCAACATCGGGGCTCGTGCGCCGCAGAGAAGCAGGGCGATGCCGAAGGCTGCGCCGATGCCGAGCAGGCCCCAAGCCATCTGGCCACCGACGATGCCTTTGGCCAGTTGCGCCATGAGGCCGGCTTGCGGCGCGGGCAGCGCGCGGCCGCCGATGCCTCCCGTGTCGATGTTCGCTTCATGCAGGGCAATGATCGGGCCCATGAGGAAGAAGGCCAGCAGCACCACGGCGAGGATCTCGACAAGCTGCATCTTCCAGGGAGTGCCTCCCAACAGGTGCCCGGCCTTCAGGTCTTGAATCAGGGAACCGGAGACGGAGCAGGCGCAGGCAATGACGGAAGCAACGCCGAGCACGGCGGCCACGCCGGGTGCTCCGGTGACTCCGATGGTGAGGATGACCATCGCCGACAGGAGCAGGGCGGACAACGTGAGGCCGGAAAGCGGCTGATTGGAACTGCCGACCAGACCCACCAGGTAGCCGCCGCAGGCGCAGAGCAGGAAGCCGACGACGGCCATGATGATAGACGTGACGAAGGCGGCCAGCAGGTTGCCGGTGTAGTAGTAGTAGATGGCCGTGATCGGAATCAGCAGGCCGATGGTGCCGAGGATTACCCAGCGCAGCGGGATGTCCTGTTCGATGCGGTCCGTGGCGGCGGAGACCTTCAACGTGGAGGCGGCCAGCGCGCCGCGGAAGGATTGCACCAGCGAAGCGCGAATGGACCACATGGTGTTGGCCGCGGCAACGATCATGGCCCCGACGGCGATGGGGCGGACGATGTTGCGCCAGACACTGGCAGCCATGGTGGCTTCGTCCGCGCCCGTGCCCATGCGGGTGGCGAGGTCCGGATCGAAGAACAGCAACAGGGGAATCAGCACCCACCAGGCGAGCAGGCCTCCGGCGAAGGTGATGGACGAAGGGCCGAAGCCGATGATGTAGCCGATGCCGATCAAGGCAGGAGAGAGGGCTGGGGTGGTCCAGGGGATGCCACCGGAGTGCGTGACCGTGGCGCCGCCGGCATGGCGCACCACGGAGGGCGGGAACTTCCAGAAGCCTTCGGTGTACTCCTTGAAAATCTGGAGCCCTTTATCCGATTTCAGCAATTGCATCAAAGCGCCGAAGGCCATTGAGCTGAAGATAGTGCGGGGGGCATCGCCCGCTTCGGCGCCGGCCTTGACGATCTCGGCGCTGGCGACGGATTCGGGCCACGGGAGCCCGGCATCGACGCACAGCGGCTTGCGCAAAGCGATGATGAAGAACACGCCGATAAGGCCGCCGGTGAGCAGGATGAGGGTGGCTTCCCAATAGTGATCGCGAAGGTTCGACCAAAGACGCTGCCCGTCGATCTCGGCCAGCAGGAAGGCGGGGATGGTGAAGATGGCTCCGGCGACGAGAGCTTCGCCGACGCTGGCGGCGGTACGCACGATGTTCTGTTCGGCGATGGTGCCTTTGAAGCCGGGCAGGCGGAAGAGGGCGAGCGCGATGACCGCGGCGGGGATGGTGGCGGCCACGGTCTGCCCGGCTCGCATGCCGAGGTAAGCGTTGGCGGCGCCGAAGACGAAGGCGAGCAGGAGGCCGAGGCCGATGGCCTTGGCGGTCAACTCGCGCGGCGCCGGCTGATTCATCGGAGCAGGTCCTGCAGCGCGGCAGCGAGGACATCGACGTCTTCTTCGTTGTTGTAGAAATGTGTTGAAACGCGCAGATTGCCGTGGCGTGCGGCGGTGAGGATGCGGCGTTGCTTCAAGGCCAGCGTGAGCGCCGGGGCGTCGAAGCCTTCCCAACGTGCGGCAACGATGGGGCTGATGTAAGCCGGGTCTTCATCGGCAAGGAGCCTGGCGCCGAGTTCGCGCAGACGGCGGCGGGCATAGGCGGCGAGTTCCAGCACGCGGCGCTCGATTTCGGCGGGGCCGATTTCGAGAAACAGGTTGACGCTCGAGTGCATGCCGTAGAGCACGGCCATGGGCAGGAAACCGCCTTCATAGCGTTCGGCGGCGTCTTTGAATTCGGGCGCCCCGTGATGAAGATTGTTGACCTCGCGCCAACGCTTATCGCTACGCCAGCCGATGGTGGCGGGGCGCATCCATTGACGGACCCGCGGATGGATGTAGGCGAAGCCGGCGCCGTTGGGCGAGAGAAGCCACTTGTAACCATCGACGGCGAACACATCGGGCTGCAACGCGCCGGCATCGAACTGCAAGGCGCCGAGGCTTTGGGTGCCATCGATGTAGAGGATGGTGCCGTTGGCGCGGCAGGCGGCGGCGAAGGCTTCGAGCGGGGGGCGCAGTCCGTTGGTGTAGTTAATTGTTGAAATGACCGCGGCGCGGGTGCGCGGGGTGAGAGCCTGCACCATGTCCCGATGGGACACGATGCCGGCTTCCACGCCCGGGTAGGATTGGGCGATGTAGAGCTGATTGGGAAACTCGTGTTCGAGGGTGAGGATGCGATCGCCGGGCTTCCAATCGATGGCGTTCAAGAGCAGCGAACTGACCTGCGCGGCGTTGGGGAAGAAAGCAATGTCTTCGGGCAGGCAGTGGATGAGGCGGGCGACGGAGGCGCGGATCGCGTCGGCATCGTCGAACCAGGAAAGGAAGTCGGCGCAGGCCATTTCGTCGCGATGGGCGAAGTGCCGCATCACAGCATCGGTAGTGCGTTGGGGAAGCTGGCCAAAGGTGGCGCTATTGAGAAACGTCCAGTTGCGCAAAGCCGGGAACTGCGCGCGCACCGCCTTCCAATCGGTCATGCGGCCTCGATGAGCGCTTTCACCTTGGCCACGGCTTCGGCCACGGGCACATCCATCTTCTCTTTGGTTTTGCGGATGTAGAGTTCCACCTGGCCTTCGGCGAGTTTCTTGCCGCAGGTGATGCGGAAGGGGATGCCAATCAGGTCAGCGTCGATGAACTTCACGCCGGGGCGTTCGTTGCGGTCGTCGAGCAGCGGATCGAGGCCGGCGGCCTTGGCCTGATTGTAAAGCGATTCGGCGGCGGCGATGAGGTTCGCATCCTTTGTATTGACGGGAGTGACGACGACATTGAAAGGAGCGATGGACGGGGGCATGACGATGCCGTCGGCATCGTGGAAGAGCTCGATGGCCGAGCAGAGGATGCGCTCGATGCCGATGCCGTAGCTGCCCATGATGGGAGTGACTTCCTTGCCGTGTTCGTCGAGGACGCGAAGGCCCATCGATTCGGAGTACTTGTAGCCGAGTTTGAAGATATGGCCGATTTCCATGGCCTTGACGATCTTGAGGGGCTCGCCTGTGGTGGTGTGGGTGTCGCCTTCGGCGACCTGGCGGATATCGTGGAATTCGGCCTGGAAGTCTTCGCCGGGGGTGACGTTGCGGAGGTGGTAGCCGGTCTTGTTGGCGCCGGCGATCATGTTGCGGCGGCCCTTGAGGGCGAGGTCGGCGACGATGCGCATGTTCTTCACGCCGACGGGTCCGAGGGAGCCGGCTTCGGCGCCCATCCACTGCTCGATTTCGGCGGGGTGCGCGGGGCGGTACTCGCTGACGCCGAGCAGGCCGGTCATCTTGGTTTCGCTCAACTGATGATCGCCGCGGAGCAGGGCGAGCACGGGTTTGGTTTCGGCCACGAGGACGAGGCTCTTGATGTGCGAGGTTGGAGGCATGCCATCGAAGGCCGAGACCTGTTCGATGCTCTTCTGGCCGGGGGTGTGGAACTCTTCAGGGGCGAGAGCGCCATCGGGGTCGGCGGCAGGTTGCGCCGGGTTCGATTCCGCTTTTTCGAGGTTGGCGGCGTATTTCGACTGCTCGCCGATGACGATGAAGTCTTCGCCGGCGTCGGAGGCGACCATGAATTCGTGGGACTGGCTGCCGCCCATGGCTCCGGAGTGGGCTTCGACGGCGGTGTACTTGAGACCGCAGCGGTCGAAGATGCGGCAGTAGGCGGCGTAATGCTTGTCGTAGGCGGCGTCGAGGCCGGCGGCGTCCATGTCGAAGGTATAAGAGTCCTTCATGATGAACTGGCGGACGCGGAGGAGGCCGGATTTGGGGCGCGGCTCATCGCGGAACTTGGTCTGGATCTGATACCAGATCTGGGGGAGTTGCTTGTAGGAGCGCAGCTCGCCGCGGGCGATGTAGGTCATGATCTCTTCGTGAGTCATGCCGAGGCAGTAGTCGCGCTGCCAGCGGTCTTTGAGGCGGAACATGTTGGCGCCCATGACGTCCCAGCGGCCGGATTCCTGCCAGACTTCGGCGGGGTTGAGTCCGGGGAGGTACATTTCCTGGGCTCCGATGGCGTCCATCTCTTCGCGCACGATGGCGGTGATTTTGAGGATGGAGCGCTGCGCCAGATAGAGATAGTTGTAGAGGCCCGCGGAAAGCTGGCGGACATAGCCGGCGCGGAGCAGAAGCTGATGGCTGGCGACCTCGGCTTCGGCGGGAGTTTCGCGCAGAGTAGGAATGAACAGTTTGGACCAACGCATGGAATCTATTGATTGTAGCGAGTTACTCTGGTGGTCATGTGGACCTTGTTGCTGTTGAGCCTGCGTCTGATGGCGGCGGAGCCGGAGGAGACGATCCGGCGGCTGCTGACGGAGCAGAGCGAGGCATGGAACCGGGGGGATATCCCGGCGTTCATGAAGACGTATGAGAACTCCGCGGAGACGGCGTACGTCGGCTCAGGCGGAGTAACCAAGGGCTACCAACAGGTGCTGGAGCGGTATCGGAAGAAGTATGCCGGCAAGGCGCAAATGGGGACGTTGCGGTTCACCGATTTGCAGGTGCGGGCGTTGACGGCGGACGTGGCCACGGTGACTGGCCGGTTTCAACTGACGCGGACGAAGGAGGCAGGGGGCGATGCCTCGGGGTGGTTCACGCTGGTGCTGCGGAAGACACGGGTGGGGTGGCAGATTGTGCATGACCACACGTCGTAGAGGTTCAGGCTGCCTGGCCGAGGACGGGAGGGGCGTTCTTGCCGCAGCAACGCTTGAACTTGAGCTTGCTGCCACAAGGGCAGAGGGCATTGCGCGGGGTTTGCAGGGGCGCGTCCGGGGCGGCGGCGGGGGATTCATCAGTTTGGGGTGTTTGCGATGAAGGTGATGAATTGCGATGAATTTCGGGGTTGGGGGTTTCGGCGGGAGTAGACTGCTTGAGGCCGGCGGTGTAGGCATGGACCATCATGTCGAGTTCCTGGGTATTGGTGACGGGTTTGCCGGGGGTGGAGACGAACTTGATGACGGCGAGGGCGGTGCGGATGCGGAGGGCCGGGGAAGCGGATTCGTCGAGGACGACGTTTTTGAGGATCGCCAGGGAGGGGGCGACAAGCTCGTTCATCCCGTCGCGGATGGTGTCGATGCGGGCCTGTTTCAGGGCCTCGAGGGCGAAGCGGAAATCGGGGATGGTGCGGCACCAGTGATGGACGGTGGTGCGATGGACACCGGCGGCGTCGGCGGCGGCGGTGACACTGAGTCCGGAGGCGAGGGCCTCGAGGACATCGGCTTGGCGCGGAGTGAAGATTTGCATAGGGATCTCCTGGCGGTAAGGTAGCAGGGAGGGGGGTGAGGGGGACGGGGGCAGCGAGCCGGCGGGAGGCGCAAGTGACTGAAACAGCTTGCGATATTTTTCTTTTGGAAACGTGTGAACGGACGAAGGAGGGGAGCGAAGGAGGGAGGCTTGGGAAGCCTCCCTGGGGTTGATGTGTTATTCGCTCATGGCGGCGAAGAGTGCGCCGCGGGCGGTGGAGTAGAGTGGCTGATCGGCGATGCGCACCTCCGAGATGGCAAGCGGGAAGTTGGCGGTTTCGAGCGCCTTCTGGAAGCGGTCGCGGAAGCCCTTGGGCATGACGGTTCCGCCGCTGAGCACGAGCGGGATGGGCCGGCCGAGGCGGGGGATGGTTTTGGTGCTGGAGAAGGCCTCGACCATGCCGGCGACGAGGGCCTGGATCATGTCGTCGTAGTAGACGCTGAGCACCTGCTGCACCTTGTCGGTGAAGTGGCCGTTGAAATGGAAGCCGGTCTCCTTGGCGATGCGGACGCGGGTGGCAAGTTCGCCGGTAGCGGTGGCGGCGCTGCCATCGATGTAATCGCCGGCCTTGGGGATGGAGAAGGAAAGCACGGGCACGGACAAATAGGCGAGGCAGACGTTGCACAGCCCGCCTCCGCAACTGATGCCGATTCCGGTGTAGTTGGAAGTTTCCAACTCGCCGTAGATGACGGCGAGGCCCTCGTTGATGCTCTGCACTTCATGGCCGAGAGCGGTGAGAATCTGCTTGATAGTGGCTTCGTGGTAGGTGGTGTTCTCGTTGGAGCCAAGGGGTGGGGCGGGGACGCTGAAATAGACTTTGCCGGCCGGGGAGCCAGCCAGGAGGCTCTTGAAGATCTCGCCCAACTGGGCTTCCGATTCCGGTTCGCCGGGATTCAAGACACCGGCGCGCATGGGACGGCGGGTTTCGCGGCCGAGCAGGTCGGCGAAGCGTTCCGATTCATTGCCGTGCACGACGAGTTCGTTGGCTTGCACGGTATAGGGGACATTCTCTTTTTTCAACACCCCTTCGGTAATTTTCGAGTAGGGGATGCGCACAAAAGCGTTCAATTGCGAGTCGAAGCTGTAATCGGCGCCGTTCTTCTTTGCCAGCACGATGCGGCTGGTTCCGGCGTCA
The DNA here is from genome assembly GCA_016789755.1 of Bryobacterales bacterium. Taxonomy (GTDB): domain Bacteria; phylum Acidobacteriota; class Terriglobia; order Bryobacterales; family Bryobacteraceae; genus CADEFT01. The sequence continues at coordinate 31,805 of JAEUQG010000193.1, forward strand.
AGGCCGAGGGCGGTCTGCTTGTCTTTGCTCATTGGTTCCACATTCTCCTTACACAGGTTGCGATTAGATTCCGTTGTCCTGATGTTTGCGCCAGATGGCGACGTATTCTTTGTAGCGGCGCTGCAGTTGGTGACGCCGCGCGGATTGATGCTGAAGTTGCTTGTCGCCTGCCTGGAGGCTGAGGCGAAGGGTGGGCTCGATGCGATCCCAATAGACGCTGTCGTAGCTAAAGCCGAACAACATCATGCTGGGCAGGGGAAGCCGGTAGTTGTCGGGGAGGCCGAAGGCGGAATAGGGGAAGCCGGCGCCGAGGTCGGTGTGGTTTCCGATCTTCATATTGTCGGGGTTGACGGAGACCTGGCCGTGGGTGGTGCAATTTTCGGCGGCGATGTCGTAGCGGGCGCGGAGCATTTCGGTGAGGATGCGCCCGGCGTGGATCTGGGCGTTGTTGATGGCGGCGTCACCGCCCTCGGGCAGTGTTTGGGCTTCGAAGGCGACGCCGAGGAAGCTGTCGTTCAAGTTGACGTAGACCCAGTCGCGATCGGCCCAGACGGACCATCCGGCGTGATTGGCGATGCGGTCTTCCTCGACGACGCGATGGACGCGGCCGAAGCGATCGATGAGGTAGTGGTAGGATTTGCGGTTGCGGACGTATTCGAGGAGTTTTTCGCCGGCATAACGGATGAGGCGGTTGGCGGAGGGCTGAAAGGGAAAGAGTTCGCTTTCGGTGGTGTGATAGACGATACCGGCGGGGGCAGTGCGGCGTGCGGAGTTAGCGTTGGGGGCCTGGGTCCAAGTCTCGGGCTTGTTTCTGGGGAGGGGGGCGAAGCGGCGGGGTGTATGCGTCGATGCGCCGGCGGACTCAATGCGGAGGCCGTTGCTGTAGATTTCGTAGCCGGCTTTTTGTTCGACGAGCCAGATTTTTTCCTTGGATGCGATGAGCGGAGCGGTTTGGGCCTGACGCAGGCGTCCGTTGAGGTCGCGGCTGGCGCCGGGTTTCGAGGCGCTGGTGATGGAGGGCCAGTAGAGGACGGCGGAGAGGGTGACGACGGCAGTGGCGACGGCGGCGCGCGCGGGAGTCAGGGCAATCTGGCGTGGGGCAAGGAAGGCGCGTTTGCGCAAATAGCCCAGCCGGGCCACCGGGTCTTTGATCTGGCTTGCCCGCCAGTGGAGCCAGACGCTCATCCAACTCGACGGAGGCCTCTCGTGCTGCTTGGCCATGTACTCCCTGCCCTGACATTGGAGTGTCCGCGAGACACACTACTTCTCACGGATTTCCTCCACCATTCTATCGGGTGCGGGAGGAAAAAACTCCAACGCCCCGTTTAACGGCTCTGCCCCATCTTCACCACAATGAACACGCCTGTCAATACCAGCCCTGTTCCGGCGAGCAGGGATGGGGGAATGGATTCGGAAAACACCTTGGCGCTGAGCAGTACGCCGCAGACAGGAACGAAGAAGGCGAACATGGAAAGGGTGCCGGCGGCGTGCTTCTTGAGCAGTTCAGCCCAGCCGATGAAACAGATGCCGGCGACGACAACGCCCTGATAAAAGATGGCGGCGACGGCTTTGGCGGTGAGGGGACCGGCGAGGGGTGGCTCACTGAGGAGGGCTCCGAGGAAGAATAGGGGGATGGAGACGCCCATCTGCCAGACGACGCTGCGGACGGGGTGGATGCTTTGGACCAGCCAGCGTGTGTAGACCTGGCGGATGCCGAGTAGGACGGAAGAGGCGATGATTACCAGGTTGCCGGCCAGGGGGTGAACGGCGAGTTTCGGGTCGGGATTGCCGAGGGCGAGCCAGGCGACGCCGGCCACGGCGAGGGTGAGGCCGAGAATGCGGACTCCGGTGAGCGGCTCCTCGTGGATAACGGAGTGGGCATACTTGGCTGCAAGATGGCCGGAAAGGTTGGCGTAGACGGAGTAGGCGTTGAGAATGACGACGGCGAAGCCCGGGGAGGTGAGCGATGTGCCGATGTTGAGGAGGGCAATCTGGGCGGTGAAGAGCAGACCGAGGACGATCAACGGCGCGCGCTCACCGGGTTGGGGGCGAATGGGGATGCCCGCCAGGCGCGCCCAGAGGGCGACGAAGGCGATGCCTGCCAGCATGCGCCAGAACGCGCTCCAGATGGGTGGGAGGCTGCCGAGGCCGATGCGGATGGAGACAATGTTCCCACCCCAGAGGAAGGAGATGAGGAAAGCGGCCGCCGCGCTGGGGAAGCCGATGGGTTGTGGCTTGGGCAACCTGTTATTCTATCGCCTCGAAGGCAATAAAAAACCCGGGCCGAAGCCCGGGTTTCCGAAAGGAGAGAAACAAGAAGCAAACCTTGTGAGCAAAGAACGTTAGCAGGGGGGGAGCGGCGTTACGCGATGCGCTTGCGGCCCCAGAGCCCGATGCCGAGAAGGCCGGCGCCCATGAGAGCGAGGGAAGCGGGTTCAGGAACCCCCTGGTCACCCGTGGGGCTGCCATCGACCACATCGTTGCCGCAGGTGGCGGAAGCGAAGTGCAGCAGGGTGTTGGAATCGCCGAGGGCATTCAAGAAAGCGTTGGTGTTGGCGTTTCCGACGAGCAGGAAGCTGATATCGACCTGGATCTGATATCCGCCGCCGGGGCCCGCCTGAACGGTGCGGGTGTTGACGGTGCTCTGCAGAGTGGCGGTGTTATCGTACTTGCCCCAAACATACTCTTCGGGGCGGTAGATGCCGTTCGAGGGGTTGCCGAGCACGGTTTTCGCCTTCAGGAAATCCGGGACGGACCAGAGTCCGGCCATCGTGAGGCCGCCGGCGCCGGGCGCGGAGTTGGTATGGCTGATGAGCGGGATGGCCCATTTGTTGGCGCCGTTGGAAATGAGGATATCGCCAGGGTTGACCGTCGGGAACGAGCCGACTTTGATCCCACTGAGGGTAGTGTCTCCACCGTTCGCGCCATAGTTCATCACGACGCTTGCCGTTACGTTGTTACCCGTGTTGCTGACGGAAACGAAGAAAATGTCGAACGAACGCAGTTTGCCGATCACGTCGCCGTTGGCGTGGTTGTTCGAAGAGTCTGCGGTGGGGCCCGAGGCGCCACCGTATGCGTCTACTGCAACAATCGATGCAGCCGGGGCGAGAGTGGCCATTCCCAAGGCCATCGCCATCCATAAAACCATCTTCATATCTTGGTAAGTTCCTCCAAAGTAACCTGATCCACAATCTCATGCGGATCCAGCGTATGGGAATGAGCGAAAGGTTGGGCTAGTACCGGAACAGGAATGGGCTATTTGGGGGCCGAAAGTACCGTTACCAAATTTGAAATAATCAACAAAATCTGAATTATCAATCGATTGAAGGGGTAGTCATACAAGCCGGTTGGCGATGGCTGCGCCGACATATGCAAGGAAACTCATGTAAGAAAACTGGAGTATGGGCCACTTCCATCCGCCCGTCTCCCTTCTGACTACGGCGAGGGTGGACATGCACTGCATAGCGAAGGCAAAGAAAATGAGAAGAGCGATCGCGCCGCCGAGGTCGAGATCTTTCTGGAGAGCTTTTTGCAAGCCGACGGAATCCTCGTTGGCGGCGTCCCCTTCGATGCCGTAGATGGTGCCGAGGGTGCCGACGATGACTTCGCGAGCGGCGAGGGAGGTAATGAGGCCAATACCGATTTTCCAGTTGAAGCCTAGGGGCTCGATGAGGGGTTCGACGGTGCGGCCGACGGTGCCGGCGAGACTATTCTCAATGGGCGGCGCTTTGCCGTCCTTGAGCGGTAAATGAGCAAGCACCCAGAGCAGCACGGCGACTGTGAGGATTACGGTGCCGGCGCGCTTGAGGAATGCAATGGCGCGGTCGTAGAGGCGTAAACCGATGCCCCGCAAGGTGGGCCAGCGGTAGGGCGGCATTTCCAGCAGGAACGGTGTCCGGTCGCTTTTGAGGATGGAGGACTTGAGGGCGCGGGCGGTGACGACGGCGGCGAGGAATCCTAAGAGGTACAAGCCGAGCATTGCCGCCGCGCGGGTGCCGAGGAGGGGGCCGAGCAAGGGCTTTTCGGGCAGAAAGGCGGCGATGATGAGTGTGTAGACGGGCAGGCGGGCGGAGCACGTCATGAAGGGGGCAATGAGGATGGTGGCGATGCGGTCGCGCTTGTTCTCGATGGTACGCGTGGCCATGATGGCGGGGACGGCGCAGGCGTAGGCGGACAGGAGGGGGATGAAGGACTTGCCCTGCAGACCCACTTTGGCCATGGTGCGATCGGCGATGAGGGCGGCGCGGGCGAGATAGCCTGAGTCCTCGAGGAGGCCGATGAAGAGGAAGAGGAGGAGGATTTGCGGGAGAAAGACGATGACGGAGCCGACGCCTCCCCAGACACCTTCGACGAGCAGATCGCGCCACCAGACGTCGGGGAGGTGTTTGGCGAGCCAGGCTCCGGAAGCGGCGATCATGCCTTCGACGCCGTTCATGAGCGGTTCGGCGCCGCTGAACATGGCCTGAAAGACCATCACGACGAGGGCGAGGAACACTAACGGACCGGCCACGGAGTGGAGGAACAGGCCATCGAGGCGGCGCGTCCACAAGGGTGGAGCGGGGGGCCTGTACTGCGCTTGGGTGCCGATCTTGGCGGACCATTGGCGGCAGCGGGGCACATCCTGCAGGACGGGCAATTCGACGGGCCGGGGCACGGCGAACTGTCCGGCAAGGAAGTTGCGGACGGTATCGACGCCTTCGCCTTTGGCGGCGCTGATGAGCACCACGGGGGCGCCCAACTGGGAGGCGAGTTTTTCGGTATCGACGGAGCCTCCGCGCGAGGCGAGGTCGTCGGCCATGTTGAGGACGACGATGGTGGGGGTGCCGGTGGCGAGGACTGGGGCGGCGAGCATGAGGTGCCGGCCGAGGTTGGTGGAATCGAGAATCAGCAGAATTGCATCTGGTTTGCGGATGCCGGCGACTTCGCCGAGGAGGGTATCGCGGGTGACACGTTCGTCTTCGGTGCGCGGATCGAGGCTGTAGACGCCGGGGAGATCGACGAGTTCGACCTCGACGCCATTGGGGAGCCGGGAGAGGCCGGAGTGATGCTCGACGGTGACACCGGGGAAATTGGCCACTTTCTGGCGGAGGCCGGTGAGGGCGTTGAAGAGGGTGGATTTACCGGCGTTGGGAGGGCCGACGAGGGCGACGGTGCGATGCTGTCCGGCGCGGGGGGCGGCGGAGGAACTCGGGGAACAATGTCCGTTGCCGCTCATTGGGGCGCTTTACTTGGAGTGGCGGATCTTGACGTGCTTGGCGGTCTCTTTGCGGAGAGCCACCTCAGAGCCGTCGACGCGGAAGACCTGGGGGCAACCACCGGGGGCGCAGCGTCCGGCCGCGATGACGTGACCCGGGAGGAAGCCCATCTCCATCAGGCGGCGGGACATATCATCGGGGAGATCGAGCTGGTCGAGAATGGCCTCTTCGCCTTCGTGCATTTCGGCCAGCGTCCGCGAGTGGGAGGTGCGGCGGTGGTGCATCTTATTGAAACTCAGTTGCAGCACGTCTTCAGTATCCACCCCGCCGCGAGCGGTGTCAAGTGACTCCGGTCACAGAGGCTGTTAGGGGGCGAGGTCACTTTTGGGGCTGACGGCCAGCCTCCCCTTGATTACCGAGGAAACAGATGGTACACTACCCTCGGTAATCGAGTAGACCATGAAACCCTCCGACCTTGTCCAAGGCACACTGGATCTGCTGATCCTGAAGATCGTGACGTTGGAGCCGCTGCATGCGTGGGCGATCATCGAGCGGCTGCACCAGATATCGGGCGATGTATTGCAGGTAAGTGACGGTTCGTTGTATCCGGCGCTCCACAAGCTGGAACAGAACGGGTGGATCAAGAGTGAATGGCGCGTGACCGAGAACGGGCGGCGGGCGAAGTATTATGCGCCGACAGGTGCGGGGAAGGAAGCGCTGGCGCGGGAGGCGGCGAATTGGGATCGCCTTTCGGAAGCGGTGGGCAAAGTGTTGCGGTTTGTGGAGAACTGAGATGGTGCGGCTCCGGCGTCTGCTGCACATGATTCCGTTACGGCTTCGAGCGCTGCTGCGGCGAGGCGAGGTGGAGCGGGAACTGGCCGAGGAGTTCGAGTACTACGTAGAGGAACGAACGCGGCGCGAGATGGCGCGGGGTGTTTCCGCGGAGGAAGCTCGAGCGGCTGCGCGGCGGGCGCTGGACGGGCAAGCCCGGCAGATGGAAGCGTGCCGCGAAACGTGGGGGGTGACGTTTCTCGATCATCTCGGCCGCGATCTGCGGACAGGCGTGCGAGGATGGCGGCGCACACCTGGGTTGTGGGCGCTGGCGACGATCACGTTAGGGGTGGGCTTGGGTGCAAACGCCACCATCTTTTCCGTGGTAGACGTCATCTATCACCATCCACTGTCCGGCCTCGATCCCGAACGGTATGCGGTTCTGGAAGCCTTTCAGGAGAAGC
>JAEUQG010000239.1 GCA_016789755.1 Bryobacterales bacterium
CAGCGCAAATTGTGTGTCCGGGCAGTGGGCGCGCAACCGCTCAATGACCCACTCCACCAGGGTCCGGCCTTCCACCCTTTCCAGATAGGGCCGGTAGTGAACCAATGCATGAGGCGGCGGGTCCAGGATGAGGACGGCTGCCTGGCGCCCTCCACCAGATGGGCGCGTCATTGCTCCACCTCCGTAAGGGACGCTAGAGCCTCTGCCAGGCCTGCATAGCGCTCCATCAACGGCTCGTGAATCTTGAACGTGAGCAGTGATTGGCCGATGGCCCTCAGCCGTGCCTCAAACCCGGCAGGTTCTTCCAGCGCCGGCCCATCTTGGGTGAAGGTAAAACAGAGCCTCGCCGCACCGCTGCTATTCGTGAAGTTAGCGCTGCCCCACGTCATCGCCGGCGGGCGGAGAAAAACGCAGTCTCCGGCTTGCGCCTCAGCGGGCTGTGCGGCCTGCAACAGCGATATCACGTCCTCAAAAGGCATCGGCTGCCGTTGTCTCAACCGCTCGGCAATGCCCGCCGGAGCGGACAACGGTAGGATGTACTGGCATCCATTCCTAGGTGTGCTCGGCGTCAGATGCACCCACAGTGAAAAGAGGTGACCGGAAGGGCAACAGTCATGGGGCGGCCATCCGGCACTGCCTCTGCTGGGATGGAGCCGCTGTGCCCACACCAGCGATCCCGGACGGCAGGACCCGGCCAGCCGCTCGGCCGCACCAAGCACCTGTTCGCTATAGGCAATCTCCCAGAGTTCGTCATAGACGAACGCGAACACAAGGGGCCATCCGGCCCGCCGCAGCGAATCGAAGCATTGCAGAATCGCAGCCGTGCGATCGGCGGCTACTAACGATGGAACGGTGGTGAACCCCTGGCCGGCGAATTGAATCCGCCGCCGGTAGAAGTCGGGCTCTCCGGCGCTCCCGCTCGTCAATCCCTCGCGGCCGCAGGCTCCCCCAATCGTGAACTGCAGGTTGAGCGCCCTCCAATAGTCTTTCGACTGTGCCTGCCGCACGCGGTCGGCCAGTTGCTCTTGGGCCAGCCGTGTCGTGGCGCCCAGATGGTGGTGCAGCTTGTGTCTTGCGTTAGCTTCCATGCGTCCCTCCCGCCAACATGGCTTTCTCCACAACAGCGCTCCTCCCTCCGTCCGTTGCGGGGCGGGCAGCGGCTTGCAGAAGCGCCTCCACCGGAACAAACATCGGCGTTCTGTTTTTCCGCGGTGCGGCCGTTGCGCTGAGTGGGATCGCCGGAGAGTCCGCTGGCGGCGCCTCCACTCTCGCCTCGGCGCTAGCCCACTCGATCGCTCCGCTCAGGCACACCACCTGCAGGCCCTCATCGAGCGCGGCTCCGTCCCATCCATTGCGGGTCCCCACACGGTGCAGCCACTGCCTCCAAACCGATAGCGGCATCCCCGGCGCCACGCATTGCCAAGCCTGCAGCAGTGGTCCGTCCAGCAGATAAGCTCTCGTTCCCCCAAGCGGGAACAAATACGTACATTCCGAACGCTCGCCCAACTCAAGGCTCGTCTCCCAGTCATGCAACACGCGTTGTACCGGATACTGCACTTTCACCAGCGCCGCGTGGTTCACTGCCGCAATCAGCGCGGCCGGATTGTTGAGATTCATCTGCAACATCGGCCGCGCCCGGCTTTGGCGCGCCCGCGCGCGTTCCCATGTAAGCGCTGCCTGCAACAGCACGGTTAGTTCGGCGCTCCCGTTTTGCTCCAGGAACTTCTCAAACTCGGGGTTACGGTACAAAGGCTCCGGGGTGAGTAAGCCGCCGGCAATCAGTTGCTCCGCGAACCGCACCGGATCCTGCCCGGAGGCCAGCAGGCACCGGAGCACCACGGGGGCCTCATTCTGAATCCGCTCGATGGTGTGCGCCAAGACCATCGACCGGCGGTAGTCGGAGACTGGGTAGCCCCGCGATTGAATGGCCAGCGGCGGCGCGAAGTCGAAGTGCTCCAGGCCGAATTGCTCGGCCCGTTCATACAGGTTCGTGCCCGGGAACGCCATCAGTGGCGCAAAATGCAGCCGCTCCACGCCATTTCGATAGGCAAACCGGATGCTCTCGCGGACTTTCTCGTAGTTGTCCTCCGGCATCCCAAGAATGAGATCCGCCGACAACTTGTAGTTATGGTGTTTCCGCAACAGCCTCGCTGCGCTACGGAAAACACTTTCATCGAACTTCCGCTCGGCTGTTTTCAACGTGTCCGCATCGCTTGATTGCAGCCCTAGCGACACCACCCGGCAGCCGGCCCGGTTCATCGCCTCGATATATTCGCGATCCACATGCTTGCTGTCCGGATAGATGTCTACAATGGAGTTCCGGTTGTGCCGGGCGATGATCTCAAAGAGCTCCATCGCTCTGCGCCTTGAAATGCCGAAATGCGCGTCGCAGATCCGCACGGACGGGATTCCGGAGTCCAGGATGTAGCGCAACTCCTGCTCCACGCGATCCATCGGAAAGGCGCGCAGCGCCGGCACACCATACAGGCAGAAGTTGCATTTCTGGCGGCAGCCGCGCCCGGTTTCGTAGGCCAACGTCGGCGGCCGCCGCAACTGCGTGTACTTCTCTAGATCGATGTTGGCGCGATGAAACACCAGCGGGATCGAAGGCAAACTGACCTGCGGCGCCGGCTTATTGTGTACGACCCCGGTTTCCTGCCGCCATGTGAGTCCGTCCACCGCGGCCACATCGCCATCGGCGGCGAGTTGCTCCAGCAAGGCCGGGTAACTGTCCTCCGCCTCACCACGAATCACAAAGTCCAGCCACGGCCAGCGTTCCATCAGTTCCCCGGCCATGCGAGTGGAATTCGTCTGCGCCCCTCCCCACAGGATGCGCGTCCCTGGCAGAAACCGGTGAATCATCGCGGACATACGCACGCAGTCGTCGTAGTTCCACACGTAGACGGAGAAGGCGACCAAATCGGGGCGGAACTGAAACGCGTTAGCGAGAAACGTGTTGTACTGCCCCAGGTAATCCGAGCTCAGGTCCCCCGGCGTCGAGTGCAACCAGACTCGGTGGTCCACCGTACCCGCACTAAGTTTCTGCCGCACGGAAGCCTTCAAGAACTCGACACCAAGTGAAAACCCGTCGTCGTTGGAAAAAACGAGTGCTGTCTTGAATGACATGCCAGTGTCCCCCTTATTGCTGTGCCGCGGTGGCGAGGGCCGTCGCGAACCGGTCGAAACTGCTTATGCACTCTGCGTGCAGCCTGCTGTAGCGGTCCTTGGATTCCCGCGAGCCGATCATGCGCTCCAAGCAATCCACCAACGTCTCCACGCGGCCCGGCGAACCATCCACGGTCCAATAGAACGGCGCGGCGTCAATCCGACTCATTAGTTGATGAAGCTTGCTGGTGCGCATCCACGGCGTCCAGAACGGATCCGCGGCGACAAACGGCTTCCCGCACCGCAGTGCCAGGATCGCCGCGTGATACCGCGACACAACCAGCCCGTCATAGGACTGCATTCGCCGCTGCAGATCGTCAAACTCGCCCGGTTCTATGCTGGCTAGGCTTGCCCCCGGCAACTGCGCCGCAAGTTCCCTCGCCAGTTCGCGGTCGCCATAAATTCCGCCGAAACCGATGAACTCAATCTCGGCCCGGCTGCTGACTGCACGAAGCGCCTGGATCACGCTGGGCAGAAAATCCGCCTTCCGCAAAATTTCCTGTGGGCTGAAGTCCCAATTCCGCAGAGAATCCGGGGACAAGCACGTATCGCGGAAGTACGGGCATACCGCAGCCGTCGGAGGGCCGGTCATGGACTCGAGAAACGACTTTCGCGGAAGCGCGTCTCCCAGGGCCACGCCAATCTTCATACGCCGCCGCCCACCTTGCGGCTGGCCTTCGAGCGGCGGCAGTGCGAACACGGGATCGGGAACTACCTCCGGCTTCATCCTTCCCATCCCCATCCGCCCGGCCGCGTCGTCTCCGCGGACAGCGCAGTAATCCAGCCGCTCGGCGAGTGCCGACAAGTGATCCTTCCACGCCGGTTGCTCAGGTGGAATCGTGCCGTCCTGCAGCCCCACGCCGTGCCACGCCAGGAACACTCCTTTGGCGAACCTCAGCGGCCGCGGCCCAAAACAGAACACCTGCATCATCGGATGCTTGAACGGAGCGCCCGCGAACACGCCTCCACCCGCCACCACAATGGCGTCGAACTGCATCGCCGGCGGCCAATCGCCGCTCGCGTCGAATCGAATGGACTGCGACGCATTCAATCGGTTCCATGGGCAGAACTCCTGCACCTCAATGCCTGGCAACCGCGCGCACAGCTCTCTCCGCGTGATCCGTGCAATCAACTGATCGCCGATATTGTCCAGAGTTCCACCAGCCCAGATGGCTACTCGCAACATACTCAGCCGTCCCTTCTTTTTATCGGGAAGCGGCGGGAAGCGGTGCGAACTCGCTCCACCCTCGCCGTTCCGCGTACTCCTTGTACACCCCGCCGCACAATCCGCGGCAGGAACATTGCTGGCACGCCGGCCCGTACGTGCGGCATTCCTGATCCATGTAGGTGTCGTAGTTGTCGTACACACTGCCGTGGTACATCATGCGGATGTCGCGCTTCTCCCATTCAATGGATAAGTGTTGATACGGACGCACTACACAGAACGGAAATCCCTCGAGCGACACGCGCCGGTTCATGGCCAGCAGCCGTTCCACGGCCGGGAGTAATACTTCCCGCGTTTCCGCCATCGCCGGACCCATTCCATCGATGGCAAAGAACCCGCTCCCCACCGGATGGAGATTGGAGATGTTGACATGATCCACATCCAACTCGCCGCACAAGCCCACCAGTTGATCGAGCTCATACAGGTTCTGTTTCGTCAGCACGGTGTTCGTGCGCACGGGAATGCCCAGCCGCTTCGCATTGCGGATTCCTTCCAGCGTCTCTTCAAACCCGCCCCGCACCTGCGCCAGCATGTCCTGCGTTTCGGCATGAAAGCCGTGCAGCGACACGATGAACAGCCGCACTCCGCCTTCCTGCAGTTTCCTGACGAACTCAGAGTCCTTCAATTTTCTCCCGTTCGTTTGGATATGTACTTCCGGATAGCCGAACAAACGCGCGAGATTGAGAAGCTCGAACAGCTTCGGGTGGATGGTTGGCTCGCCGCCATGGAAGTTCACACTCGTGTACCCCTGCTCGGCGTTCTCGAAAAGAAACCGAACCAGATCCGGATAGTGGACCGCGTCCTTCTGCGCCAGCGGCGATCCCACAACACAGAATCCACATTTGCTGTTGCATGTATCGGTGACATGCAGGCTTAGTTGTTTCATCGCGAATACCTCCTTCCGAGTCCCAGACATTCCATCGCCCGCATGAAGCACGATGCGCCGTCATCGAGTGCAGACACCAGGCCCGCGTAACGCTGTTGGGAGTCCTTGTACCGGTCGATCGTTCCCCGGTCAAACAGCATTCGCTCCATCATCGTGCGAATGCCTTCTCCGTCCAGCAGTTGGGTCCTGGCGAAAGTGTCCAGATAGGGGTTGTCCGTGAGCATCGGCTGCAAGAAGTCATGGAACCCGAGCGGCCACATGCGGAACGGATAGACCGGCATCGTTCGGGCCAGCCATTCCCGGGCGAAGTCATCGAGCCGCAGCGTGCCGTCAATGCGTTGCAGATCCTCGGGTCCCACACCCGCGATCGAATTCTCGATCACCAACCCCTGCACTCCCGTCATCACCGCCCGCGTCAGAGTCGTCGCGCCCAGGTTGAGGGTTACGAACAGATCGACGCTGCCCAGCAGAACGTTGAACCTCGTCTGCGCACACGATGGGATTAAGTGCAGCCGGTCCTGCGGGAGTTGCGACAACGCGGCCGGGCGTTCGCCCACATTGACAAAGTGTACGGAATCGGGCAAAAGCTCCAGGTAGTGCGCCAGCAGCGCCGGCACCGCCTCCGCCAGCCGGTTGCCGTTGTCGTCGGACAGAGTCGGCATCTGCCACTTCGCTGAAGCGAGCATCACCAGCTTGGCGTGCTTCGGAACGCCCAGCGCGGTCCGCAAATGCTCCCGCGTGCGGCTCGACACCGGCGCCGCCCCGGCCTGCAGCGAAAACGGAAACACATCCTGCCGCCGCGACGAAAGACGACACAGCGGAACCGGACGCAATGCGGTCCCCATGTCCAGGATCTTCCGGCTGACCGGCATCTTCTTGTTGAGGAAAACGTCGATCGCAAACTCGCTCTCGTGCCACTCCCAGATGTCCACGGGAACAATCGGGATGCCGTACTGCTCGATGAACCACGGGTCCACCTTGTACCTCTTCGAGAACACGCCGCAGTAGGTAAAGTAGTCGGCAAGCACGATTACTTCCGGCTTGAATTCGGCAATCACGCTGTCCATCACCAGCGTGATCATCGGCCCCATCTGCGGCTCCAACACCGTGTGCGGAAACTCGCCTCCTGAAAAAAGTCCGGAAGAGATGCAATCAATAATGAAGTGTGCTTTGTGTCCCTGGTCGCGCAAGCTGCGGGCCAGTGACAAGCCGATGATTGTTTCGCCGTAGCCGGCGCTGGATAGTGCGAGAAACAGAATGTTCATGCGAGTACCCGATTCAGTGGAACGGACTCCAGGTAGCGGCGAATGCCGCGCGGTGTTCCGATGTCTGTGAATGAGCCGCTTTGGAAAAATTCCGCGCGGACGTCATATCCGATCTCGGCAGCCAGGTTGAAGAAGTCGCCCATCACCGGCTCCCGTCCTCCCTTGAGATCCTCCCTCTGCAATTGCTGGTGCAACAGATCCCAGAATCGAGGACCCCAAATCGCGAATCCCCACGTGTTGCGAGCCGGCGGCGAGGGGCATTTGTCGTATACCCGCAGCACCCGATTGCCATGCATCACCACCGGCCCCAGCCGTTCCGGCTCATCCGTCGGAAACACCCCCAGCGCAAGGTCTGCCCCGGTCTGCAAGTAAAGCCGCCGCAGCCGTGAAACACAATCCACGGGCGTCAGTATCGTGTCGGGCATCGCAAACACGACGTCGCTCCCCCCTGCCCACGGGTAGGCCAGATCGAGCGCATGCGGCAAGCCCCGAGCTTCCTCCTGGCACAGATACGCCAACTCCATGTTCAACGCCGAGCCATCCCCGAAATAGTTCAAGATCTCCGATTTCCACGGCGAAATGACGATGTAGCACTTCGCAATCCCCGCATCGGAGAACGACCGCAGCGCAAACTCACTCACCGCCCGCGGCCGCACTCCCTCCACATCGCCGATGCATTCATAAACAACCGGCAAGAGTTCCTTGGGATACCTCGATGGGCGTAACCGCGTACCCAGTCCGGCAGCGGGAAGAATGGCAGTCCACATGTTTTGTTCACTCCTTTTGGGAACTCTGCTATCGCATAGCCGGAGATAAGGTCTCCAGCCGGCCGGCGGTCTGTTCGCCAAAGCGGACAAATCGCGCCGCATTCACCACCTGCTGAATCTCGGAACTGTTCACCAGTTCCTGAAATGCGGCCCGTGCTTCCGGCGTCCGGAGCACCCGGTAGCACAGATCACATCCATTGGTGAACCGCTGTGCGCCGAACAGCGCGCCCAACCGTTCGGACTGCGCTACCATCCGCGCTATCCCCCGTGGCCCAAACACGCGCAAATACTGATACTCGTAGTTGCCCTCGGCGTCGTCCATCAGGGACGAGAAGCTTCTTTCGTTGAGATTCCCGAGGAAATAGACCTGCTCACTGAGATTGACGTATGCCCCCGCTTTGCCGATATGGCAAGCGGACAGATCGCCGTTTGGGTTGATGAGCGGCGTGTCCAGATAGCATGTGCTTTGAAAATGCGCCGGTTCCGGAGTGGTTCCCGCGGCCTGGATGCCCACCAGAAACGGCGTCGGAATGACGTAGTCCACATGAAACAGAACCTTGTCCAGGTAGTCCCGGAAAATTTCCCTGGTCTGCTCTTCTTCAGCCTTCTTGGCAATCGTCACGCACAGGCTGATGTGCCGCACCCCATGGTCTCGCGCTACATCGATTACGTTCATCACGTACTGTGGCGGCACCTTCTCTTGATGGAATACATCGGTGCTCAGATATAGATGTGTTAGCCCGCGCACCCGCGCAAGATGCCGGTTCACAGCGTCATGCGAGCTTGCCCAGATGCTGCTCGTGAAACACGCCACCTCCGGCGCCCTCGGATGCTTCCGCGCCGCCGCAACCGCCGCTTCCACTCGCTCGAACCTTTGGAAAGGTTCGCCCCCCGTCAGAATGATCTTTGGAACCCCATAGTCGCAGGCCTGCCTGATCCACCGCGCAATCTCCTCCGGATCCGCTTCCCGGTCTCGTTCCGAACCACGAAAACCGCAGTGGCGGCATCCCACCGTGCAAACTTCCGTGATACTCACCAGAACAGAATCGAACTTCATAGCCTTCTCCCTAAACCGGACACAATCTTCTTGGGGCGCGCGCTGTTCCCAGCCAGCTCACGCCTGGAATTGCACTGATTTTCGGAATGCTTGCTGGGGAGGCGGCCTCAATGTTTTTGGGCCGCCCTAGCCCTCTCTTGCCAGGCCGACCGGCTAGTAGTAGCTGGCGACCGCGACCTTGTCCGTCTGAACTGTGAGCTCACCCAGCAAGCCCTTTCCAAACAAGACTTTGATTTGATCCGTTTGTTGCGGTGTCAGCCCGTACTCCTCTTGGAATGCGCCGGGATTGTTGAGCAGTTGTTCTGCGAAAGCCGGATCGGATGCTGCCCTCGCTACGAGGTCCCGGATTCCAACTCCCAATTCGGTGATGTTGCCAACTGTGTGTGTAGCCATTCTACCTTTCTCCTTTGCTCGGAATTTCGCCGGCAATGCCGGCGTTGGTTGGCTTTGCACAATCGGGGCCATTTGTTTTTTGTGGGCATTTTGAAATAAGTCAAAGCTATTACCCAGTTGATGTGGAGATTATCCAGTCATGAGCGCGTTTTTCCGACTGTCCGGTTTTGGAACTCCAACTGGGCGATCCTGGGACGGATTCGCAAATCGCTTCAATTCAGACACCGTATTCGCGCCTCGCAAGACGTCCTGACCGCATGGTTCCTTCTCCCGGGCTGGTTTGCACCCGCTCCGCATACGCTTTCGAACAGGAGAATCCCATTTACGGACGCCGCCGGGCCGATTCGATGTCCTGTTATTGATAGGCCGTGGGTGGTTTGGATTGGTATCCCGGTTGCAAGTCCCATTTGCAATGAGCGAACTGACGCACGAGCACACGGCATATGGCATCGAAAGGCAGCCAATTGGCGCCCGAATCCCAGCGGCGGCGGTGGTAAATGAGCTGACAAAACGATATGGAATCACCGCAGCTCTCCGTGGCGTTTCCCTTGAAATAGGGTCCGGAGAAATCTTTGGGCTCTTAGGCCCTAACGGTGCAGGGAAGACCACCCTTGTGGAGATCATGGAAGGGCTCAGACAACGATCCACCGGCGAAGTCCGTGTCCTCGGTCTCGACCCGCAAGCCGATTGCGCCGAACTGCGTCAAAGAATCGGTGTCGTCCTTCAGGACACCCGCCTTCATGACAAGATCCGGATCTCCGAGGCCATGCGTCTATTTGCCAGCACCTACCGTAATCCCGCCCCGTGGGAACCCATCCTCCAGCGCTTCGAGCTGTGGGACCGAAGAAACGACGCCTACCTGGATCTCTCCGGCGGTCTGAAACAGCGCCTCGCGATTGCCTTGGCGCTCATTAACGACCCCGAACTCATCTTCATGGACGAGCCAACGGTTGGCCTTGACCCGCAGGCGCGGCGTGACCTCCAGCAGCTCATCCTCCGTCTCCGGTCGGAACGGAGAACCGTCATCCTCACGACCCACTACGTCGACGAGGCGGAAAAGCTTTGTGACCGCATCGCTCTCTTGGATCACGGCAAAGTGGTCACTTGCGGAACCCCGGCCGAGTTGCGGCGCCAGGCGGACCGCGAAAGCATCGTACGCATCACCTTCAGCCGCCCCGTCCGCGTTCCTGCGAGCGAACTGCTCCACGAAGAAGAGAGGCACGCCGTTCTCAGCGACGACGAGCTTTCACTCTCCCTGTTATCCGCAAATTCCTGGAAAACACTCGGCTGGGTTACCCACCTGGCGCGGCTGAGCGGCGCCGAAATCGTGGACCTGGAAGTCACTCGCCCCTCCCTAGAAGACGCGGTTCTATTCCTCTTAGGCAAGGAGAAGGCATGAAGACGTACCGCACATTTCTCGACATCAACTTGGCTTTGGCGCTTCGCAGCCGTACGCTGGTGGCCTTCAATTATCTCCTTCCCATCCTGTTCTTCCTCGTTCTTGCCGGTGTAACGGCGCGAAGAGGCGGTGCGATTCATGGGATTCTCGCGATGTCACTGGTGGTCGGCGTCATCGGCAACGGTCTCTATGGCGGCGGCATGCAGATTGTGGCGGAGCGGGAGGCGAACATCCTGCGCCGGCTGAAGATGACCCCCGTTGGCCCAGGCCCCATCCTTGCCGCATCGCTCGTGTCCGGCTGGCTCCTGTACATGCCTGCCCTTATTCTTCTTCAGGGCTTGGCGTTTCTGGTCTACGGTTCGCCTCTTCCCGTCCGGTGGCTCTCGGAACTGGCCCTGCTCACCGCGGGCATTCTATGCTTTCGCAGCCTCGGGCTGATCGTCGCCTCCACTGCCAACTCGGTACAGGAGGCCTCCATGATGACCCAAGCCCTCTACCTGCCGATGATGTTCTTCAGCGGCACCACGATCCCCGTGTCGCAGCTACCCTCTTGGGGGCAGACCCTTTCTTCCTTCCTTCCTGCCAGGCATCTGGTGGAAGGTCTGCAGTCCATGGTCTCCGCCGGCGCTGCACCCGTTAGTCTCGCCCCCGGAATACTGGCGATGCTGCTCACCGCGGTGGCCGGAGTCTCCATTGCATACGTCTCCTTCCGCTGGCATCGAGAGGATAAGGTCCCGCCACGCTCGAAGTTCGCCCTGGCGCTGATATTATTGCCATCCCTCGTGCTGGCGGTTTGGAAGTAGCATTGACCGAGCGGCCGTAAAATGTTGAGGATAATATCCGCTATAGACTGATAAGGAAAGAGGTGTCGTCATGCCGGAGCTCTATGGTTTTCGTGTTCTCAGGAAATCGCCGCGATTTTCCTGGACCGTCGTAACGGTGCTCGCCCTTGGCATTGGGATTTGCAGCACGATGTTCACCCTGGTGAACGCAGTTGTCCTGCGGCCGCTGCCGTTTGCCAATCCGGACCGCCTAGTCGTCATCTCGCAGTCCAATTCCGGAAAAGGCCTGGTGCAGCAGCAACTGGCGCCTCCCGAAGTTGCCGAAGTCCTTTCAATGGCCGGTGTGTTCGTGGATGCGGTCCCTTTCCGCCGCTGGGCGTTCAACCTAACGGGCCGCGATGAACCGGAGCGCCTCGTCGGCGTCATCGCCGCGCCGCGCTTTTTCGACTTGCTGGGGGTCCGTCCCGCCCTGGGCCGAGGCTTTCGTGCCGAGGATGCCACGCCCGGAAACGAAAAAGTGGCCGTACTCAGCGACAGCCTGTGGGCGCGAAGGTTCGGCCAGCAGCGCTCTGTGCTCGGGCAAAGCATTCAGTTGAACGGGGACCAGTACACGGTGATCGGCGTTGCCCCGCCGCACTTCGCTTTCCCGGAAGCTTGCGAACTCTGGACGCCCCTGGTTTTGACTCCGGGCGAGTATCAAAATGCCGGCGCGCGGTATCTGAATCTGGTGGCACGCCTCACTCCCACCGCTACCATCAACAACGCCAACGCCCAACTACGTTCTGTCTCCAACGGCCTCGCCGAACGCTTCGCCGCCACCAACCGCGGTTGGCAGATGACCTCCGTTTCCCTGCATGAGCAAATAGTCGGGCCCGCCGAGACGCCTTTGTTCATCCTGCTCGGTGCAGTGCTGCTAGTGCTGCTGGTGGCTTGCGGAAATGTCGCCAATCTTCTCTTTGCCCGTGCCGCCCAACGTCGTGCTGAAAGCGCCCTCCGAACCGCGCTTGGCGCCAGCCGTTACACCCTCGTGCTGCAGTTCACCGCCGAAGTGTTGGTGCTGTTCGTCCTCGGCGGAGCCGCCGGCCTGCTCATTGCCTCCTGGCTCATCGAACCGGCTCGCATGCTGCTTCCTCCAGGCTTGCCCCGCACCACGGATCTCAGCATGGATCTGGCAGTCGTACTGTTCACGCTGGGAATTGCTATCGGTACGGGGTTGCTGTTCGGCCTGTCGTCGGCGATCCGGTTTGCCAACGTGGAAATCAGCACGACCTTGCGCCGGTCAGGGCGCGGCGCGCTCGGGCCCGTCGCCGGTGGACGGGTCACACGCACGCTCGTCGTGACGCAGATCGTGCTCGCAGTGGTCCTTCTGGTGGCTTCCAGTCTGCTCATGGCCACAGTGGCGCAATTGAATAGGGTGAACCCCGGCTTCCACCCCGAAGGTGTGCTCACGATGCAGTTGTTCCTTTCTGAGACACAATACCAACGTCCGCAGGCGATGGCTGCTTTTGTGGAGAAGGTGAGTGAGCGGATCCAAGCGCTGCCCGGCGTGAAATCCGTAGGCGCTACTACGTTCCTACCGATGACCGGCTCGCACCTCAGTTTTCCCGTGCTTGCTGCCGGACGGCCACCCTCGCCGCAGCCCGACATCGCTGCCTTCAATGCGGTCACGCCGCAATACTTCACCACGCTTGGCATCCACTTGAAACGCGGACGCATGTTCACGCCACGCGATAACCAGGACGCCCCGCGCGTCACAATCGTCAATGAACGTCTGGCCCGCCAGCTCTGGCCCGGTGAGGACCCTATCGGCAAGAAGGTCACCATCTTCAATGCGCCACCGGTCGAACGCGAAGTTGTCGGAGTCGTGGGCGACGTTCTGTTCAGCCAGTTGGACGGCAAGAATGGCCCGGAAATCTACGAGCCTTACCTGCAATATCCATGGCGGCCCGTCGGATTGGCGATCCGTAGCTCCGGCTCGCCGGAAAGAGTCTCGGAATCGGCCATTGTCGAAATCCGCGCCATGAATCCCGGGCTGCCCATCGCCAAAGTGCAGACCATGGAACAAATTGTGTCCCGGTCCATCGGCACGCAGCGATTCATGGCCTGGATCCTGAGCACCTTCGGTGTGCTCGCGCTTGTTCTGATGAGCGTCGGCCTCTACGGCCTGGTTTCTTGTTGGGCCACGGAGAGGTTTCAGGAGTTCGGCGTGCGAATGGCGATGGGGGCGACTTCCGGCGATATCCTGGCCATGGTCGCGCGCGAAGGATCCATCGTCGTTGGCAGTGGATTGGTAGTCGGTTTGTTTGGCGTCATCTCGTTACACAAACTCCTCGGGACCATCCTGTTCAATGTCAGCCCGCTCGACCCGCGCATCCTCGCCACAGTTTGTGTCGTCATCGGGCTGGTTGCCCTGGCAACTATCCTTGCGCCGGCCTTACGTGCCTCCCGAGTCGCCCCATCTACCGCATTGCGTCTCGAATAGCGAGGAAGGAATGGCCGCGGGCACCGCAATCAGTGTGATTGTTGCCGCCTACCGGCAACCGGAGACGTTAGCCTGGCTGTTGCAGTCGCTCTCGTGCCAGGTGTTTTCCCACCCGTGGGAACTCCTGATCTGTGACGATGGAAGTGCCGGAGGGCTACTCTCCGTCCTCCAACGGCATTTTCAGCCCTCTGCGTCCCGGCCAGAGATACGTTACCTTTGGCAGCCCGATCTGGGATTCCGGCTCAGCCGTTCGCGCAACAATGCCATACGCTGTGCCAGTGGAGACCGTCTTGTGTTTCTCGATGGAGACATGCTTGTTGGGCCGCAGTTCCTGCAAGCACACTACAATGCGCACGCCGATGGCGACGGCCTCGTCTGCAGTGGGCGGAGAAGTCTTGTCGTCCCGCCTGCCATCGCCGCGGGCCCGGCACTGATGTTCGATATCGCTTGGGCTTTCTCTACTCCAGGCGAATCGGAAGAGCAGGAAGCCTGGGTGCGCTCCGCCTATCCTTGGATGGCTTGTATTGGCTGCAATTTCAGCGTGCCGAGATCGCCACATGTGTACTTTGAGGAGCGATTGGTGGGCTGGGGCTCGGAAGACCGCGAACTGGCGGTTCGCCTCCATTGTTACCAGGCTCTTCCGGTCCGATATTGCAAGGAGTCCGAATCGCTCCATATCGGTATGGTTGGCGAAGCGGCGCCCAACAACCCCATCCGCAGCAATGACTCGGCGGGCATTAAACGTTTCGTGCGAAATAAGTTGATGTTCTCTTCGCTGCATCCGGCCACGGACATCACACCGGCTCTGGCACCCCTGCGATGCTGTTTTTACGATCCCAAGTCGAACATCTGGTTTTCACGCCGGCCCTTGGCGGATCGCGACATCGCTACTGTCGTAGAAGAGGTAACACAATGGCTCGAATGGTCCGATAGCAGGGATACAACCTGAAATGACATGAGTTGATGCGAGCCAGGGGACTGGAACCCCAGGCTCGCATCTGTAGGATTCCATTGGTTGGGGCGGCGTGATTCGAACACGCGACCCCCTGCGCCCAAGGCGGTTCGCGAAAATGGCCCAGAACAGCCTATTCTCAACTGCTTACCGTTCAATTAGGATGTGTGGATTGCCGTGGATGTCTTGCGAGGCTTCTGTGCCTACGCTGCTTTGGGCATCTACAAATTCCACTACACCATTCTCCAAGCGACCCAGGGCCTGTGAAGGCCCTCTTGGAGGTTATGGAAGCGTGTCGTCATCCAGTTGTTCGCCTTCGACAACATACCCCAAAGCTTTGTAGCCCCGGAGGCGCTTCTCATACATGCGAGCAAGCATGCGGACGTGAGTATCGACGTAGTCGTATACCCGGACTGTTCGCTTGCCTTCATGGAGGCGGTGAAGCCTACCTACATACTGCTGCAAAGTCCCCTGCCAGGAAATCGGCATCGTGAGGAAAAGCGCATCGAGCCGCGCATCATCAAATCCTTCACCGATGTAGCTGCCCGTCGCGACGATCACTCGGGGAGCATCGCTCGGGATTGCGGCGAGTTGCGCGGCAACAGCTTCTCGTTGGCGCTTTGACATCCCACCTTTCATGGGGATTACGTTCGGCAGTTCTTTGAGTGCTTCTGCGATTCGCTGAACATGCTCGACGCGGTGTGTCAGGATCAGCGGTGTGAATCCAGCACGAATCGCCGACCGGACATCCTCGACGATCATCCGATTCCGCTCTGGTTCACTGATCAACGCGGGATGGACCGCGTGGATTGAGGCTTCCACGGACTCATTGGGAATTCGAACGTTGTCAGCCGCGGGATCACAACGTGATCGAACCGATGACGCGCGGCAGCTTCCTACGCACTCATGGTGTACCGGATCGGTCCGCACTGCATGAACAGAATTGGCTGGTGGCCGTCTTTCCTTGCCGGTGTTGCCGTGAGTCCTACGACGTACTTCGCCTTTGCCTGCCGCATCACCTGCTCAAAGGTGAACGCCGTGATGTGGTGGCATTCATCCACGATCACCTGGCCATACTCTGCAACGAAGTCCTTCACTTGTTTGTCGCGAAAACAGCTTTGCAGCAAGGCAACATCAATCAGGCCTGTCCGCGACTCCTTGCCTCCGGCCACATGTCCAATGGACTTCTTCGGCAGATTCAGGAACATCGCAAGCCGTTCCCGCCACTTGGTCCAGTAACGATTGCCGGTGGAGCAGAACCAGCGTGTTCACCTGCCGCGACGCGATGATCTTCGAGGCGACCACGGTTTTGCCAAACGCGGTGGGAGCACAGAGGATGCCCTCGTCATGCTGAAGTACTTGTTGAATCGCTGTGGATTGTTCCTCCCTTAACGTGCCTTCGAACCTGACCTCGATGGGAGCACCAGAGTTCCGCTCATCGCGGAGGCGCATCCCAATACCGTGATCTTCTAGGAGCGCACGCAACTCCTGGAGGCATCCCCTGGGGATAGCGAGGAACTTGCCCATCTCCTCGCCGCAGTGGATGATCCTTGGCTTGTCGTAAGTGGGCAACCGCATCGCCTGATACTTGTAGAACTCCGGGTTTTGAAACGCGGCAAGACGCTGAATCCGGTTGAGCATGGCTTCGGGCAACCCCGATTTGGGGACGTAGACCAGGTTGCTCTGCACGATTTCCACGCATTCGGGAAATGGGCCGGGTATGCGCGAACTCTTCGGCTCCTTGGACGGAGGCAGCGCCCACGGAGCAAAGTCGGCATCGTCGGACAGAGCCATCCGAACTCCCATAACCTGATTGCGCCGGGCGGCCTCATTGACGATCCACTCAGCTTGATCCACCGCCACACGCTTCACAGCGGCGAGCAATTGCCATTGATCCTCGTACGCCCGGAGGTTTTCGTCAACGAAGACGCTGTTGCCGTTCTGCCGCGGCGCCCACTGCAAGGGCAGAGCGATGAGATTGCCGAACCCTCCTTTCGGGAGTGTGTCTTGATTCGGAAAAAACCGGTCGTAGGAATCGAGGCCGATTTGATGACGGCACTCCATCGTGCGAGTGAGCATCGCGCAACCGAGCTTTCGCGCGAGGGCCGCCGCAATCGGCCGCTCAAAAAAGATCCAAGCGTGGCCGCCGTTTCCAGACCGCGAGCGTTCCAGGTAGGCAGCGAATCCGGATCGATGGCAGGTCGCGATGAAGGCGAGCGCGTCTTCCTCCCAGGTCATCTTGTCAAAATCCGCCGCGAGCAGCCAGCATGTTTCGTCCGCCAGCAGCGGATAGAGCCCCACAGTCATCTTGCCCGTAAGATGACGCTTGATCACCTCATCGGTGAGCGGGAATAGCTTTCGTGTCTGACGGTCTATGCTCTTCCAATCCTCTTCGCGCACGCCTCGCAGAGCAGCCCAGTCGTGCTCCCCATGCGGCCTGTAGCCCCATTCGCCGGTGCGCTTGAACTGGATGCGGTGAGCGTACACATCCTCGCGGCCACGGAACAGCGAGCGGAAAAGACCGATGCGCTCTTGAGGTGACAAAGCCGTTTTGATCTGGCTATCTGGGGCGGGCTGCAGAACGGATTCGGGTTTCTCTTGAGCCGATGAAGACGATGATGCGTCACGCAGCCCCAATTGTCTCTTGAGTTGCCGGATTTCTTCCTCGAGCCGCTGACACTCCTCTAACGCCCCCTGGAGGCGCATGCGGAGTTCAATGGCTTCCTGGCTCATGCTGTCGCGGACGGAATCATCGGGTTGAGAACCGAAATGCCTTCCAAGGTTGCGACATCCACCAGAGCTTGATCTGCAACCACGAAGCGTTCGATGATGCCTTGCCTGTGGAGGTCCATAGCTGTTGACAGTTGGATGGCATCGAGAGTTCGAAGGCGGTGGGTGAAACTGTGTCTTCCAACCAGGCGAGCCGCGCCTTCGAAGTGGTCTCTTGTTAGGGTTATGACGTTCAGGTCTCCGGCTGCAATATCCAAGAGCAGACGGGCTCGGAGTACGCCTGCCGGATCCTTTGAGATCTCCCCCGACCGGACCTTTGCCGCGAAGGCGGCTTGTGCCTCCACGAATCCGAGTACAGAAATCACATTCTGCCCGCCATTCATCAGTTTTGAGACGACCGGCGTTCCCGCCTCGGAGTGGTAGTACTTGACGAGGGCGCTCGTATCGTAGAAGACCTTCGGCAATCTCAATACTCTCCGCGTTCTGTCATGACCACATCCGACATATTCCCCTTGATCGAGGAAAGGGCCTCGCGGACTTCGTCGATCGTGGGGTGACGCTGCATTTTGGCGACTTCGGCGCGAACTTCTTCGAGTAGTGCGTGATCGACGAGCCGCTGCACCGATGCCTCGGAGGAGTCCGAGATCGTGATGCGCACACGCTGGGCTTCGCCGAGCGTGAGAGGCTCGAGGGGACGAAGCAATCCGTTCTCGTATATGGCGTCTAATTCCCGAATCACCATGCCCCCTCTTTTCCGGCGCGCGCTGGGCTCACTGACGCCGTTCCGTTCGCGTCCGTCGTAACCCACCCAAGCCTATGCTACCTCGAAATGCTCGCCGAATCCGACCTGCTCCTGATAGACAAGGAGAGAATCTGCCCCAGGTGCAAGTGCGCTCCTGCTCACAACTAACTGATTCTACAGGGCATCTGTCGCCAAATGGTCGCGACTGTAGCTAAAGTATCTACAACGTCCAAGCTTGACATGCCCGCAAGTTATTGAAACCACTAGTGCTAACTATAGTTAACGCTCTGCGCCCAAGGCATTCAGCGGCAGCTTCCGCAACCATCTCATTTATCGGGCCTTTGATTTCAATGCGGTCCCGGCATGCTTGTGGAATTTTGGTGCCACGTGAGGAGCTTGGGTGCTTCGTCGAGGTCCACGCCTTACCCAGCGCATTCGTCTCCGTCAGCATGTTGTGGTTCGCGTCGTAGCTGTACGTGGTGACACGGTTCAACGCATCCACCCGCCGCACCACGTTGCCTTGCCCATCCTGCTCCACCACCTCCACCCCAGTGTCCGGATTCGTCGTCGTCGTTGTACGCAACGCCAGGTTGTAGGCATACTGCGTCGTCTGCCCCGCTTCCGTTACCGATTGCAGCCTTCCGTCCGGATAGTACGTTCGCGTCGAAGCCAGCACTCCCCGCGGGTCCCGATAATCCGCCAGCAAGTGTCCGCCCGTGTATGTGAATTGCGCCGCCGTGGCGATTCCCGGGTACGTCACGGTCTCAGGATCCCCTTGCACCCCCGTAGCCGTATTGATACTGCTTGCCGAGCGGGTCCGTGATTCGCGTAATGCGCCCGAAGCTGTCTCGCTCGAAGGGAACACTCAGATTGCCGGAGTTCGACGTAATACCGCTCGGGCTGAACGTCAGCTTATTCCCGTTGAGGTCCTCGATCGATTGCAACCCCGCCGCGCGGCTCCACGTGTAGGCCCGGCCCGCCGGATCGGTGTATTTCCACGCGTTGATCTGGAACGTCTGCCCCGGCAGCCCCAGCCCGCAGCCCCAGCCTCCGCTCGCCGGCCGCACCAGCAGGCCGTTGCAGGTGTCGCTTGTCGATTCGAGTTTCCCGTAAAGCCCCGCCGGCGCCGTATACACCGGCGCGTAGAAACTCTGGAAGATCGCATTCGGCACCGGCGTGAAGGCGAACGTTTTCCGCACTCCATTCATCGTCATCGTCACGTTGTGCAGTTCATCCACCTGGAAGCCCACGTTGTAGTTGAGCCGCCAACCGAAACCGAAGTCGCCGGCCGTCGCCCGTTCGAGGCTGTCGTATTGCCGCTCGATGCGGATCGGCATGCCCGCCAGCGGCACAACCAAGTCGGTCATCGAGGTCTGGATGCGCCCCGGTTCGTGAGCATGCTGGCGGGAGTCGCTCATCGGGAACCTCCGGAATCGGCGCTCGACCAGCGGCGTGCCTCGTGGCGCAGAATGATGCTTTCATTCACCGAGCGGATGACTTTCTTCTCCTCGGGATCGAGGCGAGCGGCTGCTTCGAACTGAAGTTTCCACTCCTCATCGGGGCCGCGTTCGTCCTTCTCAAAAGCCCGCACAGGCCGGGACGTGGCCCCCAGCATGTTCAGGAACTCGTGTGCCGCAGCTAGACCCGGCAGGTTGTGCGGGCGAGTTCCTTGGCTAGTTGACAGGTTTCTGCTGATTCCACCCTTTACGAGGCTTTCATGGCGCGCATTCGGAAGTGGTGTTCCTGTGATGCCTACCGATAGACGCGTTCCCCAACAACCAGAGCCCCATGCCTCATCTATGCCAACCCGAAACCCACCGGTAGCCGGCGCGCAAGGTCATCCTTCGCGAATTGAGGTGCGGTAGACTCGCTGCATGTTACTGCTGGTTGCCTTGGTGCTGAGCGCGGGATGCTTGCGGGCGGACGATTGGTTGCGTTTTCGCGGTCCGAATGGCACGGGAGTATCGGCGGAGCGGGGGCTTTCGGGCGATTTGAGCCCGGCGAAGCGGCTGTGGCGGGTTGCCGTCGCGCCGGGTCACTCCTCTCCGGTGGTGAGAGGGGATAGGATTTTCCTGACGGGGATTGAAGACGACCGGCTGGTGACCTTTTGTCTGCGGCGCAAGGACGGCGCTTTGCTGTGGAAGAAAGAAGCGCCGCGGGCGCGGCGTGAGATTTTCGACAAGCGCAACAATGCGGCATCGCCGACGGTTACTGCCGAGGATGGGAATCTATATGTGTTCTTTCCCGAATTCGGACTGCTGAGCTACACGGTGGAGGGGAAGGAGCGCTGGCGGCTGCCGCTGGGCCCGTTCGACAACTTTTACGGAATGGGCGCGTCGCCGATTGTGGCGGGGGACAATATCATCCTGATCTGCGACCAATCCCGAGGTTCGTTCGCTGTAGGGGTGGGCAAGGAGGATGGAAAGGTGAAATGGCGGCAGGCGCGGGCGGAGGCGGTGAGCGGACATTCCACTCCGGTGGTGTACCGGAAGGGGCAGGGTCCGTTGACGGTGCTGGCGCCGGGTTCGTTCCGGATGGATGCCTATCAGGCTTCGACGGGTGAGTTGTTGTGGCATGCCAAGGGGTTGGCCAGCGAAATGAAATCGGTGCCGGTTGTGGACGGCGACCGCATCTACATTAATGGGTACAATTTGCCGGAGAACGATCCGGGGCGCCAGATACCGGTTTCGCCGTTTGCGGAGATGATACGGTACGACCGCAATGCGAACGGGGGCCTGGAGAAAGAGGAGATGCCGGAAGGGCGGGCGAAGTCATTCTTCGAGTATTTGGATCTGAATCGTGACCAGAAGCTGGATGGCGAGGAGTGGCAGTTGTTCGCGCAGGGGATGGCGGCGGAGAACAGTCTGCTGGCGATTGAACCGGGCGGGAAGGTGGTTTGGAAGGTTCATCGTGCGATTCCGCAGTTGCCTTCGACGTTGCTGTACGAAGGCGTGCTGTACATGATCAGCGACGGCGGGATTCTGTCGACGCTGGATCCCAAGGACGGCGCGCTGCATAAACAGGGGAGGCTGCGGGCGGCGCCGGATCGCATGTACGCCTCACCGGTAGCGGGGGATGGGAAGATCTACTTTGTGACGCAAGCGGGGGTAGCGGTAGTGATGGCGGCGGGTCCAGAGCAGAGAACGCTGTCGGTGGCGGATCTGGAAGAAGAGGTCTATGCAACGCCGGCGATCTCAGGGGGGATGATTTTCATCCGGACCAGCCAGGCACTGCATGCGTTCCGGCCGTGAGCGGACTGATATCATGTCTTAACGCTATGCATCGCATTCTGGCTGGTTCCCTGTTGTGCGCCCTGGCGGCGTTCGGTCAAAGCAATGTCGTTATCGACAATGAGCACGTACGGGTGGTGAAGGTAACCTCGGACCCCGGCACGCGGACACGGATGCACGACCACAAGATGAATCGGGTGATGATCTACCTGCAGCCCGGAGCGCAGGATTTCGAGTTCCAGGATGGCAAGCGATCGACGATTCGCTGGAAGGCGGGGGAGCCGCTGTGGAGTGCGGCAGCGGGGATGCACGTGGCGATTAACAAGAGCCCGGCCCCGGTGACCATCATGGAGATTGAGCTGAAGAACAAAGGGACGTCGGCAAAAGCAGGGGCTTCGCCGCTGGACCCGGTTCGAGTGGATCCGAAGCGCTATCGGGTGGAGTTCGAGAACGACCAGGTGCGCGTGGTGCGTGTGAAGCTGGGAGGCAAGCAATCGATACCGATGCATGAGCACGCGACGTTCCGGGTGACGACGAATCTCACGGCGCAGGACTTCCGGGTGACGGGAGCGGATGGCAAAGCAACGGAGGTGAAACGGGGCGCCGGTGAGGCGGCATGGGGGACTCCGTCGAAGCACAAGGAAGAGAATCTGAGCGCGGAACCGTTCGAGGCGATCATGGTGGAACTGAAGTAAGTGCTGGGAGATGCCTGGTAAAAATTGCCGGGTTGGCAATTCAGTGGAATCGCTGAGGGACCAATTCCCAATCACTTAGGGCGAGCGTGGCGGTTTGGCCCGTGATCTGCAATGGCAGGTGGCCGAAGGAGGCCGCGCATGTGTCTGCACGAGCACGCGACGGGTGGCGCCTTTCGTCCCTGGGCGCGCATTTGCTGGACGGTGGTTGTGGCGGTGTTGCTAGTGCCCGCCTGGGCGGGCGACGACGACGACGATGAGCGGCGGCAGGATGACCGGCGGATCTACCAGTCGGCGCTGGCTCCGTTGGGAACACTGGGGATCGCGGGGGTAACGGGGATTGACCCATTGGAGGACGGGACGGTCGAGGTCTCGGCACAAGGCAACGTTGCGATACGGGTAGAGGGAGCGAGGCCGAATGCGAGTTATGTCGTCAGCTTCTGCCGGTTCGCGTTAACCAATGTTGGGTGCGCGGGGCTGGTGGAAGGGACTTTCGAGACCGACGGGCGGGGAAACGCGCGGGTGGAAAGGCGCATGCCTTTGGCGGCGGGGAACTGGTCGGGTATTTTCCTGGTGTCGCGAAACGGCGCGGCGCAGTTCGCCACGGCGTTTACCACGCGTGCCGCGGCCGCTTCCGGATCGGAGATTGAGATCAAGGGCCAGATCGGTGCCCTCGATCCGGCATCGAACAGCTTTCGTCTCGACAGCCTTCCGGTGCCGGTATTTGTTACCACGCGCACGAACCTCGTCAAAATCGATTCCTTGAGCCAACTGCGGGTTGGCGATCGAGTGGAGGTTCGGGGCATTGCCGCAGGCGGCTTCATCGAAGCCACTCGCGTCAAGAGCGAGGATTAGCAGGTGGCGAACGCCCCATCCTCCCCGGAGCCCGCAACCTTGAACGGGAAGCTGTGGCCCGTTGCGGCGGGCTCCTTTTTGGCGATTCTGGGTCTCGCCTACGGGTTGCGGAGCGGGACCCAGGATCGTGCCATGCTGGCCAATCAGCACACGCTGAGCGTGTCGTTGAACCAATTGCAGAAACAGGTAGCGGACTTATCGGAGCGGCTGTCGGCGTTGCATGCGTTGGGGGAGAACCGAGCGCTTGTGATTGAGCCGCCAGGGAAAGGAGTGCGGGAATCGAAGGCGAAGGCGTCCGATGAGGTGCATTGGAAGGCGATTCAGCGCCAGTTGGCCGAGCAGAGCCAGAGGTTGTCGGTGACGCAGCAGGAGTTAGAACGTGCGCGTCGCGATCTGGCATCGCGATTGGGGGCGACACGGGATGACCTGAACGGATCGATCGCACGGACAAATGAGGAAGTTGCTCAACTGCGCCATCGCGGGCAGAGGGATTACCACGAATTTCAATTGTCGAAATCGAAGCAGTTCCAGCGCAGCGGTCCGCTGGGGCTCGCACTTCGCAAGACCGATGCGAAGCGCAAACGCTACGACATCGATTTACTGGTGGACGATGTGAAGGTGGAAAAGCGGAATGTGAGCCTATACGAGCCGGTTTCGATTCGCAGCGGCGGGCAAGCACTGGAACTGGTGGTGAATGAGGTTGGCAAGGACAGGGTAAAGGGTTACGTCAGCGCTCCGAAGGGGTTGCAGGCGCGGGCGGGGCAGTAGGGAGGACGGGAGACGGAAGACGGGCGTCAGGAGATGGCGGGGCTTTTGCCGAATCGCTGGGTGGCGAAGCCGACGACGGCGCCGAGGATGGAGCCGGGGATCATGATCTCGAGGAAGTACGATTTGCCGTTGACCGGCTCGATGGCGATGGGGTAAGTGAAGGCCATGCCGGCCAGGAGTCCGATGAGGATTCCGATGGGGATCGATTGGAATTTGCGGGCGAAGAAGCCGGCGACGAGGCCTGTGAACAGACCTTTGAATGTCGATCCGATGAGAATGCTCACGATCAACGGGCGGGAATCGGGGTAGAGCATGGCGGTGGAACCATCGAAGAGGCCGAGAATCGCACCGAGAACGATTCCCACCAGCGGTTTATTCAAGTTGTTCAGCATGTACATCCTCCACCATTGGATTACGCAAAGCGCGGATTCTCTTTAGCGGCGCGAGAAGAAGAATACCAGAAAGCGCATTGCGGCGTAGGTGAACACGAGCAGGAGCAGCGTGCGGTTGTTGTTGAAGAAGCGGACGGCAAGTTCGAAGGGGCTTTCTTTGTGGGCTGTGACGGGCATGCCGTCGAGAAAGCGGAGTGCATCGAGGCCGAGATCCTGAGCGCCGGCATAGCGGCTCGCGGGATCGGGGTGGCAGGCTTTCCGGATCATGCTTTGGACGGGCTTGGGGGCTTCGGCGGCGCAGAGGAATTCGAGGATACGGCCGAGGGAGTAGATGTCGGCGCGGGCGTCGAGGTGAGGTTCGGCGCGGGCTTGCTCCGGCGCCATGTAATGCGGGGTGCCCAGGACATGTCCGGCGGAGTGGGCGTCGTAGCCGATTTTGGCCAACCCCCAATCCATAACCAGCACTTCACCGAAGGCGCCGATCATGATGTTGGCGGGCTTCAGGTCGCGATGAATGACACCGCGGGCATGGGCGTAGGCGACGGCTTCGCAGATGGAATCGAAGAGGCGGAGCTTGCGAGGCAGGCTCTGGCTGAGTTGTTCGTCGAGACGCGAGCCTTCGACGAATTTCATGGAGTAATAGAGGCGCCCGCAAGGGAGCTGGCCGAAGTCGTATACGGGGACGATGTTGGGATGTTCGAGGCTGGCCAATGTGCGGGCTTCGTGACGCATGCGGGCGGCGAGTGCAGGGGAGGCGTCGTCGAGGTGGAAGACCTTGATGGCGACTTTGCGGTTGAGGAGCGAGTCCTCGGCCAAGTAGACGGTTCCCATGCCTCCGCGGCCGAGTTCGCGGATGAGGCGGTAGCGGGTTTCCTGGAAGTCTGGTTCCGTGGCTGCGGCCCTGAGGCGGTGGAGGGCTTGGTCGGAAAGTGGCCGCATGGTATACGACTATAGCCCACCGTCTGTTGTATGATCTGGGGGAATAGGAGCGAACCGATGAGCGCATTCACTCGCCGTGACTTTGCCAGAACCGCGGTAGCCGCCGCTGCTTTGGCCCCGTCCGCCGCGGTTGCCAAACCGCTGACGCCACTGACGCCCGGCATCAAGATCTCGATGCAAGTGGGCGAGGAAGTGACGGAGACCGATCTGACTTGGATCAAACAGATGGGCGTGGAGTATCTCAATGTGCAGACGGGCAAGGGCCGCGGCACGTATGAGAACTTCGAGGCCATCAAGAAACGCGTGGAAGCGGCAGGGTTGAAGGTTTGGAACATTTCGAACAACGACAACCGCAACATTGAAGAGATCACGCTGAATCTGCCGGGCCGCGATGCGAAGATCGAATGGCTGAAGCAGTATATCCGCGATACGGGCAAGGCGGGCATCGGCTACATCACGTATGCGCACATGGCGAACGGGATCTGGTCGAGCAA
>JAEUQG010000246.1 GCA_016789755.1 Bryobacterales bacterium
GTCACTCTTGTCTGGGCGCTCAAACACCGCCTCGTCGTCACCTCCATGTTCTTCATCGTCCTCGGCGCCACCGCCTACCTCTTCGTCATCATCCCCAAAGGCTTCATCCCCGAACAGGACACCGATCAGCTCTCCATCGTCACCGAAGCCACCCAGGGCACCAGCTTCCTGCAAATGGCCGAGTATCAGAAAAAAGCTGCTGCCGTTGTCTCCCAGGACCCCGATGTCGATTCCCTCGTCGCCACTGTCGGCGGACCATCCGCCTCCGCCCTCGGCGGCCCCAATCTCGGCCAGATGGTCGTCCACCTCAAACCGCGCAAGCATCGCGAACACCTCGCCGGCGAAATCCTCACCCGCGTCCGCTCCCAACTTGAAGAGATCCCCGGCATCCGCGTCTATCCCCAGGTTCCTCCCACCGTGCGCGTCGGCGGCCAGCTCACGAAGAGCCTCTATCAGTTCACACTTCAAACGCCCGGCAAAGATGAGCTCTACGAATACACTGCCAAGCTCGAAAAGGAGCTCGCTTCCAATCCCGCCCTGCGCGATGTCACCAGCAACCTCTTCATCGCCAGCCCCCAAGTCATGGTCAACATCCAACGCGACCGTGCCGCCGCGCTCCAACTCAACGCCCAGCAAGTGGAGAACGCCCTATACGACGCCTATGGCCCGCGCTGGGTGTCCACCATCTACTCCAACGTCAATGAATACAAGGTCCTCCTCGAGGTCCTCCCCGAACTCCAGTCCGATCCCAATACCCTCTCCAAGCTCTACTTCAAAGCCGGCACCGGCAAGCTCATTCCCCTCGACGCCCTCGCCAAGCTCAACATGGAAACAGGCCCGCAAGCCGTGTCGCACTACGGTCAATTGCCCTCCGCCACCATCTCCTTCGATGTCGCTCCCGGCTACTCCCTCGGTCACGCCAGCGATGAAGTCGCTCTCGCCGCCCAGCGCATCCTTCCCGATACCATCAGCACTGCCTTCCAAGGCTTGGC
Organism: Bryobacterales bacterium; assembly: GCA_016789755.1. Classification (GTDB taxonomy): domain Bacteria; phylum Acidobacteriota; class Terriglobia; order Bryobacterales; family Bryobacteraceae; genus CADEFT01. Next base: position 993 of record JAEUQG010000246.1, read on the forward strand.
CAAAGCCTTCCAGGGCTCGCTCACCAATCTCTGGATCCTCCTCCTCATCGCAATCATGGTGGTTTACCTCGTCCTCGGCATCCTCTATGAGAGCTACATCCACCCCCTCACCATCCTCTCCGGATTGCCCTCCGCCGGCTTCGGCGCCTTGCTCACGCTCTACCTGCTCGGCATGGAGCTGAATATCTATTCCTTCGTCGGCCTCATCATGCTCATCGGGATCGTCGAGAAAAACGCCATCATGCAGATCGACTTTGCCCTCGACGCCGAGCGCGAAGGCACACCCGCCGAGACCGCCATCTACGAAGGCTGCCTCATCCGTTTCCGCCCCATCATGATGACCACCATGGCTGCGCTCCTCGGCGCGGTCCCCATTGCCGTCGGCTACGGAGCCGGCGGGGAAGCCCGCCAGCCGCTCGGTGTCTGCGTCGTCGGCGGACTCCTCTTTTCCCAACTCGTCACCCTCTACCTCACCCCGGTCTTCTATCTCTACCTCGGCAACGCCCAACGTGCCTGGGAACGCTGGCGCGCCAAACGCAAGCACGGCGCCTCTCAGCCGGTCCCTGCCGCATGAGAACATAAGGCCCCCTTGACTCTCTTCGCCCTGGGTGTAACAGTAGACTCAACCGATTCGTCTTTACGAACACCTCTGATTTCTGGGAGCAAACAAAAAGTGAAACCCATCGTGAACCGTCTATTAGCCGGTCTCGGCTCGCTGGCGTTAATCGTCGCGCCCGCCGCCGCTGCCAACCTCAACGCTTCGCTCAAAGCAGGCAAAGCCGAATTGAAATCCGCTGGGCCCCTTGCCTTCGGCCCCGACGGCGTCCTCTTCGTTGCCGATCCCTCGGCCGCAACCGTCTACGCCATCGACACCAACGACAACAAGGCCTCGGGAGCCCCCGCTTCCGAAGTGGCCGGCATCAACGAAAAGATCGCCGCCTTCCTCGGCTCCTCCGCCGATCAGATCCTCATTAACGACATGGCCGTCAATCCGCTCTCGAAGCGTGCTTACCTTTCCGTTTCCCGCGGCAAGGGTCCCGATGCCGCCGCCGTCATCGTCCGCGTCGACTCCAAGGGCAAGATTGAAGAACTCGCCCTCGACGCCGTCAAACACGCCAAAATCGCCCTCCCCAACGCCCCTGCCTCCGATGCCAAAGACCGCCGTGGTGCCAGCCTTCGCAACGAAGCTATCACCGACATCGCCTTCGTCGAAGGCAAGGTCGTCGTCGCCGGCCTCTCCAACGAAGAGTTCGCCTCCAACCTCCGCGTCATTCCGTTCCCCTTCACCGATGTTTCCCGCGGCTCCAGCGTGGAGATCTTCCACGGCGCGCACGGGCGCTTTGAAACCAACGCCCCGGTCCGTACCTTCGTCGCCTACCACATCAACGGCAAGCCTCACATCCTCGCCGCCTACACCTGCACGCCGCTCGTGAAGTTCCCCATCTCCGATCTCACCCCCGGCAAGAAGGTCATGGGCACCACCATCGCCGAACTCGGCAACCGCAATCGCCCCCTCGACATGATCGTCTACAAAAAGGGCAAAACCGATTTCATCCTCCTCAATAACTCCAGCCGCGGCGTGATGAAGCTCTCCACGGAAAAAATCGACAGCTACGAGGGCATCACCAAGCAGACCGACGTCACGGGCGTCCCCTATGAAACCATCGCCGCCCTCAAAGGCGTGGAACACCTCGACAAAATCGACGATGCCCGCGCCATGATGCTCATCCGCGGCGAAAGCGGCTCGCTCGATCTCAAGCAACTCGCGCTGCCGTAACCGGAATCTCGCGTGACGACAGTTCTCCATTGGGCGCTTGCCTTCGCGCTCGCGTCCGTTACATTCGATTGGCGCAGGGATGCCGTGGAAGTTCACGGCGTCCCCGACGCCTCATCCGTGCGCGATCTGGCATCCCGGTTTCGCGTCTCCGTCGCCGGCAAGGATATCGCCATGCCCGGCGCCTACGAAGTCTCAGGTTCCACAGTCCGCTTCCGTCCCCGCTTCCCCTTCGAACCCGGCATCGCCTACGAAGCGCGTTGGGGCGCATCATCCGCTACTCACACCATCCCCAAACAACAGCGCCCGGCCACCGCTCGCCTCGATCGCATCTACCCCTCCTCCGGCGCCCTTCCCGCCAATCAGCTCAAACTCTACCTCCAC
>JAEUQG010000325.1 GCA_016789755.1 Bryobacterales bacterium
TTGAGGCGTATCGCGAGGATCGCCGGGAAACTGGATCGTGAGAGGTGGGTCTTTTTGCGGATCGGTCACTGGCGCCCTTTTCCTGATTGTAGCCGTTCGGGGCGGGTTTTTCGGCTGGCGGGGGTCGGAGGTTAATTGGCGGCGCGCTGGGGGTTCTTGGGAGGGCGGGGGCTGAACTCGGTGTAGCGGGTGTCTACTTCCTGGCGGAGGTTTTTGAAGAGCATGAAGCGGGCGGAGAAGCGGGCGTGCATGTCCTGTTCGACCCAGATGCCGGGGGCGGCTTCGGTACGAGTGAGGCGGAATTTCGTTCCTTTGGTGACTTTGGCGGCGAGGCCGAAGGCGAGGTTGATGTTGTCGAAGATTTCGGCGTCGACAAAGGCGAGTTCGCCGGAGGCTTTATCGAGGATGCATTTGCCGCGCATTTTTTCGAACATTTTCGATTTCATGGATTTGGGGGAGTAGCCGGGGCGGGGTTGGAAGGTGTAGGCGAGGCCGGGGCGGCCGTGGAAGGTTTCCGGGCCGGTGAAGGTGAAGTCGAGGGCGTCGGGGAATTCGCGGATGAGGGCGAAGTGATCCTCTTCTTTTTTGGGGGTTGGCTTGGGGGGGCCTTGTTTGGCGAGGCGCTCGCGGTAGACGGCGACGGAGCGGCGGATGTCGTCTTCCTGGGATTTGAGTTCTTCGGGGGAGAGGGGTTTGTCGTCGCGGGCGATGGTGCGCATGATGATGAGGTCTTCGTAGGGCTCGCGGCGGACGGTGATGATTTCCTTGGATTTGATGGCGCCGCCGGATTCGAGCTGGCGGGTTTCGCGGCGGCGGGTGAAGAGGAGTTTGTCGAAGTTGCCTTCGGCTTTGATGAGGAGTTCGGCGGCCTTGCGCATGGCTGGGCGGTGATCTTCGGTGGCAGCCGGGAGGGCGCAGGGAAGGAGGGCCAGGAGCGTGGACGCAAGGGTCATGATCTAGTGTACGTAGATTCCTGGGAGGAAGTTTCGGATTCAGGATATCGAGGATGGGGCTGGGGATTGGGGGGGCTCAGGTCCGGGGCCGCCGGCAAGCGATATGTCTTGAGATGAAGGCAGGCTTGCGATGACTCATCCAGATTGGTCTGAGTGCCCCATGTGGGGTGTCAGGATTCGAGGATGACGGGGGCGCCGAGTTCGAGGTCGCCTGGTTCGACGGTGGCGCCGTAGACTCCGAAGCGGGCGTTGCGTTGGTTGGCGATGGCTCGGAGAACGGAAGGATTGGGGGCGCCGCCGGTGGGGGAGACGTTGACCATGACGCACCTTTTGTCGCGCACATCGACACGGCAGCGGTAGGAACCGATGCGGAGGATGGCGCCGACCCACTGGTCTTCCGGGAAGGGGTCCGCGGCGGTGGTGTCGATGAGGATGTTGGGGCGGAAGCGAAGGGCGGAGAGCGGCTCGCCGGCGAGGGCGGAGAGGCCGGCGACGCTTTGGGTGGTCAAGATGGAGATGGGGAAGGTATCGAAGATGCCGCCGTATTGTTTGATGACGCGGACGCCTTCGCCGAGGCGTTGGGCGAGGGCGGGGTCGGTGACTTCGAGATCGTCGCCGGCGGGGGTGTGGACGACGGTGGTGGAGCTTTCGACGTCATCGAGGTTGAGGAAGCGCGGCTGGTAGCTCCAGAGGTCCGGGCTTTCGCGGATGGTGAGCCAGGGGAAGCCGCTGCGTTCCATGGCGGGGCGGATAAAGGCCCAGCGGCGATCGCCGGCGAAGCCGTGCCAGGAGGCGTTGACGGAATGGAGGGATTCGGCGGCCATGGATTTCACGGGGTAGCGGCGGAGTTCTAGCACTTTGCCTACGGTTTGAACCGGCATGCCTGTCAAGTTAGCATGGCTGGGACGAGTGGATGAGGGGGGAGATTGTATGCTGTTGGGTATGCCGAGACAGACGGTCGCGACCATCCTGCTGGTATTCTGCGTGTGCCTGAGTTGCCTGGCCCAGGGGCCGTCAGCGATTGCGTGCACCGCAGACCTGGAGTTCCTGCCGGGATTTCTGCTGGAGAACGACACGGGTGCGCGGGATCACCTGGCACAGTTCGGTCAGAAGCATTTTGACGATGCGCTGGCGGCGGCAAAGAGCGCGGCGTCGCAGATCCGTGGGAATGCGAGTTGCGCGCCGGTGATCCAGAAATATCTGCGGGCATGGCGGCGGGGGCATTTAGGGGTGGAGGATATCGCGGAGGTTGCGGCCCCGGCCCCGGCCCCGGCAGTGCCGCCGAAGCGGTCCGCGGAGAAGGCAGAAGCCCCGCCACTGAGGAACGCGCCGGCTATCGAGATTCTTTCGGCGAAGACTCTGCGGCTCACGCTGAAGAGCTTTGCGCCCGACCACCGCGAAGCCCTTATTGGCCTGCTGAAGGCTCACCGCAAGGATTTGCAGGAGCATCCGAACTGGATCATCGATGTAAGAGGCAATGGGGGTGGGAGCGACAGCAGTTACGCGCCACTCATGCCTTGGCTGATGGCGGACGAGGTTGCCAGTGCGGGCACGGAGATATTGGCGACGCCAGCCAACATCGAAGGCTGGACGCGCGTCTGCGCGCTTGCCGCACCGGGCGATGCGGAGTGCCCGAAATCGCTGAGCGATTCGATCGCACGGATGAGCAATGCAGCGCCGGGAACGTATGTGGCGATGAACGATGGAGGCTCGATGCAATATGACCGCGTAGGGCGGCTGGAACCACGCCGTCCCTCTCGCGTGGCGATTCTCATCGATGGCGGTTGCGGGAGTTCCTGTGAGCAGTTTCTATTGGGTGCGCGGCAGAGTTTTCACGTGAAGCTGATAGGACAGCGCACGGCGGGGTCACTCGATTATTCGAACCTGCGCCCGCGCGATTTTCCGTCGGGGAGACGGCGGCTGTGGTACGCGACGACGCGATCGACGAGGATTCCCGGCTTGATGGTAGATGTGGCGGGTGTGCAGCCGGATATTTATTTGCCTGCTGTGGCTGGGGGTGACGCGAAGAACGAAGAGGTGCGGCGTGTGCAGAACTGGCTGGATGGGGGAACGCTCGCGCCACGGACGGTCCAGTGAAACGAGAACGTCCGGCTATCCGGCGTTGCGGTCGCGGCCGTGGCGGCGGAGGGGGGGAGATTCGGGGAGGCGGGGGTGGTCGAATTCGCTGTCGAAGTGCATGCCGATTTTCTCCATGACGCGGCGGGAGGGGAGATTGGCGGGGACGGTGAAGGAGACGATTTCGCGGAGGGCGAGGTTTTGGAAGGCGTGGTGGAGGACGGCGCGGGCGGCTTCGGTGGCGAAGCCCTGGTTGTGGTGGGCGGCGGCGAGGCGCCAGCCGATTTCGACGCAAGGGGTGAAGTGGGTCTCGAAGCCGGGGATGGCGAGTCCGACGAAGCCGATGAACTCGTTGGTATCGCGGCGTTCGGCGGCGTAGAGTGTGAAGCCGTGGGTGCGGTAGTGGGCTTGGATCTTGTCGACCATGGCGTCGCTGCCGGCGCGGGTGAGCGGGGCGGGGAAGTAGCGCATGACGTGGGGGTCGGCGTTGAGGCGGGCGAAGGGCTCGCGGTCCTGGTCGCGGAAGAGGCGGAGCAGGAGACGCGGCGTTTCGATCATTCGAGGAAGCCTTCGTTGCGCAGGTCGTCGAGCAGGTCGCCGCGGGCGTTGCGGGGGTAGCCGTAGAGCCAGAAGGCGTCGGGGTTATCGTCGCAATCCCAGATGCTGGAGGCGGTGAAGACGAGGAGGCAGCGGAGGCGGGCGTCGGCTTCTTCGATTTCCGATTGGAGGCCGAGGCGGGAGAGGATGGCTCGGAGGTCGAGGTCGTTGCGGTAGTCGTCGAGGGTGAGGGAGTAGCCGTGCTCGACCTGGCTGACGAACTGGTTGTATTGGTCGATCAGGCCTTTCTTGCCGGCCTTGACGAGGTGCTCGGGGTAGTCGTTTTCTTTCAGGAATGTTTTGACTTCGGCATCGGTCATGGTTCAATTCCTCTTGGCCTGGCGGTGGAAATAGCGTTCGCCGTCGTTGGGGATGAAGAAGGTTCGGATGGTGCGGTCTTTATTGAAGGCGAGGAACCAGCCCTTCTTCTTGTGGAAACGGGTGATGACGCCGTCGGTGCGGACCGATTCGAGGATTTCGGAGGATTTGGGGGCGTCGCGGAGTTCCTGGGCGAATTTGAGATATTGCTGTTTGGTGATTTTGCCGAATTCGTGGCCGTGTTTCTGGTAGTGGTCGTCGTATTGGCGGGCGGAGCGGAAGCCTTGGGCGAGGAGAGTGAGGGCGCACAGGAGCAGGATGAGGAGTTTTAGGGCCGCCGATGAACGCCGATGAACTCGGATGGAATTAGTATTTGAATTGGACTTTGTCCGCGGCGTAATCAATGGATACCTCTCTTCCGCCGTTCAGGATGGATAGACGGCCGGCTTCGGTGACGTATTCGTTGTAGCGGGAGTTGGCGGGGGTGGCCATGACTCCGGCTTTGTCGATTTCGGCGAGGATGCGCTGGCGCTCTTCGAGGGGGCCCTGGACGCGGAGGAATTGTTCGAGGATGAATTCGACGGAACGGATGCCGTAGCCGACGGGGGTGAGGCCGGGTCCGCCGAGGTCGACGTATTGCATGTAGTCGGGGCTGGGTTCGGCGAACTGGGTGGCGCCGGGGCCGCCGGGATTGCGGAGGTAGCTGTAGCGCATGCCGCGGTATTGGTCGTCGTGCTGAAGCCAGGCTCCGGTATCGCCTTCGGAGAAGTAGAGAGTCATGCCCTGGGTGTTGGTGCCGGGGGCGGCGTCGGGGAAGCCGAGGGCGTTTTGGACGTTGAGCGCTGCTCCGTTTTCCCAGATGACGCGGGCGTCGGACCAGAGGAAGCCTTCGTTGCCGTTGGGGTAATGGTCCTTGATGCCGTAGACGCTGACGGAGGTGGGAAGGAGACCGGTGATGAAGTGCACGAGGTCGACGTAGTGGCAGCCGATGTAGGTGAAGGCATCGGAGTTTTCGGTGGTGCACCAGTTCTGGAAGTTGGAATGGCGGTAATACCACTTTTCCATGAGGGTGGCGGCGCCGAGTTTGAGTGCTCCGAACAAGCCTTCTTTGTAGCGGCGGCGGGCGAGGAGGCTGCGGTCGTCGAGGCGCTTGTGGTATTCGACGCCGACGGCGAGTCCGCGGGCGCGGGCTTCCTGTTCGATGATGTGCGATTCCTTGACGGTGAGCACGAGGGGTTTGACGCAACAGACATGCTGATTGTTGCGGAGGGCGGCCATGGTGACGGCGAAGTGGATCTGATCGGGGACCGCGGCGACGACGATTTGGTGAGGGGGTAGTTGGGCGATGGCCTCTTCGAAGCGGCCTCCGGGGATGGCTTTGAAGGAATGGCCGGGGAAGGCTCGGAGGATGAGCGGGGAGGAGGCGAGGTCGTTGAGGGAGTTATCGCGCTGGGCGCAGACGGTGATGTCGCCGATGCGGCCCTTGCGCTGGAGCTGGTAGAGGGCGGGGAGGAGTTGATCCTGGGCGATCATGCCCGCGCCGATCATGAGGACTTGGGGAGCGCTCATCGCGCGGTGGCCTCCAGTTTGTGTTCGGCGGCGACTTCGGCGAAGGCTTGTTCGAAGACCTGAAGGCTTTCTTCGAGGGCTTCGTCGCTGATGACGATGGGGGGGCAGATTTTGACGGTGGCGCCGCCGAAGCCGACGGGCATGAACATGAGGAGGCCTTTGTGCCAGCAGCGTTCGACGACATCCCAGGCGAGATCGGGGTGTGGTTCGCGGTTGGTGCCGGGCTTGACGCAGGCGATGCCGGCGACCATGCCTTTGCCGTCGACGCAGCCGATTTCGGGGTGTTTGGCCATCATGGCTTTGAGGCGGGAGAGGAGGACGGCGCCTTTGCGGGCGGCCTGGGCGGGGAGGTTTTCGCGGACGACGACTTCGAGCGAGGCGAGGGCGGCGGCGCAGCAGACGGGGTTGCCGCTATGGGTGGAACTCATGCTGCCGGGGGGATGGAGGTCCATGACGTCGGCACGGCCGGCGACGGCGGCGATGGGGAGGGAACTGGAGATGCCTTTGCCCCAGGTGGAGAGATCGGGGACGATGCCGTAGTGTTCAAAGCCCCACATGGCGCCGGTGCGTCCGAAGCCGGCCTGGACTTCGTCGCAAACGAGGAGGGCTTTGTGGCCGTCGCACCATTTGCGGAGTTGCTGCATGTATTCGACGGGGGCGAAGGCGGCGCTGCCGCCCTGGTAGGTTTCGAGGATGACGCCGCAGACGTTGGGGCCGCTGACACCGAGATCGGTGAGGCATTTGAGGAAGAAATCGAAGGAGGTGTCGGTGGTGCGGAATCCGTCGGGGAAGGGGACCTGGACGAAGCCGGCGTCGAGGTTGACGATCCATTCTTTGAGGGCGGGGATACCGCCGGCCTGTTGCGAGCCGAGGGTGCGTCCGTGGAAGGCTTTTTCGAAGCTGACGATGATGTTCTTTTTGCGGCCGCCGACCTTGATGCCGTGGGTGCGGCAGAGTTTGATGGCGCATTCGACGGCTTCCGAACCGGTGGAGAGGAGGAAGACCTTTTTATGGCCTTCGGGGAGGAGTTCGGAGAAGCGGGCGGCGAAGCGGGCACGGGCGGCGTTGGGGAACATGTAGCTGGCGATCATGTGGGACGCCGTTTGTTCCTTGATGGCTTTGATGACGTCGGGGTGGGAGTGGCCGGCGTTGGTGATGAGGACGCCGCTGGACCAGTCGATCCAGCAGTTGCCGGCGGGGTCGTAGACCTGGAAGCCTTCGGCGCGGTGCCAGACGACGGGGGGCTGGCCTTGCATGGCTCGCAACTCGGTGTGGTGGAGCGATTCGAGCAGGGGGACAGTTTCCGGGGCGGGGAGCGGGGTGGCGATTTTCCGATACTCGGAGGAGACAGGGGGAACGGACTTCGGGGTAATGGAGAACTCTCTAGCCATGAGGTTTTCATTTTCGGATGCGGGGAGGGTTGGGTGCAAGGGAGGGATGGGTCGTGCCGGCAGTGCGGGCGGAAGTGTGATTGGATAGATGGGTATGATCGAAGCCAAGAATGAGCGTTTCTGGGAATGCGTGGATCGCGAAGCCAAGGTGGAGAAGGTGGCGGTGGGTGTGAAGCAGGCTCGGGCGGCGGTGTTCAGCAGGCGCGGTTACCTGCTGGTGGCGGATGCGGGGCGGATAGTGAAGTGGGAGCGGGGGCAGACGACGGTGGAGCGGGAGGTGGAGGCGGCGAGCATTACGTTCGATCATCAGGGGCGGCTGCTCGGGTGCGAGCGGGAGCGGGTGACGCGGCGGGAGAAGGATGGTTCGATGACGGTGCTGGCGGAGGCGCGCGAGCCGGGAGATGTGGTGTATGCAATCGATGGAAGTGTGTATTTCACGGCAGAGGGCGCGGTGTTTCAGGTGACTCGGGAACGCGCGGGCGTGGGTGGGAAAGCGGGGGCGGGGACGGTACGGCGGGTGGCCGGGGATGGGGCGCGGTTTGTGGCGCTGGGGCCGAATCAGAGCAAGCTGTATGTTTCCGATGGGCAGGCGGTGCGGGTGTACGAGGTGGCGGGGGATGGGACGTTGGGAGGGGGGCGCGTTTGGGCCCGGGTGGGGTGCAAAGGGCTTAAAACAGACGAGGCCGGAAATGTTTGGATGGCGACGGCGGGAGGTGTGGCGGTGTTCGATGCGCAGGGGGTGGAGTTGGGATTGGCGAAGGCGGGCGGGGCGGGACGGAATTTGAATTGGGGGAGCGGGTTTCGGGGGATCTATGTGGCGGCGGAGGACGGAGTGTATCACTTTGCGACGAAGACGAATGGGACGCGGACGTTTTGAGGGCGAGATGCTGTATCGGATGATGGCTGTTGTTTCGCTGGTGGCGCAAGCGGCGATGGCGGAGACGCGGGCGTGCGCGCATCGAGGCGATGTGGAGCACTTTCCGGAGAACACGATTCCGGCGCTGGTGTCGGCGGTGAAGAAGGGGGCTCCGCAGATCGAGTTTGACGTGAAGCGGACGCGCGACGGGGAACTGGTGATTCTGCACGACAGGACGTTGCAGCGGACCTCGAACGGGTGGGGGGCAGTGGGGGATTATGCGTTGGGGGAGTTGTTGCGGCTGGATTTCGGGGCGTGGTTTGGGGAGCGGTTTGCGGGCACGCGCATTCCGCGGCTGAGTGAAGTGGCGGCCGCGATGCCGCCGGAGGTTCTGCTGAACGTGCATCTGGACGCGGGGGATTTGGGCGTGGCCGTGCCGGCGGCCCGGCTTCTCGATGGAATGGGGCGGATGGGGAACGCTCTGTTTGCCGCGACGGAGGAACACGCAGCCGAGTTGCGGCGCGTCTTTCCGAAGGTACGGATCTGCAACATGTCGCGGCAGGGCGGGGATCTGAAGGCGTATGTGGAGCGCACGATCGCGATGGGGGCGGAGTTTATCCAGATACGCGATGGGGCGGACGGGCAAATGCCGGAGGGGCTGGCGGATGCGGTGGCGCGGCTGCACCGTAGTAAGGTGAAGGTCAACTACTTCGGAGCGAACGATGAAGGGAAGATGCGGGCGCTGGCGGAGGCGGGGGTGGATTATGTGCTGACGGACCGGCTCGACCTCGGCATGCGTGTGCTGGGAGATAAGAAGCGTTGACGTTGGGAGGGAAAGCGATGCACTCGGACACAGTTCAGTACAACTGTTCGCAAGCGGGGGGCGATGAGGAGATCTGCGATCTTCTGGCGAAGGAGATCGATGCAGGGTTGCCGGAAGCGGAGAACAAGATCTGGCACGCCCATCCGGTGTGGTTTCTCGATGGGAATCCGGTGGCGGGCTACAGCAAGCTGAAGGGTTGTGTGCGGCTGCTGTTCTGGAGCGGGCAGTCCTTCGATGAAGAGGGGCTGAAGGCGGAGGGAAAGTTCCGGGCGGCGGAGGCTCGCTATACGGCGGTGAGCGAGGTGAACGTGGCGGATTTGCGGCGGTGGCTGAAGAAGGCTCGGGATATTCAGTGGGATTACAAGAATATCGTGAAGCGAAAGGGCCGGCTGGAGCGGCTGAAATAGAGCGCTATTCCGGCAGCGACTGAAGGTCGATGATGGCGACGGTGGGATGGGTGCGGCCGGAGTTGAAGAGGACGTAGCGGCCGGACCAATCGAAGGAAGCGTGGGCGTGCACCTGGCGGTGTGTATCGCGGAGTCCGGTGGCGAGGAGGCGGAGGTTTCCGGTGGCGGTTTCGAGCAGCCAGAGGCGGCCGTCGAAATCGTCGAGGACGAGGCGTTTGCCGTCGGGGGTGGCGGCGGCGTGCCAGAAGCGGCCTTCCTTGAGGAGCTGGGATGTGCCGTCTTTCGAGACCAGCATGACGCCGACTTTGTCGTTGACCATGGTCATCTCGCCGGTGGACTGGACCCAGGCTTCGTGGGTGACCCATTCTTTGAGGGGTGTGAACCAGGCTTTGGGATCGGTGCGGAAGTAGAAGGGGCGATTGCCGGCGCCATCGGAGTTGACGAGCCAGGTGCGTTGGGGGGCGTAGCCTCCGGTTTCCCAGACGTAGAAGATGACGGGATCGGTGGGGCTGTGCTGGACGTGGCCGATGTGGAAGCCTTGGGTGAGGACGGTGCGGTAGGTTCCGGTGGCGATGTCGATGAGACCGATTTCCCAGGTGGTGTTGTCGCGGCGTTTGGAGAGGGCGAGGGAACGGCCGTCGTGGGAGAGGCTGGGCTGGCTGGGGCCTCCGAGGATGGGTGGCGGGACGGAGGCGATCTTGCGGGTTTGGGCGGATTCGATGTCGAGGGCCATGACGTCATGGGCCTGGAGAAAGAAGATGCGGCGTTTGTCGCGCGGATCGGGGCAAGCGGTGGAGGGGGACGTTTGGGGATGGGTGGTGAGCTGGCGCGAAATGCCGGTGGCGGGCTCGAAGGCGTGGATCTGGCCTCCGGAGGTGTAGACGGCGTAGCGGGAGTCGGCGGTGAAATTGGGGAAGTGGTAGTAGAGGTTGGAGGCGGATTGGCCTGGGGCGGTGAATTCGGTGACGGGGGCGCCGGTGATGGGGTCGGTGTAGGAGGCGGCTTGGATGAGAAGGGGGAGGGCAAAAAGGAAGAAGCGGATCATGAGAGTACCCAAGGAAGAGTTTCTCAGATCCGCTTCGATGTTGGGGTGCTGGTTAGGGGCTAGGATTTGCGGCGGACGAGGAATTTTTCGAGAGCGCCGGGTTCGTCGAGGATATCCTGCTCGATTTCGCGGAGTTCGCGTTCGACGAGGCTCCATTCGGTATCCTGGCCGTGCGCGGGGCTGCGCATTTCCAGGCGTTTGCGTTCGAGCGTCTCCAAGGTGGCGACGCTTTGTTCCAATCTCTCTTTCAGACTCCTCATGGCCATCCTCCCTGGCGGCCTCTGCGGCGCTGCATCCTTGCCCGGAAGCGCTCTGCGAATCGAGGCCTTCACACTCATAGATGCGGAAAGCAGGATAAAAATTCCGTCAAAATTTTGTCAGCGTTCTTTTTTTTTATCGGCTGAGGACGGGTGAATCTATAGAGGGGGATGTCTGGCGGGTTTCGTCGAGCTTGTTGCGGAGTTCGGCGAAGGAGACGGGTTTGGGGAGGAAGTCGTCCATACCGGCGCGGAGGCAGTGTTCGCGGTCGCCCTGCATATTGTTGGCGGTCATGGCGATGATGCGGGTGTGGATGCCGGGGCCGGCGAGGAGTTCGCGTTTGCGGATTTCGGCGGTGGCTTCAAAGCCGTCCATTTCGGGCATCTGGCAATCCATGAGGACGATATCGTATTTGCCGGGTTCCCACTGGCGGAGGGCGGCGAGGCCGTTGGCGGCGATATCGACGGAGCAATGGAGTTTATCGAGGAGGCGTTTGCCGATTTTCTGATTGACGGCGTTGTCTTCGACGAGGAGGACGCGGCAAAGGTTGGCGAGGGGCTCCAGGGAGACCTTGGCTGCGTCGTCGCGGAGGGATTGGCGGGTGAGGATAGGTTTGGGGACGGCGCCGAGGCGTGCGGCGGCCCAGGCTTGCGTGATGGCGTTCATGAGGACGCCGGCGAAGACGGGCATGACGAGGTAGGCGGAGAAGCCGGCTTCTTCCATGGCGGCGCGTTCTCCGGCGACGGCGTAGGGAGCGATGCGGATCAAGACGGGGTTGGGTACGCCGGAGCGATTACGGATGGCGGTTACGGCTTCGGCAGGGTCCCAGGATTCGGATTCGTCGCCGCCGATGAGGAAGATGCCGAAGGGCCTTTCGGCGGCGGTGAGGCTGGCGAGCAAGCTGGAGTTGTCGCCGGCCTGGGCATGAGAGATGTGGCAGCCTTCGAGCTGTTTGGAGAGGATGGTGGAGACGGCGGGGTTCGGTTCGGCGATGAGAACGCCGACGCTGCAGAGATCGAGGGGGCAATAGCTGGAAGGGACGGTGGATCGATCTTTTTTGAGGGGGAGGTCGAGTTGGAAGATGGTGCCGACGTGGAGCTGGCTGTCGACGGAGATGACGCCTCCGAGCAATTCGGTGAGGCGTTTGGAGATGGCGAGGCCGAGTCCGGTGCCCCCGAATTTACGGCGCATGGAGGAGTCGGCCTGCTGGAAGGGGTGGAAGAGGCGGTGGAGGCGGTCGTCGGGGATGCCGACGCCGGTATCGGAGACGGAGAGATACATGCGGGCGACGGAGTCGTCTTCTTCGAGGACGAGGACATCGACGGCGATCTGGCCGCGCTCAGTGAATTTGACGGCGTTGCCGGCGAGGTTGAGGAGGATTTGGCGGACGGCGCCGCCATCGCCGAGGAAGCGCACGGGGGCGTCGGTGGGATAGCCGACCATGAGGCTGATGCCTTTTTCGCTGGCGCGTACGGAGACGGCGTCCATGACTTCGGAGATGGTTTGCTGAAGGTCGAAGGGGACGTCTTCGAATTCGAATTTGCCGGCTTCGATTTTGGAGAAATCGAGGATGTCGTTGATGATCTGGAGGAGGGAATCGGCGGAGCGGAGGACGATGCCGGCGCTTTCGCGCTGATCGGGATTGAGGGGGGAATCGAGGAGGATGTTAGTCATGCCGATGATGGCGTGCATGGGGGTGCGGATTTCATGGCTGACCATGGCGAGGAAGTTGCTTTTGGCGTTGGCGGAGGATTCGGCGAGGAGGGTGGCTTGTTCGAGCTGTTCGGAATAGGCTGCGAGGCGCTGTTCAGCCTCGGCGCGTTCGGTGACTTCGGCGCGCAGATTCCGGTTGAGGCGGCGGAGTTTGCGATTGCGCCGGCGGGCTTGTTTGCGCGCGGTGATGATGGCGCGGGATGAGGAGACGGCCTGCGCGCCCATGACAATGACAAGCAGAATGCCGGCGGCGAAACCGATTTCCGGCATGAACGTGCGGCGGGAATCGATGTAGCCGTCGCGGGCCTGGATCTGGATCTGCCAATCGCGTCCGGCAAAGTGGAATGTTTTGGCGTACTGGAGTTGGGTTTTGGCGGCGGGGCGGTGGAGGAGATTGTAGCCGGCGGCAACATCGCGAATGGAGATGACGAGGTCGTTGGCGGGTTGGGGGCCGAGGGCGGAGGTTAGCAGGAAGTCGCTGCGCAGGGCGAGGATGAGGAATCCGTCGACGGCCCCGTTGCGAAGCAAGGGGTAGAGCAGGAGGAAGCCCATGGTTGGTTTGGCCGGGGATTGGAGCAGGATGGGGGAGGTGGCGACGGGCTTCTGTTTTCGGGCAGCCTCTTCGATTGCTTTGGCGCGGTCCGGATGGGAACTGAGATCGTAGCCGAGGAGCGCGCGGTGGTGTTGGATGGGTTCGACGAGGCGGATGGGGTGGAAGAGGTTTTTGGTGCGGTCCACGGGCCGTTGATTGCCGTCCATGGCGCGGATGGGGACGCCGAATTGGAGGGAGGCGCTGCGTTCCCAGGCGATGAGGGCTGCGGTGTCAAAGCGCGACGCCCAGCCGAGGCCGACGACGTAAGGAGGACCGTCGACGAGGTGGCGGGTAACAGCGCGGTAGTCACGGATGGAGGGCTGCGGGTTAACTTCCCAAATAGCGGCGGTGGCCCGTAACTGGCTGAGGCTGTGGTCGAAGACTTCCTGGAGGGAATGATCGATGTGACTGCTGTCCTTGTCGAATTGCGCGACGGCGAGCTGTTTTTCCCAGCGGCGGGCGGTCACATACATGACGATGTTGAGCAGAAAGAGGCCGATCAAGGCCCAGAAGGTGAGGCGGCAGCGCCGGAGCGGGCACATGATGCGCTGCAGCCGCAGTTGCATACGAGGCTTATCGTCATGTAACGTCTACCCATGAACCGCCGCCAGTTTCTTCGACTCGCCCCGGGGGCCATGATTGCCGCCGAGGGGCTGCGTACGTCCGCGATGGCTGCTCCGCCGCTGCCGTTTGCGGGGGAGAAGAGCAAATTGAAGATCACGGGAATCCGGCTAGTGCGGACGCGCCCGCGCAAGCCGCTGCCGGCCTATAAGCCGTCGGCGGACTCGTGGTCGACGCAAGGGGTGGAAGTAGCGAATCCGATGTCGGTGTATCCGGAGTACAAGGCGATGCGCTCGCTGTTCATGCCGGATGCGGGGAAGGTGCCGTCGTTCACGGTGGAGATTACGACGGACAAGGGCATCAAGGGATACGGCAATGGGGGGCCGGGCGGGGGCACGGTGGTGTTGGAGCATCTGACGAAACTGCTGATGAACCGGGATCCGTTC
>JAEUQG010000333.1 GCA_016789755.1 Bryobacterales bacterium
GACGGGTGCGTTCGATGCGCCGAACGCGCCGATAGCGCTCGTAGGCTTGGGCGAGAAGAGTGGCGATCTGGGCGACGGCCTCGGCCGTGGTGCGGTCGCGGAGTTCCATGTGTTGCCGGTCCTTTGGGTATCCGGCCCACAACGGCTTCCGCTGGGCGGCCTGGCGCGTCGTCTGGATCTGTCAATAGATACTCACGCGAGTTCGAAACTGTCTAATCGGTCCCCCTCTCTCAAACGGAGTGTCAACAAACGCGGAGGTGTCAACAGAGAACCCCGAGAGTTCGAGAGGTTGAGAGAGGCCAATGGGCTCAACCATCATGGTTGAGAGCGAGGCCCGGACGCGTGCGTCTCGAACTGGAGAACCGCGTCAAAACGCAAATACTGGCGAATGTTTGGGATACGGGCGGGAGGTCAGACAGGGAGGCTGTCAACGAAATCGGACGGTGGAAAGTTCGCGTTTGAAAGAATGGCTCCCCGGCATGGATTCGAACCACGATTCACGGCTCCAAAGGCCGCTGTCCTACCGTTAGACGACCGGGGATCTTTCCAACAACAGATTCCTTTAGTGTAATTGTTCGCACGCGTCGGGCACAACTCTCCCCTCCACCTGCCCACCTGCGCACCGCGCAAACCCACGCCGCCACCATCGTCAATCCTCATCTTGTCCACAGCTATTCGCAAGCATACAGCCGGTTCACCGTAGCACGGCTCTCCAACCTCGAATAATGATACACTCGCGATACCTCCCGCCCGTTCTCGGTGATCGGCGTCGGCGCCTCGATCACGAAGTCCGCACTCCCCCCCGAGTTGAATGCAACGAAAGCCAGGCTCAACGATTCCCCGCGACGCCTGTACCGCCGCCTGAGGTCCGGAAACCCGACCGGACCCGAATCCACCTGGTACATGTCCCGCTTGTCGTGAATATTCATCGTCTTGACCGGAAATTCAAGAATCGCCCGAAGGCCCGTTTCTGCATCGGAAATCTCCGTCTGCGCCACAATCGGCGCCCCCGCATGCGTTGCCTCGCGAATCTCCCGGTTCGTCCGTAACAGCCGCGCCGCCTTCGGCCGAACCAGCTTGTACTCCTGTCCCTCCCACATCTCCGACGCCTTCCGCACCTGCCTGTAATCCGAGTTCAGCCAAGCCTTGCGCCGGAAAATGACGCCGTCCTCCGGGCCGAAAATCGGTAGAAAATCATAGTTGTCTTTATGAAATAGATCCTTTGACGCGAAAGTGTTCTCGCTTTTGCAGGAAGCGCACTGATAGTAATCAACCGGACCCGATCCTTGTCCATCGATGATCCGCGTCCTCGATTCCACCCAGAAACGTACCCGGTTCTCCGCCCATTTGCCCTGCAGAAACGATCGCCCGTAGTCGAGCGGTTCCAGAACTTCGGCTGCCGCTCCAGGCGCCTCGCTCGCATTTCCGGAAAGCATCCAGGCGCCCAGTCCCGCCGTCACCACTCTGCGGCGCTTGACGGATTCCTTCCGCTCCGCGTCTCGTCTCTGCATGTGTAACTCCATTCGGCTTTTCAGTTTACTCCAACTGGCCTCGATCCCTCCAAGCCCCTCCTTCTCCGCCCGTCCCAACTGAGTGGCGCGGCACCCCGCCGAAGGTCCATCCTGAGAACATGCACACAACCCGGCGCCTTCTGCTCGCCCTCCCCGCTCTCGTCGCTGCCCGCGCTCAACAGCGTCCCCCTCGCATCCTGTTGCGCAGTTCCTGGCAGAGTGTGAACATCGGAGACATCGGGCACACTCCGGGCGCTCTGGCGATCCTTGAAAAGCACATCCCCGATGCCGAAATCACCCTTTGGCCCGGCCAACTCGGGCACGGGTCGCGCGACCTGCTGGCCAAGAGCTACCCCCGCTTGCGCATCGCCGAAGGCAGCCTCGACAAGCAGGACATGCCCACCACCCAGGCGCTCGCCCACGCTTGGCGCGAGGCCGACCTCTATCTCAGCGGTTCCGGCTCCGGATTCCCCGCCAGCAATCATGCCGTCGCCTTTCACAAGACGACGGGCAAGCCCGTGGGCGTGCTTGGCGTCAGCACCGATCCCATCTCTGGTTTCGGCGACGGCCGCGAACCGGAGGGCGGAACTCTGCGTGACATTCGACAAAAAGCGGCACGGCTCCCTGCTACGCATCTCGATGCCGGCCTGCGCTACATCATCGATCGTGCCGCGTTCTTCTTCTGCCGCGACACCGTCTCGCGCGATTACCTCAAAACGCAGCGCGTCCAAACTCCCATTCTTGAGTTTGGCCCCGATGCGCAACTCGCCATGACCCTGCGCGACGATGCAAAGGCCGCCGCTTTCCTCGCCGCCCACAACCTCGAAACGGGCAAGTTCCTGTGCGTCATCCCGCGCCTCCGCTACACGCCCTACTACCGAATCCGCAACACCGCAAGAGTCGCAACCGACGATGTGAAAGACGCTATCAACAACCGCGCTACAGGCAGCGATCACGCCAGAATCCGCGACATGATCGCGGCCTATGTGAAGCACACGGGCAACAAGGTGCTGGCCTGTGCGGAAATGACCTACCAGGTCGAGTTAGCCAAGCAGGTGCTCGTCGATCCGCTGCCTGCCGATATCCGCCGCAACGTGGTCTGGCGCGACAGCTACTGGCTGCCCGATGAAGCGGCCTCCGTCTACGCGCGGGCGCAGGCCGTCGTCAGCCTCGAATGCCACTCTCCGTTGATCGCTCTGCACAACGGCACCCCCGCCTTCTACGTACGGCAGCCCACCGATACCTGCAAGGGCCAGATGTACCGCGATTTTGGGGCAGGGGATTGGTTCTTCGAAATCGAGGAAACCACCGGAGCGCAATTGTGGTCCCGCCTGGAGGTCATCCAGCGCGACCCGCGCCAGGCAAGGAACAAGGTGCAGTCGATCATGAGCACAGTGAACAACCTCCACCGGCGAATGGCCGATGCCGTGCGCGCCGCCTCGCGCCCCTAGCCGCCTATTCGTGACGCAGCGATTGCATCGGGTCCACAGACGCCGCACGCCGCGCCGGTGCGTATGCAGCCACCGCCGCCACCGCCACAATCGCCGCCACTCCCCACGCCAGCAACTCTCCCGCGTTAACGCTCATGTCTTTCAGCAGAGACCCGGCAATCCTTCGCCCCCAAATCACCAGCGGAACACCCAGCGCAATTCCCGCCGCCACCACCGCCAGCGATTCCCGCATCACCATCCTCACAATGACACCGCGAGTTGCCCCCAACGCCATGCGAATGCCAATCTCTCCCATGCGCCGCGACACCCCGTACGCCAGCAGGCCGAATACTCCGATTCCCGCCAGCAGCGCGCCAAGCGCGGCAAAGAACCCTGCCAGCGTTCCCATCATTCGCTCCAGTACGATCGACGCATCGATCTGATCGGACAGCGTGATCATGCGCCGCACCTCTAATGCATAGCTGCTTTCCTTCACCATCCGTCGTACTTCCCCCATAAGATCCTGCGGCGCCGCGGCCGTCCTCACCAGGAACGCCCCCGCCACCACGCCCGTCGAACGGAATGCCGGCAGGTAAACAATCCGGCTCTGGGGCTCGCGAATCTCATAGTAGTTCGCATCGCCCACAACTCCGATGATTTCGTATGTCGCCGGCGTGCGCGTCAGCGTCACATTCTCCAGCATCACGCGCTTGCCCACTGCATCGCGATTGCCGAAGTAATGCCGCGCAAAAGCCCGGCTCACAATCGCGGGACGCGGGTTCATCCCCACATCGCCGAAGGCGAAGTCCCGCCCCGCAAGCAACGGTATGTCCAGCGTGGCGAAGTATCGGGGCGAAACGTAGGCGATCTGCGTCCACCGCCTGTCCTCCGCCCGCTCGGCGAATCCTTCCACTACTGCCAGCCCCGATGCCCCAGCCCCCTGCAGTGGCGTCGGTCCACCCAAAGCCGCCGAACGCACCCCAGGGGTCGTTTCCAATCGCTCCAGCATCCCGCGATAGAGCGCTGCCAGCCGCTCTCCACTTAATCCACTGCGCGAACTGTCTACTGCCGCCAACAGCACATGGTCTCGCCGGAAGCCGAGGTGCGCCGTCTTCAAGCTCCACACGTGGCTGAGGAACAGTACCCCCGCGCTCAACAGCACAATCGACAACGCCACCTGCGCCGACACCAGTCCATGTCCGAACCATCGCCGCAAGGTCCCCGTAGCGCGCCCCGATTGACGCAGCGGCGATGCCGGAGCGGCTCTCAGCGTCGCGGCCGCGGGAGCCAGGCCGCACAGCAACGCGCTGCACAGCGCCACTCCCGCGCAGAACAGCAACAGCGTCCCATCCGGCCGCACCTCCAAGTGCAATTGCTCGTGTTCTCTGCCGCTGTCCATGATGCGCAGCAGCAATGCCGTCCCGCCGTAGGCCACCGCCGCGCCCGCGGTTGTCCCCATCAGCGACAGCACCAGCGACTCCGTCAGCATCTGCCGCAGCAGTCTCCATCGGCTCGCCCCCAAACCCATCCGTAACGCCATCTCACGAGTCCTCGCCGCTCCTCTCGCCAGCAACAACCCCGCCACGTTGATGCATGCCAGCGCTAACAGCACGGCCACGGTCCACATCAACAACACAAGCACACTACCTGCGCGGTCCCGTACTCCCGAGAACCCCGCCGCTGCCGGTTCCAATTCCACCCGCAGATGGCGAATCTGCGAGTCCTTGCTCCCTTCCGCTCGCTCCTCAATCGTGAAGCGAAACAGCAGTGCCATCTCGGCCCGCGCCTGTTCGATCGTCACTCCCGGCTTCAGCCGCGCCAATAACGCCAACCCAGCTTTGGGCCGCACCGGCATCCACAGATCCGTCTGCGTATTGACGCGCAGCCCAGTATAGGCCTTGGGAGCGACGCCGACAATCGTCATTCGCCGCCCCGCTGCCGTCAGTGTTTTCCCCACTACCCCCGCGTCCCGGCGAAATCGGCTGTTCCATAGCGCCCAACTGATCACGGCCACCGCCGAGTCCGGTTGATCCCCCGGACCCAGTAGCCTCCCCAATCCCGGACGCAACCCAAGCACCGGGAAATAGTCCTCCACCACGTATTCGCCCACTGCCGTCTGGGCTTCCTCTCCCTCCACTTCCAACCGCACGGCATTGTCGATCGCCGTTCCCGTCAAAGCGGAGAAGACATGATTGTGCTCGCGGTAATGCTCCAGGCTGCGTTGCGACCAATATCCGTTGCCGCGCGGCTCGCCGGGATACTTCTGCAGCAATTCCACCAGTTCCTCAGGGCGCGCCACCGGTAGCGAGCGCAGCATCACCGTGTACAGAAGGCTGAAGATCGCCGTGTTCGCCCCGATTCCCAAGGCGAGCGACGACACCGCAGCCAGCGTGACCCCTGGGCTACGGCCCATCGTCCGCCACGCATGGCGCGCATCGCGCAAGGCGTCTTCCAGCCATTGCCAGCCCCATGCCTCGCGCGTCGCCTCACCGATCAGGACGAAGTTCCCCAGTTCTTTGCGCGCCGCGTATTCAGCCTCCCGTGGCGGCTCCCCGCGCTCCACCCTGTCCCGTATCGCCATCGCCAGATGCGACCGCAGCTCGTCGTCCAGATCCTGCTCTCGCTTCCGCCGCCGGAAAATATCGGGAATGCTCATCGCTCACGCCTCGCTCTTTCCCGCGTTCAGCAGACCCTCGATCGCCGCGCTCATCCGCGTCCAGCGATCCTGCTCGCTCGATAGCTGTTTCCGCCCCGCCGCGCTCAGTTGATAGAATTTGGCCCGCTGGTTGTACTCGCTCGTGCCCCATTCCGAACGAATCCATCCCTGCTTCTCCATCCTATGCAGCGCCGGATACAGTGAACCGGTCTCCACTTGCAGCACTTCATCCGATCCGCTCCGGATGGCCTGGGCAATGCCGTAGCCGTGCTGCGGCCCCCACCGTAGAGTCTGCAGAATCAGCAGGTCCAGCGTGCCCTGCAACAGGTCGATCTTCTTGGAGTTGCCCATGGATGTAGAAAGTCTACATCCATGGGTGTAGAATGTCTACCCCCCCCTAGTCTTCGTACGCCTCGCTCACGAACGTGCTCTCGAATGCCTCGTCCAGCACTTCGGCCGTCAACTTGTACGGCTTGCCCTCAAAGTGAATCAGATCCACCGCGTGCGAGACAATGTCGCGCGGATGGCAGCGCCGGAACATCTTCTTCGGCAGCCGGTAGCGCCGCTCCAGAAAATCGTTCAGCGCCCCCGGCTCGATCGGCAGATTCAGCCCGTCGCAATAACGCTCGAAGATGTTCAGGAACTCCCGCTCCTCCGGCGAGCGCATGAACAGCTTGTATTGAATACGGCGCAGAAAGGCCTCGTCGCCGATTTGTTCCGGCCGCAGGTTCGTGGAAAATACCAGGAACGTATCGAACGGCACGGACAGTTTTCCGCCCGATAGGAAATTGAAGTAGTCGATACTCTTCTCCATCGGCACAATCCAGCGGTTCAGTATCTCCGACGGCGTGCACCGCTGCCGCCCGAAATCGTCCACCAGATAGATCCCGTTGTTCGCCTTCAATTGGAACGGCGCGTCGTAGGTCTTCGAGTCTTTCTTGTACGCCAGATCCAGCATCTCCAGCGCCAGTTCGCCGCCCGTGGCAATGAACGGCCGCTTGGCATGAAACCACCGCCCGTCGAATTCTTTGTCCTTGTCCACCATCCAGATCGATTGCTCCCCGTCGTCATCCGAGACCAGCCGCTGGTGGTACAGCGGATCGTGCATCTGGATGATCTGCCCTTGACACTCGATGGCGAACGGAATATAGATCGGGTCGCTTTCGATCTTCACCAGCGCTTCCGCCAGATAGGTCTTTCCATTCCCCGGCTGCCCGTAGATCAGAAAGGTCTTGCCGGCGTTCACCGCCGGCCCCAGCATCGAAAGAATCTTCGAGCTGATGCTCATGTGCGAAAACGCCTTGCGCAGTTTTTCTTTGCTCAGCCAGTTCCCCCGCCGCTTCTGCGCCGCCACCGCCGCCGCGTATTGCTCCAGCGGCACCGGGGCCTTCCCCGCATAGGTATTCGTCTCCAGATACTTCATCGCCAGCACTCGCCCGTGATCGGAAAGCGCGAACACCGAAGATACGTTGCCCATCCCCAACGAACGCTTCACTACCACCAGATGCTGCAGCTTGAAGTATTCCAGCGTGCTCTCGATAATGCTGAAATTCAACCCCAGATGCTTGCCCAGGTCCCGTCCCACGGCCTCGGCCCGATAGTACAGAATCTTCAAAATCAACTGCTGCAGAAAGGACTCTGTCAATCCCGTCTGCTCGATCGTCTGTGGAATTTGCGGAACAAATGGCTCGGCGGACGTATCCGGTACGTTGAGAACGGAGGCGCTCATATCCGTATCTTCGGCGGAACTGCCGCAGCGCCGAATAAGGAATTTGCCAGGGCCGGACCAAGTAGAAGAACTTAGGCCGGCGCCCCCTTCGGTTCCAGCTCCTTTAGCCCCGCTTCCCCTTCACTGCCATCGCCGCCACATCCCGGCACCCCTCCAGCATCTTCTGCGATTGCGACGGCAACCCCGCCGGATTCTTCCGGTCGCAGAACAGGCATCCCAGCACTACTCCGTCCACCACCACTGGGCACAGCGCGAAGTTCAACGCCCCCAGTTCTTCTCGAAATGCCGTCAGTTCGTTGTGCCCGAACCGGAACAGGTCCTGTTTGCGCATGATCGACAGTGCGATCGGCCCGCCTCGCAGCGACAGCGGAAACCGGAACGCCCGCGATAGCGTGTCCACGTCCTCTCCCACTCCCAGCCGTCCCTGAATCGTGTTCGTTGCCGCGTCCACCAGCGCGAACAACGCCCGGTCGAACGGTCCCAGTTTCTGCACCGTCTCCAGCACTCCGCGCAGCAACTCGTTCAGATCGTACTCCCCGCCGCGAATCCGCCGCGTCCATTCCTCTATCGCCTCCTGGCCCGGCGTATCGCCACGTTCGGCCGCCTGAATCTGCTCCTTCAGCCGCAGCGTGTCCAGCGGAATGTTCAGCACCCGCGTTGTTTCCTGCGCTTCCTGCAGACTCGTGTGCAGCACCCGCTCCAGCGTCTCCACGGTTACCCCCAGTGAAGAGGCGAACGCGTCGCGTTGCGCCCGCAGTTTCCCCTGTGGCACGGGAATCCCGTCGGTCCGGTACACAGCCTCCGTCAGGCTGTGCCCAAGACTCACCACCGCGTGCAGAAACTCGCGATGCGCCGGCCCCAACCGCGCCATCCCGGGTACGAACTCCCGCTGGCACTCTTTTACGGAATCCGGCAGCCCCCAATGTTCCACCATCCGCCGCGCCAGGTCCTCGTATTGAAACTGAAGCACCTTCCGGCAGGCAACCTTCTCCGTCATCTGCGCCTGCTTGCGCTCAATCAGAATCCGGTCGTAATCCGCCGGGCTATAGCAGGCAATCAGAATCTCCCCCAGATTCCGAAACATCCCGCACAGATACGCTTCCTCCGGCCGCGGAAAGCCCAGCCGCTCGGCCGCCTCCCGCGCGTGATGCGCGCTCAGCAGGCTCAACACCATCAGTTCCCGCACACCGGGCGACCGCTTCCGGAAATGCTCAAACAGCATCATCCCCGCCGCCACATCCCGTATCGCCTGCATCCCCATCAGCGACGCCGCATGCGCCACACTCAATATCGGCCGCCCGCTGCGGTTGTATAGCGGGGAATTCGCCGCCCGCAGCAGCCGCAGCGATACGCTGTATTCCCGTAGAACAACTTCCGTCACCTGCCGTACCGACGCGCTCTCCCCGCTCGCGTACGCCAGTATCTGCTGTATGTGATGAGAAAAAGCGGGCAGGTCCGGCCGCGACAAAATGTCCTGCAACCGGCGTTGCAGCGCCTCATCGGCCCTTTCGCTCGGCACGCGCCCCCTCTCCCAGGCTTGCTACTTCTCCGTGTCCATGAAGTAGTAACAGATCATATGGCAAACGATCATGTGCCCGTCTTCGATTCTCCCCATGTGCGGATTCGCCACATGGATGTTCAGCTTCGCCAGCGGACCCAGTTGTCCCCCGTCGCGTCCCGTCAACGCAATCGTCTTGCATCCGATCGAGTTCGCATACTCCATCGCCCGCAGGACGTTCGGGGAATTTCCGGAACCACTGATCCCCATCACCACATCGTCCGGACGGGCGAAATTTTTAAGTTGCTCCATGAAAATCACGTCGTAAGACACGTCATTCGAATATGCCGTGATCGTCGGCAACTGGTCCGTCAGCGCCATGATCCGGAATCGCTTCGCACGGTTCCAACTCGCCCCCTTCACCATGTCGCAGGCAAAGTGCGACGCCGTCGACGCGCTCCCGCCATTGCCGAATACGAATATCTGCCGGTCGTTCTCCCGCGCTTCCTTCAGTACCTCAATCGCCTGCTGCACCTTGTCCGTGTCGATCCCTGCCAGTGCCTTGGCCAAGTCTGTTCTGTATTGTTCCGCAAATGTCATGCGCTAAAGTTCCTTTCTTGCCAGCTCCAATGCGCCGTACAACACCGAATCGTCGCCCAGCGCCGCCGGTTGTACATCCAGCCGCGCCCGCGACCACGATGTCACCTGCCGCCGCAGTTCCGCGCGCAATGGACCGAATAAGGTCTCTCCCGCCTTCGCAATCCCGCCCCCGATCACAATCCGTGCCGGATTCAGCAGCATCACGCAAGCCTTCAACCCCAATGCCAGATTTACTACATATTGCCTCACGAACTCCGCATCCGCCACCAGTTCCTTCGCCGTCCGCCCGTAATCCCGCTCCAGCCATAGCCCGCAGCACATCCGCTCAAAACACCCCCGCGAGCCGCACAAACACTCCGGCCCCTCCGGTCGAATCGTCAAATGCCCGATTTCTCCCGCATAAGAATCGGCCCCGCGCCATACCCGCCCGTTGCCCGCAATCCCGCCCCCAATTCCCGTCGAAAGCGTCATGTAGAACAACGGATCGCACCCCTTGCCCGCGCCGTAAGCTCCTTCCCCCAGCGCTCCCACGTTGGCATCGTTGTCCATCACTACCGGCACTTCGAACCGCTCCCCCACCCACCCCGGCAGATCGAAATTCTGCCAGCCGCCGACATGCGTCGATAGCGTAACCTTCTGCGTGGCGAAATCCACCGGGCCGCCGAACCCGATGCCGCAAACATCGGCCTTCTCCCCCCAGCCATCCACCATCTCCCCAATCCGCCGCAACATCCATTCCTTCCCGCCATCCCGGTCGGTTGCTTCCGACGCGCGCCGCACCATGGCATCCTCATCGAACAGCGCCACAGAGAACTTCGTTCCCCCAATGTCGATGGCCAGCGTCTTCACTTCGCCCACCTCGCATAGGCCGCCCGCAACTCCTCGGGCGATGCCGTCCCTGTCCCCTTCTTCATGATCGTGATCGATGCCACCAGATTTCCGAACTGCGCCGCCGCCGCCGCTTCCCGCGTGATCGAATACGCCACCGCCGCACCCGCCGAAAAACTATCGCCCGCGCCGCAAATGTCCACCGGCTTCTCCACGGCAACCGTAGCTACCCACTCTTCAGCTCCGTCCGCGCCCACCAGCATCACTCCCCGCGCCCCATGCGTCACCAGCAGTAACCGTGAGCCCGTTAATTCCCGCAACGCCGCAAATCCATCCACCCCCGCGCGCTCGCACGCAGCCTTGGCCTCGTCCTCATTCGGCTTCAGAATGACACCCCGGAAATGTTCCGGACGCAGCCGCGAATCGACCCAGATCACCTTCTCCGGTTCTTGCGCCGCAATACGCCCCAGTGCCTCCCGCACCGCTGCCGTAATCACTCCGCCCGCTCCTGTTTCGGCCTGGTCCGAGACCAATATCACGTCGAATGACGGCGCCGCCTCTTCCAGCCGCCCCACCAACTGCCCTTCCGCATCCGCCGGCAGCGGCTTCGTATTCACGAAATCGACGCGCGGCTGATCCTCCTCCTGATTGGTGGAGACATTCAGCAGCTTCGTATACGTGAACGTGGCGAAATCCGCGTGCGCAAAGCACAACTCGTGTCCGATCCCCCGCGCAGTCAATGCCCTGCGCAGCTCCCAGCCATGCCCGTCGTCGCCCAGCACGCCCAGCACGGCCACTTCCCCCGTACCCAGCGCCACCAGGTTGTTCGCCACCGTCCCGCCCGCTCCTGGCGTCAATTCGCCCCCCACCACCGCAATCCGCGGAATGCCCGTTTCGCGCGATCGCTCCGCCAGCGCCGGATCGTAGCGGCACCACCGGTCCAGACAGATGTCCCCTACCACCAGCGCTCGCCGCGCCCGAAATCCACTTAGGATCGCCTCCAGGTTCATGCACGCTCCAGCAGGCCGCGCCGCAGGGCAGGGAAGGTGGCTCTGTGGTCGCCGCAAAAATAGAAACTCTCTCCGCCGTCCGCCACTGTCCTCACCAGCATCGTTTTGTGCGGACGGAAATAGTAGCCCGGATCCGTCTTCGGCAACTCGCGATGAATATCCCCCCCGATCGGCACCAGGTCGAACACCGCCGTCGTAAACCGGCGGATCGCACGCCCTTCCTGATGCGCCACGTTGCGAGCCATCGCCAGCGCCTTCAGATACACTTCCGGACCCATGATCGCCGAGCCGAAGTTCAACACCACCCCGCCTTCCAGCCGCTCCACCGTCGAGGCAAACACCAGAAAATCCCGATAGCTCGCCGCGCCCAGCGCCGCTCCGTCGCAATTGGCATGCTCGTGCAAAATGTCATATCCAATCCCCACATGCGAGGTCACCGGCACGCCCAAACGGTATCCGGCGGCCAGTACACTCAAATCCACGTGCGGCCATCCCGATTCCAGCAATCGCTTGCCCACACCTTCTCCCAGCCCGCAACCTTCCTCCGCCGCCTCCCGGATCCAATCGTTTAACTCGCCCGTCTCCCGCCACAATCCGAATTGCCCGCTCGCAATGTAGCGCGCCACGCTCTCCGTCGTGGCCCCGATCCGGGTCACCTCGTAATCGTGAATCACGCCTGCCCCGTTCATCGCCACATGATCGATCAGGCCGCGCTCCATCAGGTCGATGATGTGCCGGTTCACGCCCGCTCGCAGCAGATGCGCTCCCATGATCAACACCCGTGCCGCCCCCGCTGCCTTCGCCGCGCGCAATCGTTCGGCCACTGTGCCTAAGTCAGGATGCGCAAACGCCGGAGTTTCTTCCTCCAGCCCGATCCAGCGGCCCAATTGCAGATCGTGCGTGCGTTCGCCTAGCGGCAGCACACGCAGTCTGCCGCGATCGAATTGCCGGTATTTCGATGCCATCAGTTTGGAAAGAGAAGCTGCTCCAGTTCCCGCAGCTTGAGAAAATTCGGAACAATATAGTCCGCGCCCACCTTCACCAGGCGGTTGCGCTTCCATTCATCGACGCGCTGGCATTCCGGCTCATCGGTAGCCACCCCCACCGCGACGCCCCCCACCGATTTCACTCCCTCAATCTCCACGAACCCGTCCCCGAACCCGAGGAACTCCTCGCCCTTGGCTTCCGCCGAGTGAATGATGCGGTCGATCAGAATCTTCTTCGAAAACGTCTTGTAGGCGTCCAGCGCCCCGTGGCAGCCGCCGTCGAAATAACGCGCCACATCCAGCAGCCGAGCCTCTTCCTTCATGTCCTTGTCATCCGTGCCGCTGGCGAGATACAGCTTCATTCCGCGCTCTTTCAGCGATTCCAGCAGCGCCCGCGACCCCGGCACCATATACTGCTCCGGATCCGTCTGCCCCGCGCGAAGCGATTCCACCCGGTCCTTGATCTTCACCCACAACAACTCCAGATACCGCCGTTTGTACACCAGCGGATCCTCCGGCTTGCCGCCGCGAGCCGTCACCTGATCGGCCAACTCGATCATCTGATAAATCGTGTCTTTGCCCGTCAGCCTGCCGACGTACTCCTTCACGATCTCCGTCAGTTCCTCTTCCGCTTCGCCGGTCTTCAGCGCGGCCAGCTCCTCCACCATCATCGGCACCATGATTTCCACCCATCCTGAGCGGATGGTGGACAACGTGCCGTCAAAGTCAAAAAGAACCACTTTGGCGCGGGAGGCATGTGCGCCAGGGCGTAAGGTTTCGATCATTCTTCCTTCCATTGTCGCACGGTGCTATTCTTTGGGACATCTTCAGCGGAGGGTTGGATGGACTCACAGGAATCAGGCAAGCCCGGTGTCAGCATGGCGATGCTCGAACCAGCCGCCGCGCGCATTTGGACCGATACCGAAAAAGACCTCGCGCTCCGTACACTCGATGCCGCCCAATGGAAGATCCATCTCACTCCGCCTCTTCCCGCGGCTTGGCCTCTCACTCGCGGCGGAGCCATTGGCGGCCACTGGATTCGCTATGCCTGGGCCGTCAATCTCTCCGGCGCCGCCAGTGAACCCTTCGCCAAAATTACCTTCGAGCCGGGAGACGATTTCGCCGTCGTCTTCCCTCTTGTCAAACGCATCACCGCGGCCGGCTACCGGTTGGCTTTGCCAGGCGCCATGAACGCAGCCTGGGTCTTGACCGAGGCCGAACACAACCGGGCCTCCGATTTTCCCCTCCGCCGCCCGTTCCGCGACAACGATGCCCAAGCGGTTGTGTTCGCCCGCATGTGGCGCGGATGGCTCTGGTCAAACCGCGAGATCGAGCCTTTCCTCGAAAAGCATCATCCGCCCTTCATGCATTGGCTGCGCGCCGCCGCCCCGCCCAAGTAACGGCAGCCTCCTACCAGTATTGCCACTGCCCTGTCATCAGCACGTACCCGGATAGCACCCCATTCGTCACAGCGTGCGCCAGAATGCAATCCCCCAGGCTCTTGGTTCGCACCATCCACCAGTTGTAAATCACCCCGGCCACCAATCCCACATCCCAATACGGGCCGTGTTCGGCTGCAAACAGCGCCGCCGAGATCCAGAACGCCTGCGGCACATACGTCCCCAGCGCCACACTTTGGAAATCCGGCTTGATCAGCCAGCGCATCAACCACGCCCGCCAGAACAACTCCTCCACTATCGGTACGATCGCCGTTGCCCGAATCGTGCGGAACACCAGTGCCAGCAACGGCACCCCCGCGTATCCCACTGACGGCGCCGGCGCCGCCCCCAGCAGCGAGTTCTGAAACAGCCAGTGCGTCCGGTACCCCGGAATCAACTGGTCCGGCGCAATCCACAACACAAATACCAACACCCCAATCCCCATCGTCCCGCCCCAATTCCTCACCCGCAGATCGATCACTTTGCGCGAGAAGACCCACAACACCGTCGCCAACAGAAACACCCGCAGCGGATACTCCTGCTCCGGACGCAATCCCAGCTTCCCGTCCAACGACAGGAACACCAGGAAAACAACGAACGGCAGGACGTACGGTATCGACGGATTCCGCATCAGATGCGCGCCAGCAGTTCCCGGATCTTTTGCTCATCCTCGCGCGAAGGCTTCGATTTCAGCGCCAGTTCGCACTCCTTCTTCGCCGACGGCTTGTCCCCCTTCTGGAACAGCGCCATCGCCAGGTGGTAGCGGTAGATCGGATTGTCCGCGTTCTGGTCCACTACCTCACGGAAGATCTTCACCGCCTGGTCGCTCAGGTTCTTCTTGATATAAACCCACCCCAGTGTGTCCGAGATATTCGGATCGTTCGGAAACTTTGCCTTCGCCCGTTGCGCCATCGTCAGCGCCTGATCCAGATCCCCGCCCGATTCCGCCATCGCGAACGCCAGGTTGTTCAGCGCAATCGGATTGTCCGGGTTGATCTTCAGAATCTGCTCATACAGCGGCCGCGCGTCGTTCCTTCGGCCCTGCCCTTCGTACAACAGTGCTAGCCGCACGTACGCCGTCGCATCCGCCGGATTCAGTTCCCGTGCCTTTTGAAACGCGCTGATCGCCACCGGAATCTCCCCGTTCAACCGGTGCGCTTCCGCCAGCCGGATCTGCACGTCGAAATTCTTTGGGTTCTTCTCCATCAGCTTGTTGTATTCCTGAATCGCCAGCGCATACTTCTTCGCCCGCACCGCCACGTTGCCCAGCGCCAGCCGGTAGAACGAACGGTCAGGGTTCTGCGCCAGATCGTCCTGCAACAGCTTGATCGCTTCGTCGTACCGGTTTGTGCCGGCGTAAGCTTCCACCCGCCCCACCAGCCCGCGCGGATCGTTCGGAGCCGCCTTCTGCAGCCGCACAAACAATTCCTCGGCTTCCTTGAATTTCTTCTCCTGGAAATTCAGCACGCCCATCTGGAACAGCGCATCCGGCATGTTCGGATTCACCGCCAGAATCTGCCCCAGTTCCTGCCTCGCCGTCGGCAGATCCCCCAACCCCATCCGGCAACTGGTCTTCACCATCCGCGCCGTGACGTTATTCGGATCGTACTGCAGAATGTCGTCCGCCATCTGCATCGCCTTCGTGAACTCGTTCTTCGCCAGATGCAACTGCGCCAGCGCCAACCGCGCCGGAGAATAGTCCGGCCGGTACTTGATCGCTTCCTGGAACTGCACGCGCGCCTGATCCACATCTCCCTTCGCCAAATACGCCCGCCCCAGATCGAAACGCAGTACGAAATTCTCCGGCTGCCGCACAATCACCGAGTTCAATTCGCTGATCGCCGACGCCACTTTTTCCTTGCTCCCGTCCTGCAGCCACAGCGATGCCCGCAACGCGATCGCCTGGTTGTCTTGCGGATTGTCCTTGAGTACCGTCGTCACCAGTTCCAGCGCTTCCTTCTTGCGTCCGCGGGCAATCAGCGTGTCCACCAGCCGCTTCTGGTACAGCGCCTTTTGCTCCTTCGTATTGCCCTGCATCGCCAGTCCCGTCTCGTAGTGCCTCACCGCGCTGTCGATGTCGTTGATGCGCCGGTAGAAATCCCCCACCGCCACATGACCCACCGGGAAATCCTTGCTGTTCGAAGTAATCCGCGCCAGCACCTTCTCCATGTCCGCCTTGCGCTGGCTCACGAAATAAAACGTCGCCAATTGCAGAATGTAGACCGTCTGCTTCGGATTGTTGTCCACCTTCTGGATGTAGATCTTCTCCGCGTCTTCAATACGCTTCTGGCTCAGGAACCGTATGTACAGCCAGTCGTAGATCGGACCGTTCGTCTTGTCCTTGCCGATCATCTCGAAGCCGAGCTTCTCCGCTTCCGCCATCCGGTTGTTCGCCGCCAGAGACTCCATCAGCGGCAGCACGATCTCCTTCGCGTACGGCTTCACTTCATGCGCCTTCTGGAATGCCTCCAGCGCTCCCGCCACATCCTTCGCCCCGATCGCCAGATATCCCTTCACCCGCAACCCTAAGAACGACTTCGCATCCTTCTTGAGCAGCGCCTCCTGCAAGTCCTTGAGGAACGTCTCCACTTCCTTCGGACGCCGCGAATCGGAAATGTACGCCGTCAGGTAAAGGTCCGCCAATTGGCTCGCCGCATCCAGATTGTCCGGCTGCAGTTCATACGCCCGCCGGAAACTGCGCAACGCTTCTGCCGGCCGCCCCAGACGCATCTCCGCCAAACCCAGTCTGTAGTAGGCCTCCCCGTAGCGCATGTCTTTTTTGAGCGCGCTGCGATAGAAAATCGATGCCTCTTTGTACTTCCCGTTCTTGAAGTACTCATTGCCCTTATCGACATAGGCCTTCTTCACCGACTCGGGGTCGCGGTTGCAGCCTATTCCCACAAATAAGAGGGCGGCGATTAGACAAAGAAATGGCTTCGACGACATACGGTTTAGTCCTGTTCCTCCACTCCATCATAAAACGATTGGAGCGGCAAGGCGAAGAAAGGACCAATTCCAATGGGACGCAAGACTTAGGAAGCGGGTCCTAAATCGCTATTCCACCGCAACTTTGGGATCGAACTCCCCGCCCGTGGGGCTGTCTACTCCCCCCACCCGCACCGTGACGTCCAAATCGTCGCCCCGCATCCGGTCCCCAGGCACATAAAGATGCAATTCATAAATCCCGATCAGCCCCGCCGCTAGCCCGCTCCATTCCACCACCACGCCCGCCTGCCGGTAACGCTTATCGCCGAAAAATACACTCACCGGGTCCGTCACCGCTGGTGGCTCCTTCGCCGCCGGCTTCCCACTGACGAACGGCCCACCCTTGGTCGGCCCCAACCCCACCGCATACATCACCAGCCGCCGATCGCGTGTCGTCGGCTTGTCCTTCGTCACCGGACTGCCGTCTTCGTGATAAATCGCCGCCTGCTTCGTCACCGCGTCCACAATCACCGCAGGAGCGTACTTTGCCAGGGTTACGTTGATCGGAGCTACCGTCGATGTCTTCCGCTCCAGATTCCGTACCACCAGCGGATACCGCCCCGCCACCAGTTCCGGCGGAATCTGCGCCGTGATCTGCGTCGGCGATGTCGCCATCAACGGCATCGGCCGGTTATTCAATGTCACACACACTCCGCCCAGCAACGTGGGCAGATCGCCATTCTCAATCCGCGCGCTCTGCCCCAGATTGTTCCCCGGAATGTTCACCAGCGTCCCCGGAGCGAGTGACGCTCTTCCATTCGCCACGTTCCCGATGCCTGCCGTCGTCACCACCGGCCGCTCTGCCGGCGTGATCGCAGCCAGCGGAATCACGCTCAGTCCGCTCACCGTCAGCACGTACGCCGTCGTCCCCGCCGGATCCACCACGATCGACCGCCCCTGCACGTTCGCCCGTGCATTGCCCGTCACCGTCGAAATCGGCCCCTCGATCGCCGGGATCTGCCGCAGCGCATTCCCCGTGTTCACGTCCGCCATTTCCACGCTCGGCGTCGTCGTCACAATCGGATTGTTCGCCTGCAATGCCACCGCCGGCGCATAGCGTACAAACGAATTGTTGTTCAGCGCCGCCACTCCCGAAATCGGCCGCACGAACGTCTGGTTCGCGTTCCCTCCAACCACGCTCCCCGCCGATCCGATCGGCGTAAGCGCCGGATTCAACACCGTCCCGTTCACCAGAAAATATCGCCCCCCCGGTCCCGCGCTCACCGGCCCGAAGTAGCCCTGAATCGGATTCGTGAATATCTGCCGCGCATTCACAAATTCATCCTGCGCCGCATCGTACAGGTACACAAACCCGTTCCCCGCAAGAATGATCGCGTATTCCCCGTTTGGCGTCGCCGCCATCGTCCGCGGAGCTGGCAACGTCGCCAGATTGATCGCCGGACTCACCCGCCGCGGCACCATCTCATTGCCCACCGCGCTCCACAACGCGCCGTTGTTCATGATCACCAGCGGACCCCGTTGCGTCGCCACAAGATTCTGCGGCGTAATCAATGCCGCCGTGGCGTTGAACGGCAGCGGCGGAAATCGCAGCTTCCCCACCACAACCCCTTCATTCAAGTCCACGATCTGGATACTCTCGCCGCCCGAATTCGCTACATACATCAATTGCCCGCCTGGCGCGATCGCAATCGAGCGCGGCAACTGCCCTACCTTGATCGGATTCAGAAACGCCTGCCCCCGCGCATCGTAGACATCGATCCGGTTCAACCCGCTGTTGGCGATGTACACCCGATTCCGAGTCGTGTCGTACTCCATATCCACCAGCGCTTCGTTCGCCGAAATCCCCACTTCCATGGGGATCACGTCCCCGCGCGCATCCGCGTTGCGGTTGTTCTGAAAAGCCCGCAGCCGCGGCGGTATGTTGATCGCCTCGTTCGACTGAATCAGAAAATCGTGTATCGGAGACACCGTGCCCAGCGTTCGTGTATTGATCTGGTTGAACGTCAGGCTCACCACCGGACCGTCCGGCGTGTTCTGCGTGCGCACCTGCGGAGCCGTCTGGAAGATCGCCGCGTTTGCCGCCCCTCCCCCAGGTTGCCCCGGAATCACCGGTCCCGGCACTACCGCGCCGCCGCCCGCCGGTGGCAGAACAATGATCACCCCGCCTCCCGGGATACCGCCGCCCGGACCTCCCACACCTCCCAGCCCGCCCGGCCCCACCGGATTCAATTGCAGCACCTGCGCCGTGGCCGTCAGCCGCCCCGATCCCTGGTTCGTCACCGTCACGCTCTGCGTCCTGCGCTCCGCTGTCACTCCGCATTGATCGTTGGCCAGTTGCACCACTCCCGTGCTCAGCGTCGCGATCGGCTGGTTGCGCATCGTCCCGATGGGAATCGCCGCAAACCCCGACTCCGAAATCGCATACAGCGTCCCCCCATCGCTCGTCACCACCATCTTCCCCGCCAGGTTCTCCGGCATCTGCAGCGCCGTCTGAATCAACAGGTTCTCCGGATCGCTCAGCATCAATTGCCCCACATTGGGCCGCGCCGGCGGATTCTGCACCGGAGAGATGTTGAACGCAGAATACAGCGTCCCTCCGTCCGGCGAGAACACACTCCCCCCCTGATTCTGCTGTGTGTTGAAATTCGTGTTCGGCTGGATCGGATAAGGAGCATTCGCCAGATTCTGCTGCGCGATCACTTCCAGAGTCTCCAGATCGATCAGCGTCAGCCCCGACATCAACTTCTTCCCGTCGGGCGAAATCGCCAGCACGCTCGAAACATTGTTGATCAGCCGGCTCCGCAACACCGTCGACGACGCCACTTCATACACGAAAATCGCCCGCTGGTTGTTGTTCGGTATGTTCACCCCAACGATATATTGCCCGTCCGGAGTGGCCACCAACTGGCTCCGGCTCGCCAGAAACTGCCGTCCCGCCGGAGGCGATGTCACCGGCACCTGCGGAATGAACGGCACAAACACCACACTATCGAACGCCGCCCGTTCCGGATCGTACACCAGCAGCGTGTTCTGCGAATTGCCCACCCCCGTGCCGATCGTCGTCACCAGCACCCTTCCGTCGAACCCAACCGCTACCCCTTCCGGCCGCGCCGGGATGCTCGCCCGGTTCACCACCCGCAGCGTGTCCAGATCCACGATGTTCAACGACGACGCATTGTGCGCCGTGACATACAGAAATCGTCCATCCGGAGACATCGCCGCCGACAGCGGGTACGCGTCCAGCGCCACCGTCGCCGTCTGCCGGATCGGATTCGGCGGCAGCGAGTATACCTCCAGCCGGTTCGAATTCGCGTTGATCAAATACAGCCGCCGCCGCCCCTCGTCCAACACGATGTCGGACACGCTTCCCACCACCGTGGTCACGGACCCGAACGTGGCGGCGGAGCTCAGTTGCGGATAAAAACAGAGTGCGGCAAGAAGGAACAATCGGGACATCAGCTTATATTCAACCCGTCTGTAGGAGTAAAGTTGCGTGCGCGTAAGTGCTTACTGTAGCGCAGTTAGCAGGCTTCCCGCGACCTTCGCTAGCGCCAGTTTCGCCCGCTCCCCCACCATCTGCGCCTCATGATAGCCGATCCACTTCTCCTGCTCGGTAAACCGCGCCTCCTCCAACTGCCGCTGCGAAACACGCCCCTCCTCCCACTGCGCCAGCAGCACCGTCACCTGCTCCCGTGCCAGTTCCAGATCCGCCCGCGCAATCTGCCGCCCTTCTTCGCTCAGCTTCGTCTGCCGCCATGCGTTGCGAACCGTCACCGCGATCCGCCCCCGCACTTGCCCCATCCGCGTCCGCAGCGCGTCCAGATCCGTCCGCGCCTGCGATGCCTGCGCCTCCGACGCCCCGCTCCGGAACAGCGGCACCTGAACCGAAACTCCAAGCTGCCCGTTGTGCCGCTGGAATCGCCGGAAGAAATCTTCATAGTTGTTGAACTTCGCAAACAACCCATACTGCGCCACCAGATCGAGCGTCGGCAGCCGCGCCGACTCATGCTCCCGCAACGCCATCTGCTTCACCAGCACCGACGATTCCAGCTTCCGCAATTCTTTGCTCGCCCCCAGCGCCATGCGCAGCACCGCCTCCTCCGACCCCGGCAACTCCACCCCCAGCGCTCCCGTCTCCACCGGCCTCACCCGCCCCGGCGCCTCCACACCGATCGCCGCCGAAAGCAGCCCCTCGGCGTATTCCCGTTGTTCCTCGATCAGTGCATGCCGGTGCCGCGTCTTTGCCACCCCCAGCGTTGCCCGCCGCCACTCGATCTCCAGTTCCCGGCCTTCCTTCACCCGAGCCTCCACCGTCTCCGCCGCCCGCTGCATCGCATCGATCTGCCCCCGGATCGCCTCCGCCGTCCGCGCCCACCGGACCGCCTCCAGAAACACCGTCGCAGTCTCCATCGCCACATCTTCCCTCTTGGCGTCCGTATCGATCGCCGTCGATTGCGCCGCCTCCCGCGCCTGCGCAATCCGCGCCGATTGAGGCTTGTTGAACACCGACGCTACCCCGCGTACCTGCACGATGCTCGGCGCCGACCCCTCGATACTCATCGGAAACCCGTAGGAATACGCTACCCCGCTTCCCGCAAATACCTTCGGCACGAACGGATCGCGCGCAATCCGGATCTGCTCCCGCGCCTTCTGCTCTTCCAGCTTCGCCAGTACGATCTCCGGATTCAGGCGCAAGGCCTGCTCCACGGCCTCCTTCAAACTCACCGTTCGCGTCTGTCCCAACGCCACAACGGCCGGCAGCATGCAGAAAATCAAGCGCATCCCTCTATCTTAAGAGCCTGCACCTCCTCAACTCAGAATTTGAACGCGTTCAAAATTTCCCTTGACACCCGCCCCTCTTCGGCATACACTCGACTTGAACATGTTCAAAATTGAACGTGTTCAAAATATCCCAAGGAGCTTACATGTTCACCGTCTACACCTACTTGCTCTACCTCGCCCTCTCCTTCACCGTCACCGTCTGGGTCGCCCGTACCCTCCAACGCAACGGCCGCATCTTCCTCATCGATGCCTTCCACGGCAATAACCCCCTCGCCGACTCCGTCAACCACCTCCTCGTCGTCGGCTTCTACCTCATCAACCTCGGCTGGATCGTCGCCACCCTCCGTACCTACCTCGAAATCCATACCGCCCGTGCCTTGCTCGAACTCCTCAGCGACAAAATGGGCGTCGTCCTCATCGTCCTCGGCATCATGCACTTCTTCAATCTCTACCTCTTCAGCCGCATCCGCAGGCGCGCCCTCCAACGCGGCCCCGATGCCCCGTTCCCCGTCGCCCCCACCGGCAACATCGAAGCGCAGGACTGACACCGCCATGAAACACCTGAAAATCTACTTCGACGGCCGTTGCGAGCTCTGTGTCGCTCTCGTCCGCTGGATCGAACGCCAGCCCCAACTCGTTCCCCTCCGCTGCGTGCCCAAACTGGCCGGTCCCGACGACCTCGTCGTCGTCGCCGATTCCGGCCTCTACTGGCAGGGCGACTCCGCCTGGCTCATGGTGCTGTGGGCCCTCGACGATTACCGCTCCTGGTCCTATCGCCTCGGCAGCCCAACACTCCTCCCTCTGGCCCGCCAAATGTTCGCCACCCTTTCCCAAAATCGCCATCAGGCCGCCCTGTGGCTCGGCCTCCCCAACGACGAGGATCTCGCCGCACGCCTCCGCGATGTTACAGTACCGGGTTGCAGGCGATGAAACCCTCCACCAAAGAAAAAATCCTCGAAGCCGCGCTCGACCTCTTCCGCGAGCAGGGCTTCGAGGGCGCCAGCATGCGCGACATCGCGCAGCGCGCCGGCGTTGCCACCGGACTGGCCTACTACTACTTCCAATCGAAAGACGCCATCGTACTCGCCTTCTACGACCGCGCCTACAACCAGCTCGGCCCCATTCTCGAACAAGCCCAGCAAGGGAAAAAACTCGAGGCCCGTCTCCACTCCCTCATCACCGCCAAGTTCCAATACTTCTCCCCCAACCGCCGCTTTCTCGGCGCTCTCATGGGCCACGCCGCCGATCCCGCCAGCCCTCTCTCCCCTTTCGGCGAGCC
>JAEUQG010000099.1 GCA_016789755.1 Bryobacterales bacterium
CATCACCACTTCCAACGACCTGCCGATGCCCGAGGGAGCCATCCAACCGCGCTATGGCGGCGGCGCCCGCGATGTCTTACTCGGCAAGATCGCTCCCGACGGCGCCGAATGGCTCTTCCTCACCTACCTCGGCGGAACCGCCGACGATTGGGCCCGCGCCGTCACCCTCGACGACGATGGCGATATCTACCTCACCGGCTACACCACTTCCGGCAGCTTCCCCCGCCTCAACAGCTTCGACACGTCCTACAACAGCAACCGCGATGCGTTTCTTACCAAGGTGCGCTCCGATGGCTCGGCCCTCCTCTACAGCGGCTTCATCGGCCACAACAGCCTCGAAGACGGCTTCGCCATCGCGGTCAATCGCCAAAAAGAAGCCACCATCGTCGGACACACCCAATCCCTGGCCTTCCCCTTGAACAGCGCCGTGCAGACTGCCATCGGCAGCCCCGCATGCCGCACCCAACCCTGCACCGCCGATTTGTTCATCGCCAGATTCTCCGCCGACGGCAGACGCTATCTGTTCTCCTCCTACTTGGGCGGCGCCGGCGCCGACCAATCCCGAGGCGTCGCCCTAACCCCGGATGGCGAAGCCTGGATCACAGGCTACACCGCTTCCGTCAACTTCCCCTTCATGAACGGGCTATTTCCACGACACACCGGCGGAGGCGCCAACGTAGCCTTCGCAATCCGTCTCTCTTTCCGCGATTAGCCACCCCTC
Source organism: Bryobacterales bacterium (assembly GCA_016789755.1). Classification (GTDB taxonomy): domain Bacteria; phylum Acidobacteriota; class Terriglobia; order Bryobacterales; family Bryobacteraceae; genus CADEFT01. The sequence continues at coordinate 722 of JAEUQG010000099.1, forward strand.
AACGCAGCAATAACCACACCGCGCAGCCGAGCGCCAGCAACCCCAACGCCGCACCAACCATCGGCAGCGTTTTCGGCGTCGAAGCCCGTTCCCCTAAACGCTCCCGCAGTATCTCCTTCAGCTTGCGCGTGCTCTTCTCGATCACCCGCCCCTGGCCCGGATCTTCCACGCATTCCGACACCACTTCCACCAGCGCTGGAGGTAGCCCCGCTTTGTGCAGCAACTCGACGTCAGGCTCCGCCTCTTGGTGATCCGCCATCAGCCTCCCGCTGAACAGCTCGAATAGGATTACTCCAAACGCCCGTGCATTCCCATAGCGCAGCGAAGTGTCATTCGACTCCGGCCCGAATAGCGTAACGTTGTTGTCCGCGTCAATCGTCACCGCACTTGAGGAGAGGTGCTCGAGAAAGCGCTTCTTCTCATGCCAGCCCGCCAGTGCCCGGCCCACCTGCAGGCCAATCGCAATCTGCTCGTTCAGACTCCCTGCAATGCCGTCCCGGATGCGGTCTTCCAACAGCTCTCCAGGAGGCGCGCAACTGGGAGCCCGTTTCGCGCCCGTAGACGTGGATCGTAGCTGTGCCACCGTTTCACTCCACTCTGGGATCTGCTATTGTCCTCTTCGGCTAAAAACGGAACAGTCTGACCCGAAACTGCGTACCCTAGTATGGATACTGGCTCATCGCCCAACGGAGGTTCGTCATGCAAGCCCACGTCAAAATCGTCGCCATCCTGCACATCGTCTTCGGAGCCCTCGGCCTCCTCGCCGGCCTCTTCATCATGGTCCTCTTCGGCGGTATCGCCGGCCTCGTCGGCGCTTTCGGCAACGGCGCCGAATCCCTCATCGCTATCCCCATCCTCGGCGGCATCGGCGCCGTCATCCTCATACTCCTCCTCGCCCTCTCCCTCCCCGGACTCATCGCCGGCATCGGACTCCTCCGCTTCCGCAACTGGGCCCGCATCCTCACCATCGTCCTCTCCGCCCTCAACCTCCTCAACTTCCCCTTCGGCACCGCCCTCGGCGTCTACGGCCTCTGGGTCCTGCTCTCCGCCGATACCCAGCGCCTCTTCACCGCACCGACATCGGCAGCGGGAGCCGCTTACCGCTAATCCGCTCCCCCGTGCGGCGCATCCACGCCAACTCCTCTTCCTCCATCGGCCCGCGCTCCATCGCCCGCAGCGCATGGCGCGTCTCCTCCACATCCTTCGTCCCCGTCATGCACACCCCAACATACGGATTGCTCAACACGAAACGGTAGCAATCGCCCGCCTCCGGCACCCGCTCGCCCGCCGCAGCATGCCCCTCATGCAGCAACTGCTTCCACGACGTCGCGGTGTAAGCCACCATCCCCGCCGGCGCGCTGCGGCTGATCCGTGGGAAGATCTCCCTTTCCGCCGACCGCTCCACTGCGTTGTACCGGAAATGCAGCACCTCAAACGCCGCCCCCGAAGCCCATTCCCCCACTTGCCCCATATCGTGCGACGACACTGCCAGAAACTTCACCCGCCCCCGCCGCTGTAACTCCAGCGCGGCATCCATCACACGCCCGCTCACCGGTCCGCTCCAATATCCCAGCAGCAGAATATCGGCATAGTCGTAACCCACCCGGCCGAGCGCCCGCTCCAGGCTCCAGCCCATCAGCGCCGCAATCCGCGTATAGCTCTGCACCACCAGAATTACCCGCTCCCGTTGCGGACGCAGCCGCCGCAATCCCCCGGCAAAAGCCTCCCGCCGCAAGCTGCCCCAATAGAAGTAGTTCATCCCATGCTCGAACGCCATCTCCATCGCCTCCGCCGGCATGCCGTAACTCGCCGACATGCCAAGCGGCCCCGTCAACAATCCGGTGCGTCCGAGAATCCGCGGCCCGAAAGGTGTTGCCATGCCTGAGGTAACAATTCTACCCGCATCCCGTGGGTTATAGTGAGAGATTACCCTCTGGGAAGTACCCTCTGTGACTCAATCAAGCATCATTCGTTCGCTCTCTCTCCTGGCTGTGCTCAGCCTCCCGTCGTTCGGACAAAACCTGCGTGGAGCGCTCACCGGCATCGTCACTGATCCGCAAGCCAAGCCTCTCGCCGGTGTCGCCGTCGAATTGCTCCAGCAGCAGACCGGCAGGCGCCGCGCGGCAACCACCTCCCTAGCCGGTGAGTTCACCTTCACCGCCCTCGCTCCCGGCGCCTATCGACTCGAAGCCTCGCGCGACGGCTTCCGGAAACACGCCGAAGAGTTCACCCTCCTCGTCAATCAGGATCTGCGCGCCGATTTCGCCATGTCCGCCGGCGGGCGCACCGACACCGTCGAAGTCTCCGCCACGCGCGATCTGCTGCGCGCCGAAAGCGCCTCCATGGGCGCCGTCGTCGAGAACCGCCAGATCCGCGGCCTCCCGCTCGACGGACGCAATTTCAATGAACTCACGCTGCTCGTCCCCGGAGCCATGCCCGCCGCCCAGGGCTCGGCCGGCTCCGTCCGCGGCGACTTCGCCGTCAACCTCAACGGCCAGCGCGAGGACGGCAACCTCTTCCTGCTCGACGGCGTCTACAACTCCGACCCGAAGCTCAACGGTACCTCCGTCAGTCCCCCCGTCGACGGCATTCAGGAATTCGAAGTCCTCACCTCCGCCTACGATGCCAGCTTCGGCCGCAATGCCGGCGGGCAGATCAGCGTCGTAACAAAATCGGGCGGAAATGATTTACACGGCTCCCTCTACGAGTTCTTCCGCAACGGCGCCATGGACTCCGCCAATTACTTCGCCCCCGCCAACGAGCCCAAGCCCGCCTATCAGCGCAACCAGTTCGGCTTCTCCCTCGGCGGTCCCATCGTCCGCAACAAAACGTTCTTCTTCACCGACTACGAAGGCCGCCGCGCCAAGGAAGGCATCACCCGCCTCACCCGCGTCCCCACACAGGCCGAACGCAGCGGCGATTTCTCCGCCTTCCCCGGCCTGCTCATCAATCCCTATGCCCGCCAGCCCTTCGCCGGCAACCGCATCCCGCGTGAATTGCAACACCCCACCGGCCAGGCCATCGCCAATCTCTATCCGCTGCCCAACCGCGCCGATCCCGTGCTGAACTTCGTCTCCTCCCCCGCCCAGCGCGACCGCGGCGATCAGTTCGACGCCCGTCTCGATCACCTCTTCAGCCGCTCCGAGCTCACCTTCCGCTACAGCTTCGCCGACCGCGATCTGTTCGAGCCCTTCGCCGGCCCGGCCTTCGCCGCCGTACCCAGCTATGGCAACCACGTGCCGCGCCGCGCCCAGAACGTGATGCTCAGCGAAACCCGCACCGTGACGGCCTCGCTGCTCAACGAAGTGCGTCTCGCCTTCAACCGCGTCGGCGCCGGCGCCACTCCCGAACTCTACGCCAACAATGTCAACAGCGCCATCGGACTGCCGTCGCTCTCCACCAATCCGCGCGACAACGGGCTGAGCTTCCTCACCATCAGCGGCTACTCCTCGCTCGGCCACGAATACAACAGCCCGCTCAACGGCGTTACCAACACCTACCAGTTAATCGACCAGGCCACCTGGTCGCGCGGCCGCCACATGCTCAAATTCGGCGGCGACATTCGCTACCTCCAGCAGAACGCCTTCCGCGACGTCCAGGCCCGCGGCTTCCTCCAGTTCCGTGGAGCCCTCACCCAGAATCCCCTCGGCGACGTCCTCATGGGTTTGCCCACCTTCACCGGCGGCGCCCGCCTCGATAACCCGCAGCACCTCCGCGGACGTTCCTACAATTTCTTCCTCAACGATACCTTCCGCCTCCGCCAGAATCTCACCTTCACCTTCGGCATTCGCTATGAGCTCAATCAGCCTCCCGTCGATAGCCGCGACCGCGCCAATCTCTTCGATGCCGCTACCGGCCGTCTGGTCCCTGTGGGCACCGGCGGCATCCCGCGCGGCGGCTACTTCGCCGACAGGAACAATTTCGGTCCGCGCCTCGGCCTCGCCTGGTCGCTCGACGCAAACACCGTGCTCCGCACCGGCTACGGCATCTATTTCGATCAGTCGGCGCTCGCCCCCAGCGAAGGTTTGTACTTCAACGCCCCCTACTTCGATCTGCGATTCTACTTCCCCGGCGAACAGACCGGGCTCATCTTCGTCAATAATCCCTTCCCGGCCAATTTCCCCATCCCCACGCCATCTTCGGGCTTCAGCTTCCAGCGCGATCTGCGCACCCCCTATGTGCAACAGTGGAACCTGAGCCTGCAGCGCCAGGTGGGCAAGGGCCGAGTCCTCGAAGTGGGCTACGTCGGCTCCAAAGGCACCAAGCTCTATTCGGCCCGCGACATCAATCAGCCCGCGCCCAGCGCCGCGCCCCTCAACCTCCGCCCGCTCTTCCAGTTCGCCGATATCAATCAACTGGAGTCGCGCAGCAACGCCCACTACCAGAGTTTGCAGGCTCGCTTCCAGCAGCGTTTCTACCACGGCCTGGCGGTCATCGCCTCCTACACCATGGGCAAGTCCATCGACGATGCTTCGGCCTTCTTCCCCAGCGCCGGCGATCCGAACTTCCCCCAGGACAGCCGCAACGTGCGCGCCGAACGCGCCCGCTCCAACTTCGATGTCGCGCAGCGTTTCACCACAGGCTATTCCTACAACCTCCCCTTCGGCAAAGGACGCCTCCGCGGAGGCTGGCAGACGCACGGCATCGTCAGCTTGCAATCCGGACGCCCCTTCACCGTCGCCCTGCCGACCGAACAGGACAACAGCAATACCGGCATTTCCAGCCTCGGCTTCGGCGCCAACGACCGCCCCAATATCATCGGCAATCCGCGCCTCGACAACCCCTCCGCCACCCGCTGGTTCAACACACAAGCCTTCGCGCTCCCTGCCTTCGGTACGTTCGGCAGCGCCGGCCGTAACATCCTCGAAGGGCCCGGCAACGCCACCGTCAACTTCTCCGTGGTCAAGGACACCGCCTTCACCGAACGCCTCACCATGCAGTTGCGGCTTGAAACCTTCAATCTCCTCAACCGCGCCAACTTCGATCTGCCCGACCTGTTCTTCGGCAATCCCACCTTCGGCCGCGTGCAGTCGGCGCAGAATCCGCGCCGCCTGCAGTTGGGCCTGAAGCTGCTGTTTTGAAACGGGCCGCCCCTATTCCACCAGCCCGAGGTCCTTTAACACCTTCGGGTCCGATTCTTCCATCGCCAGCAATCCGTGGCAGGCGTTGCAATCCTGCCCGATCGCCTTCGTCCCGTCTTGCGTCTTGTGCGCATCGTCGTGGCAGCGGAAGCAACCCGGATTATCCGTATGCCCGATGTTGTTCACGTACGTCCCCCAGGTCACCTTCATCTCCGGGAACACATTGCGCTGCCAGATGGTGAGAACATTCTTCGCCGCTTTTGTTACATCCGCCTGCCGCTTGGCGAACACATCGGCATGGTTGGTTTTGTAATAGCCTTCGATCGCCCGCACAATCTCCGCCTCCGCCCGCTCCGTCGTCGGATAGTCTTTCTTCAGCGTCTCCACCGCCACTTTCTTCACCATCGGCAGATCGCGCGGAATATCTCCTGCGGCCATCATGTTGTCCACCGAACGCTCCGGAGGAGTCATCGTGTGGCTCGGCCGGTTATGGCAATCGACGCAATCCATCTCGCGAACCGTCAGCTTCGATACGTCTTCCTTCTTCGTCTTTTCCGCGAAGAATTCCCGCACTTCGCCGTTGCGCGAATACTCCACCCATGGAATGGTCTGCCGAGCCCGGTCCGTGTGCCCGTAACGGATGCGAATCCCTTTACCCACGTGCGCCGTATGGATGCCCTTGCCTTGATACGTGCCCCCGCCGATATGCATCAGCAGCACCGATTTCGTTTGCTCCCCGCTATCGTTGAAATGCGTCACCACCCGTAGCCGGTCCCCGCCGTACTTGTCCGGCCAGTGGCAGCCTTCGCACGTTTCCCTCGCCGGGCGCAGGTTCTCCACCGGCGTCGGAATCGGACGCTCGTAGCTGTTCAACGTCACCGCCACCACCTGTCCCACACCCGACAACTTGCTCTGCACGAACCACGATGCCCCAGGACCAATGTGGCATTTGACGCACTCCACCTTCGAGTGCGGCGAATTCTGATACGCCATGAACTCCGGCTTCATCACCACATGGCACGTCTGCCCGCAGAACTGCACGCTGTCCATGTGCTCCACCGCGCGATACGTCAGATTGGCCGCGATCATGATGTTTGCCAGCGTCGTCAATCCCACAAACAGGATCAATCGCCGGAACGCCGGGTTCGCCCAACTCAACGCCGGAAACTCCAGCGACGGCTCCACCGCCGCCGCTATCTTCTTGCGCTGTAGAAAGATGCCCGCTGGGATCGCAAACAGTCCGGCAAAGAACGCCGTCGGCAGAATCAGAAATAGTAGTATCCCCAGATACGCACTGCCGGCATGGCCTTGCAGATACGTCGGCAAAAGGAACAACCAGAACACGCCCGCGGCACTGACCAACACAACACCGATGCGGCTAATCCAGTTGTTCGATAGTAGGATGATTGGGGACAGACGATCTCCCCAGTTAGGTGCAGGCATATACTGCAATGGTTGCATGTTCCATGCCAAACCGGGTAAGCCGCGTTGGCATCCAAAATGCCCTACACTTGCAACCCATGCCGACTTCACGACGCACCTTCCTTCAATCCTCCGCCGCCGCCATGCAAGCCCCACGGCCCGCCGCGGCCCCCCTCGATTCCGTGCAAATCGCCGCGCGCCACCCCATCGTCCGCAAGCACCCCACGCCCGCTTTCTTTGAAGGCATTCTCCTCGGCAACGGCGATATCGGCGTCTGTGTCACTCTGCGTCCCGATGCCCTCGGCCTCCACATCGGTAAGAATGACTCCTGGGACATTCGCGTCAGCGAAGATCACGTCCAGCATGTGAAACCCTTCCGCGAACTGCTCGATCTGTGGAAACGCGCCGGCGAGGAAGCCAAGCGCCGTGGCCAGCCCGAGATGACTTACCTCGAATCGAACATCGACTTCTTCCGCGAATACTCCGTGCGCACCCAAACCTCTTACCGCAAGCCCTGGCCCCGCCCCTGGCCCTGCGGCATCGTCTGGCTCCATTGGGATTCGCGCATGGTCCGCGTGCTCGATCAAACCCTCGATATCTCCACCGGCGTCCTCCGCATCACCCTCGAACACGACGACCTCCGCGGCCACGTTCGCAACTTCCTTCTCACCTGCTTCGTCAGCCGCGAAGGCAATCACATCTCCGTCGCCAGCGATTCGCCGGCCCCCATTCTCTCCCTGGCCTACATCCCCAACCGCGATCCGCAAGCCAAACTCCCCGACCCCGAATTGACCGCCGAACCAGGGCGTTTCACCGCCTATCAGCACTTCCCCGCCACCGCCCCCACCGACGCAGAGCCCGATCCGCCGCGCACGCCCCAGGACAGCGCCTTCGCATTGGAAGCCCGCCTCGCCGGACAATGGTCCGCCCAACTCACCGCGCGGCGCAGCGTGTTGCTCACCGCCGCCTCCCCACAGCCCTTGCGCCTCGATCTGGCGCTGTTCACCAGACGCGACGATAAAGACCCCGCCGTACGCGCCCGTGCCGAAGCCGCCCGCCTCGCCGCCCAGCCCCTCGATCCCGCCCGCAAAGCCTCGGCAGCACACTGGCACGCCTTCTGGAAAAAGTCCGCCGTAGCCTTCACCGACCGGGAACTGGAAGCCATCTGGTATCGCAATCAGTACTTCCTCGCCTGTTGCCTCAAGCCCGGCGTCGTCGCCCCAGGCCTCTTCGGCAACTGGACCAGCGGCAACATCGGCACCGCCTGGCATGGCGATTACCACATGAACTACAACACCCAACAGGTGTGGTGGGGCGTCTTCTCCAGCAATCATGCCGAACAGCACGAACCCTACACGCGGCTCGTCGAAAACCTCATGCCCATGGCCGAATGGAATGCCCGCGAGCAATTCGGTTTGCCCGGCGCCTATTTCCCCCACACTGCCTACCCCGTCCCTAGCAACGTCAACCCCTACCCCGCCCCGCCCTGGGGCTACGAGATCTGCGAAACCCCTTGGACCGTCCAAAGCCTCTGGTGGGAGTACCTCTACACCCTTGACGAAACCTACCTCCGCCGCGTCTACCCCATGCTGCGCGCCGCCACCGATTTCCTCATCGCCTTCCTCACCCGCGAAGACGACGGCAAGTATCACATCGTGCCCACCGTCTCCCCCGAGAACTGGGGAGCCACCGTCGACTTCCGCCTCAACAAAGATTGCATCATCGATCTCGCCCTCACTGAGTTTCTTCTCGATGCCATCCTCCAAGCCTCGCAACTGCTCGGACGCGACACCGATCTCCGCCCCCGCTGGCAGGAAGTGCGCACCAATCTCGCCCCCTATCCCGAGATCGATGGTCCCTACGGCAAAGTCTGGCTCGATATCCTCAATGCCCCGCCCGAATATGTCTACAACGTGCCCGTCACCCTCGCACCCGTGTTCCCCGCCGAACAAGTGGGACTCGGCAAACACCCCGAACTCCTCGAACTCGCCCGCCGCACCGCAAAAACCGTTCGCCTCGAAGGCGGCAACGACCTCGTCTGGCAACCGCTCGCCCGTGCCCGCCTCGGCATCCTCGATCTCGATTGGTTCAAGCGCGAAGTGGCCTACTGCCTCACCCGTCTCGGCAACTCCAACGACCGCGTGCGCCAGATCGGAGGGCGTTACCGCGACGAAACCAACTTCGATTTCATGATGCACATGGGCGTGTGGACCGAGAACCTCTCCCTCCCCGCCGTGCTCAACGAATGCCTGCTCCAAAGCTACGACGGCGTCATTCGATTATTCCCCAACACGCATCGATTAGGACCTGCATCGTTCCGCGATCTGCGCGCCGCCGGCGCCTTCCTCGTCTCCGCTTCCTGGAACGGCCACGCCGTCACCGCCGTCACCATCCGCAGCGAGAAGGGCGCCCGCGCACGCATCGCCAATCCCTGGCCGGAACGCCGAACCACCGTACGGTCGGAGGCCAAGGCCGTGCCCGCCGTAGAGCGCCAAGGCATCCTCGAATTCGACACCGCTCACGGCGGCGTCTATTCGCTCCTGATATCCTGAAACCGAATTCACCCGTGTCTACGACTCCGCAATCCGGCCCATCGTCCACCATGTGGCGCCACGCCCTGATCAGCCTCGCCCTGTTGGCCCTCTGCACCTATCTCGACGCCGCCCGTCCCTTCGGGAAGCGCTACAGCATCCTCTTCCTCATCCCTGTCTTTTACGCCAGTTGGTCGCTGCGCGGGCGCGCCGAGGTCTTCATTCATCTCACCGTGCTCATCACCGTCTATATCCGTCACTCCCTGCTGCCGGGGCCCGTCTTCAATTTCAACCGCATCACCGGCACTCTCGTCGGATTCACCGTCATCGGCATCATGTGGGAACGCCGCCGCCACATCAACGCTCTCGAACGAGTCAACCGCGAACTGGAAGAACGGGTCGCCGCCCGCACGCGCAATCTCACTGAGTTGAACGAGGAGTTCAAACGGCTCGTCGACGTCAAAGCCCAGTTCCTCCGCAACATGAGCCATGAGCTGCGCACCCCTCTCAACGCCATCGTCGGCGTCACCAGTCTCCTTCGCGATGCCCGTACCGAAACCGAACGCAAAGAGCTTACCGACGTGCTCGAGACCTCCACGCATCTCACCCTCGGCATCGTCAACGATATCCTCGACCTGTCGCAAATCGAAGCCGGCCGCCTCGTCATCGACAGCCAGCCGTTTTCCCTGCCCCGCACCGTCGAGGAAGTCGCGCTACTGATGGAATCCGAGGCCAGGCGCAAAGGCCTGACCCTCACCCACAATGCAGCCGAATGCAGTCTCCCTCCCTTGATCGGCGACGAACGCCGCATTCGCCAGATCCTCCTCAATATCATCGGAAACGCCGTCAAGTTCACCGCTCGCGGCTCCGTTCAGATCATCATCACCCCCGAGCAAATCACCCCGTCGAACGTCCGCGCCACCATCCGCGTGCGCGACACAGGAATCGGAATCCCTCTCGAAGTGCAGTCCTACTTGTTCGAGAAATTCACCCAGGCCGATCCTTCCATCGCCCGCCGCTTCGGCGGCTCCGGCCTCGGACTGGCCATCACCAAGGGCCTCGTCGACTTGATGCACGGCGCCATCGGACTCGAAAGCGCCCCGGGAAAGGGCTCGACATTCTGGGTCATGCTCCATTTCTCCGTCGCCACCGAACAACACGCCCGCACTCCGGCAGTCCCAGACGAACCATCCACCCAATCGCCGGCCCGCATCCTCGTCGTCGAAGACAATGCCATCAACCGCCGCCTCGTCGAACGCTTCCTCGACCGTCTGGGACACCGCGGCCATATGGCCGCCAGTGGCCAGGAGGCCCTCGATTTCATGCGCACCACCGCCTTCGATGTCGTCTTCATGGACTGTCACATGCCCGGCATGGACGGCTATGAAACCACCCTCGCCTGGCGCCGCGCCGAATCCGCAAGCGCTCGCCGCACGCCCATCGTCGCCATGACCGCCAGCGTCCTGGCCGAAGACCGCGAAGCCTGCTTTCAGGCCGGAATGGACGATTTCCTCGCCAAACCTTTCTCCCTCGATGAGTTCCGTACCATGCTCGATCGCTGGTCCACGGCCGGCGCTGCCGCCTTGCCGCGTCCCTTCAGACCCGAACTCTCCGCTCCGCCGTCATCCCGCTCACCGCGTCTCTCATCCTAATCGTCCACTCGCCGGCGTCGCTGAGAGCGAACGGAATCTCGATCTTCCCGGAACCGTTTTCGATCCACACGTTCCCTGCGTAGTGCCGCGCCTCGCGCCCGCGCCCATCGAAGGCCCGTACGCGCACCACCGACAGGTCCACGCCTTCGCCTTTTTCATCCGTCAACCGCAGCCCCAGCGATGCATCGCAACTGAGCTTTGCAATGCGCGCCGGCCTCACCAGTAGCAGCACCGGCTCGCCCGGCCCGGCCTTCAGCGCCGCCGCCGCTTCACCCCCGCGCAGCAGGTCATACGTCACGCCCTCCATCCGCGGCAGCGTCACGCGCGTCGTCTCCCGCGGCAGCAACCCATACAGCTTCGATGCTCCGAACTCCCGCACCGTGCGCAAAAAGGCCCCCTCCACCCCCAGCGCCGGCTTTACCCCGATGCTGCCTGCGCCCTTCCGCTCCAGCCCCGGCCACGGCGCCGCCTTGCGCCACCGGCAACGCTCATCCATCCTCCCCGCCTGCTCATCGGCAAACACTCGTCCCCCGCGCTCCATAAACCGGCTGATCGCTTCGATCTCTTTATCCGATAAAGCAATCGAATAAGGCAAAATCAGCACCTTGTAACGGTCCAGTTCCCCCCGCTCAATCTGCTGCGTAGCCAGAAACCGGAACGCCACGCCCTGATCCTCCAGCTCCTTCACCCACGCCGTGCGCCGTTTGGATAGCTCCGCGAAGCTCTTCGAACTGCGCATCGCGTTCCCCATGTCCGCCTGGATCACGCCGTCCGTAATCCACGCCCCGCGGATGCTCGCCATCGAAAAGTGCACCGCCACTCCGTCTTCCACCACCCGCGAATTCAGGAACACACGCCCAATCCCGGACTGCATTTTTCCGAATGCTTCCGCCAGCGCGCTGCCCTGCTCGCTGAACGTCAGATCGGGATTGAGCATCGTGTAGTGCCAGAAAATCGACGCCCCCGAATGCCCGTAGAACAGCCGTTGCCATTGCATATAACGGGCTTCGTCGCCTGTCGCGCCATACCCCGTGAATCCCGTGATGCGCAGCTTCGGGTTAAACAGATAGTGCATCGCATCCTGCCCGCCGCCCGAGTACGGCTGTATGTATTCGAGTTCCTGATCGATGGAATACCAGTCGCAACCGTTGTGCGCCGTCGGCACCTGCGTCCCCGAAATCGACGGCCGTGCCCCAGGGTCGATCTCTTTCAACCAGTCGCGCGCCTTGCCGAACGCCCGCACGAACTCGCGCTCCATGTAGATGCGATGATCGGCCCACGGCGCGAAATTCCCATGCTTCTGCGCCTCCTCCGCCGTCATCGGCAACACCGCCTCCCACGACGCGAATCTCGTACCCCACGCCGCGTTCAACTGCTGCAGCCCGCCGTACTCCGCCTTCAGCCATTGCCGCAAGCCGGCGATCGCCTCCGGCGCCCAATCCACGTCGAAGGCATCGGTGTAGCAGGTCAGCGACGACTCATCGGCCAGGTAATAGGCAAACGGCTTCAGCGCCGCCATGCGCTTCGTCTCACCCTCGAACTGCTTCCGCACGCTCGCCTCGAAGTCCGGCGATTGCAGCACCACTTCCCGCGTCAAATGCTTCTTGTCCCGCGTCTCGGCGTACAGCTTCTTCCGCTTCAGATAGTTGTCGCGCCGGTACCAATAGATGCCGAAAGCATTCAAATGCGAGCTCACCATGAAACGGAAGTTGCGCTCCGGGCTCGCCAGCGTGGTCACCCCGATGCGCCGCAACTGCTCATCGAGCGCCTTCATCCACGGCTGATAGCTGCGCGGCCCGCTCCACGGCAACACCACTTCGTAATCCGTCCACTCGCGCGAGGCCGCCTCGAAATGTACCGGCATCACTTCCGTTGCGCTGCCCGCCGTCACCCGCACCAAACCCGAATGCACCATAGACCGTCCCGCTTGCAGCGTGACGCCATCGGCGCCCGATCCCTTCGCCAGCACTCGTCCCAGTCCATCGACAAGCTCGACGGTGGCCTTGCCCGTGGCTTGAAAGCTCACCTGTACCGCCGCCCCTTCACGAATCAGCGTGGGCGTTACCGTAAGCCCGTCGATGCGGTCCGAGCCTTCCACATCCCGCGCCGCAATGTCCCATTCCGCTCCCGCTTGCCGCTCCAGAAAATAGCGTCCCGGCAGCAGCCCGCCGCTGTCAGGCGATCCCCCGCGCCCTTGCCGCACCACGGCCCCGAAGCGGTCCCGCACGCGCCATTCGCCTTTGCTCCAATCCGCAACGCCTTTGGGCTCGCGCTTCGCCGCCCACATCAGCGTCCGGCAAAGCAGGGCGTAGAAATATTCCCAATACACGTCCACCGCGTGATGCCGCGCCTCGAACGGCATGCGCCAACTCAACCCATACGAACGGCAGCCAAACGCCGCCACCCTTCCCTGCCCCTGTTCCCGCACCGCCAGCAGCGGCGTCCCATTCGCCGATTGCAGCAGCGCTTGCGAGCCCGCCCGCAGCCGCGCCTTGTGCTGCTCCACAAACTGCCACGGAAACGTCTCCACCGGAATCGCCCGCGCGATGTAATGCTCGCCCGTGCGCTTCCACGCCGCTTTCTCCCATGGCCCGTCGTCGCCCCCTTCGGCTTCCAGCGGCGAATAGGGACACGAAAACGGGCGCATCAGCACCAGTCCGCAGCCCGACTCCACCCGCTTGCCGATCGCCGCCCGCGATGCCTCCGTCAACTCCTTCCACCCGTGCGCCAGCGGCAACAAAATCACATCGAAATGTTTTTCGCTGGTCAGCTCCTGTTCCAGATAGCTGTAGATCAGCTTCAGATCGCCGCGCTCGGCCCGCGCCCCATAATCGCGCCCGAAGCACATCGTCCACTTGTTCACGTCCCATTCGGGATCGATGCTGACGGTCGTCAAATCGAGCGAAAGCCGTTGCGCCAGCTCAATCGCCGTGCGCCCTTCGCTCACACTCGGCGCCGCCAGCAGCCGCAACGGGCCGCCCGGCAGCGGATTCGCCCACTTCACGTGCGGCGTCTCGATATCCATCCGGTAAGGAGTTTCCAGCCGCGACGATGGACCTCGCCGCGCCCCCATCCCCACATCCTGCGCGCACAGCGGCGCCGGAGCCAGCGCCGCCGCCGCCAACAAGCTTCGTCTTCTCATATGCCCTCGAAGAGACCGGCCTTTACCAGGTCAATCGCAACCCGAATTGTAGCGCCCGCGCCCCGTTGCCCGAAACCTGCGCGTCAATCAAGCCCGTCGTCGGATCCGGAGTCTTCGGAATCCCCGGCATGTTGAACACATTGAAGAAGTCGATGTTCAGCCGGAAGAACACCCGCTCATTCACCGGAATCACCTTGAACAGCGATGCGTTCTGATCCCAATTGAACAACCCTGAAGCCCACTGGTTGCGCCACGGATTCAGATTCGGATTGAACGTCGTCCGCTGCAATGACCCGTCCCGCATCGGAATCCATACCGTGTTGCTCTCATAGAAAGCGAAGTTCGGATCGGCGGAACTCCCCCCATTCGCCGGTGTCGGAATCAAGGGCTGATGCGATGGCTTGTAGTTGGCCGGCACGCCCATAACTCCGTTCGGCCGCCCCTGCGCGTCCGTACTGTTGATGCGGTGCGCCGGAATGTAGCCGTTGTAATAAAGGTATGCGTCGCGGCACACGCCGCTGCGGCAATCCTGCACCTTGTGCTGCGTCCCATAAATCTCCACCGGATTGGGGAACACCCAGTTCCCTGTCGGCAGTCCCCACCACGTCGACCGCATCGAGCCGTTCCCCGCCAGTTGCCATCCGCCCACCACCCGGTTGAGGATCGCTCCGGCGTTCGGCGCGAATCGCTTCCCTCTTCCAACCGGCAGATCGACAATGAAGTTCCAATTGAAGCGATGCTGCGGGATTTCGATATCGCGCTGGTAGAACAGCAGCCGCGTACGCGCATTCAGATCCTCCGGCACCGCGCCTGGCATGAATACGTTGGTCGATGGCAGAATATCGTCCGACCATCCGTTCCCCGCCGCCTTCAGCGTATTCGACAACACATAGAAAAACTGGAACGCGTACCCCTTGGCGTAGCGCCGCTGCACTTCCAACTGGAAGTTCTGCGAGTTCGACCAGCCCGTCTTCTGATATTCCTCGATGTCGCCGAACATCGTCGTCTCAAAGGCCCGCGTCGCCGTCCCCGCAAACGTGCCCGTCGGCCGGGCCACGCCTCGCGTGCTGAACCACACGTAATCGTTCGGACTTTGGTTGTAGCTGTAGAACTGATCGAGCCGCGCCCCGTGCGTGCCCACATAGCCGAAGCGCAGCACCGTGTTCTCCAGGATCTCGCGCTCGAAAGTGATGTTCCATTCGTGCGCCCGCGAGGTCGGTTGGTTGGGATTGAAATAGCTCGTCAGGAACGATCCGCGCGTGATGCCCGTGGGACTCGTCAGATCCAGCACATCGCGGCTGTTCTGCCCTGCCACCACCGTCGGCACGCTGCGCAATCCGTAGTTCGGCAGCCGGTCCGGCGTCTGGGCGGAATTGGAGAATTGATAGGTGAACCGCGCCGTCGTCGGCGGATTCTGCCGCATCCGCGCATTGAACGCCCGCAACGGCATCGGATATCCGTAGATACCGTAGCCGCCGCGCACCACGAAAGGCCGTGAGCCCTCCGTCATCTTATATGCAAATCCCACACGCGGATTGAAATCCCACTTGTTGAGATACATGAGGTCCGCCGGCAGCCCCGCCGCCTCCGGCGTCACGAACGGCACCCCCAGATTCTGAAACACCCGCGCGATGGCCGGCGTCGTCGCCCCGATCTTGTACATCGTCTCCCAATCCGTTCCGTTCACAATCGACTTCGTCTTCGGATCGAAGCCGGTGAGGAAGTTGTTGCGCTCGCGGACCGGCGTATACATCTCCCACCGCAGACCCAGATTCAACGTCAGCCGCGAATTCACTTTGAAGTTGTCCTGGAAGTACAAGGCAAACTCCCGCGCATGCATGTCGTACCACTTGCGTACGAACTGCGCCGAATAGCTGTTGATCGTGCCCAGAAACAAATCGGCCGCGGCGTGCCCCGTGAACGGCACCGCCCCATAGGTCGTCCCCGACGCCGGATCGTACTGCGCCGTAAACTGCCCGTTAAACGCATGCGCCCCCTGCACCTGCTGTTGATCGGGCAGAATGTTCAACCCCTCATGGCGGAAGCGCCCGCCGAACTGGTACTCGTGCCGCCCGCTGATCTTCGTGAAGTTCTGATCGACGTTGAAGATCTTCACAATCGAGTTGCGGCGGTTGGCGGCCGTGATGTACTCCATCCGTAGGCCCGTCGTCGTGATGTTCGGAAACCCGTATTCATCGAACGGATTCGGCAGCCCGAGAATATCGGCGTACTTCTTGTCGTCGCCTACGTTGATAAAGTTCAGATCCTCCACCCCGATGTTGAACAGCGTCTCGGAGAAGAACGTGGGTGAGATATTCCGCGTCCACGACACCACTCCCGTATTGTCCCGAATCGGCCGCGAAGTCCCGTTGGCCGAATTGTCCAGCGTCGTCGGCGAGTTGTTGTTGCCGCTCTGGGCAAACGCATCGCGCACGCCCTTGGTGTAGCGCACAAATAGCTGATCGCGGTCCGACAGGCGGTGGTCGATGCGCGTCGTCATTGTCCACTCCAGCCGGTTGTTCGGCGCCTGATACCAATAGTTGCTGCCCACCAGCGGATTCACCCCCGGATCGTTGGGCATCGGCGTCACGCTGTACAGATACTTCGCCAGCGGGCTCATCCGCGCAGAAGGAATCCGGTTGCCCACGTACGGAACTCGCAGCCAGTTCGCTCCCGTCGACCACGGGTCGTAGATCGTCGTGGCCCGCCCGGCGGCATTCACCAGGCCACTGAAATCGCCCTCCCGCATCGCCTGCGTCGGCACCGCCGTGTCGCGCGTCGTCCCCGTCATACTACGAAAAGCTTCGTAGGAATGGAAGAAGAACGTCCGGTTGCGGCCGTCGTACAGCTTGGGCAAATACACCGGCCCGCCCGCCGAACCGCCGAACTCGTTGCGCACCAGATGCGGCGGCCGCGTCCAGCGGTCCTGCCGCGCCCGCGCCACGCCGAACCCCAGATTGTTGTTGCGCGCAATCTCGAGCAACGATCCGTGGAATAGATTCGTCCCGCCCCGCGTCGTCACCATCACCGTGCCCGGACGATTCAACTTCGCCGAGGAGTTGTTGGTCTCCACACGAAACTCCTCGATCGTATCCATTCCCGGAGGCCTCCCCGCCAACTCGCCGGTATCGCGGTTGCCCATCACCGCGCCGTCCTGCAGAAACTCCACGCCCCAGCGCAAGCCCCACACGCGCGGCACCTGCGATGCCCCGTCGATGCCGGGCGTGGTCTGCGCCACCAGCGATTGGAACATACGTCCGCTAATCGGCAGTTGATCCAGCCGCGCGCGGTCGGTGACGTTGGCGAGCGTCGCCGCGGTCGTCGTCACCAGCGGAGCGGCGTCGGCTTTTACCACCACTTCCGTGGCCGTGCTGCCCACCGCGAGCGAGGCATCGACAACGGCGGTCTGCCCCGATTGCAGTACCAACTCGCCCTGAAACGGCTCCATTCCAGCCAGTTCCATGCGCACACGGTACGGCCCCGGCTGCAAGGCAGGGATCGCATAGAAGCCCACTTCATTGGTCGAAGTGCGATATTCGCGCGCCGTCAGCGTATGCGTCGCCGTCACGTTGGCGCCGGGCACCACCGCGCTGCTCGCGTCGCGCACGGTCCCTTGAATCTTACCTACGCCGGTCTGCCCGTAGGCAGCCGGAAACACCGCTAGCACAAAGACCAGAAGCCGGAGGATATTCATGGCCGGATACTATCACAACCGTCACTCGGGTTAAAAACACTCTCGTATCTTTTATTCCGAGGCCTTCTTCTGCTTCCCCTCGTAGGCCGCATACTCCCCGGCAAGCTTCTCCCATCCCTTGCGTCCCATCAGCCCGAAGGTATACTTCTTGCCCAACTCCACGCCTTCCTGGTTGAATGCGTTGATGTTCAGCATCTCACCGAGGAACGCCGTCTCGAACATCATCAGTTGCAGGAAGGCTCCCACGTGAGCCGCATCCACGCGTTCCAGCAGGAACGTGCAGTTCGGACGCCCCGTAGCGGTCAACGCCGCCGTGGTCGCCTTGCGCTCGGCATTGAGCAACTTCGCCAGTGTCTGGCCACCCAGGTAATCGAACGCATCCAGGCCGGTCTTCGATTTCGGAATCTTGCCGCTGTCGGAGAACTTCTCCACGCCCCAGAAGGTGAACACCTTGTCGTTCGGCCCTTCCATGTACAACTGCACCTGCGAATGCTGGTCCGTTGTTCCCAACGCGGCCACCGGAGTCTGGCCGAAGTAGACATCGGCGTTGTTGCGGTCCGTCTTCTTACCCAGCGATTCCGCCCACAACTGGCGGAACCAGAATGCCATCCCCCACAGCCGGTTGGAATAGGGGAACGCCACCTGGATGGTCTTGCCGCGCAGCGTCCATACCAGAAAGTGATCGAGCGCCGCCCGCAGGGCGATGTTCTCATCCAGGCTTTCCTTCCAGCACAAGGCGGTCATTTCGGCCGCGCCCTTCACCAGTTTGGCGATGTCGAGCCCGGCGAGCGCGGCGGGAACCAACCCGATCGGCGAAAGCACACTGAACCGCCCGCCCACGTTCTCATCGAGAAAAAACGTGCGGTAGCCTTCCTGTTTGGCCAGCACAATCAAATCGCCGCGATTCTCGCTGGTGACGGCCACAATGCGCGATGCGGCCTTCCTACCCAGCGCCGCCTCCAGCCACTGCTTCACGATCAGGAACACCGATCCGGTTTCGGCCGTGGCTCCGCTCTTGGCAGCGACGACCACGAGTGTCTTCTTCGGCTGCATGGAGGCGAGCGCCCCCATCACAAACGACGGATCGACGTTATCCAAGACAACAAGCCGTGGAAACGATGTCGAGAATGCTCCCTGCACCGGATGCGGTCCGCGCAACGCGCAATCGAGCGCCCATGCCCCCAGCGCGCTGCCCCCGATGCCGATCAGGCATACCGTATCGTAGGAGCCCTTCACTTCGGCCGCATAGCGCTTGATCGCGGCCACCGTCTGATTGCGGAAGGGAAGGTGTGGAAACCCGATTTCTCCCGAATCCACCAGCCTGTGAAAGCCCTTCAGCGCCTGCTGCGCCACCGCTGCGGCGCGCTTGCGCTCGCCCTTGCTGATGCCGTGCTCACCCACCATGGCGGTGGACAGATTGATTGCGTCGAATTGAATGCCCATAGTCCGAAAGACTATGGTAACTGGAACAGGCCAGCCGCTACCAGGAGAGCGCCCGCTTCTTCTGTGCCGCCGGAGTGGGGAACGTCTTCGACATGTGGTCGTGCCAGGTGAGCTTTTCCTCGTCCACCAGCGACCACAACAGCCCCAGGCCCCCGGCCATCGCGCTGATGCATCCGGTCACCGTGCGCTGAATGCGCTGCGTGCGGTCGGGGATTAGTCCGTCGAAGGTGATCAGCCTCAACCCGCAAACGCGCATGCCCAGGCTGTCCGTTCCGGCCACGCACCACATTATCCGGTAACCCGCCAGGGTGAGCAATGCGGCAATTCCGTAGACGATCATCGTCGCCCGGTTGAACACCGGTTCGGCGCCGGCTGCCAGCAGTATCCCCGCGAAAATGCCGACGCTGATCAGCACCATGCTCGCATCCACTGAGGCTGCCAATATTCGATGTAACGGCAACGCCACCGGTGCGTCACAGTAAATCGTGGAATCGTTGGGCAGCGCATCGGCCGGAACCTGCGTGGGGAAGAGCCGCGGCTGGTTGGCCGCGTTCTTCGATCGGCCCGCGCCTGCCTTCGTCCCGGACCCTTTGTCGCGCATCGGCATCTCCACCACGCGCGGCGACGCGGCTCCATCGAACAACTGCCCTTGCTGGGGCTCTGCCGGTTCCGGCGGCGGAGGTTGCAATGACGGATCCAGCCATGGCGCAACATCGATGGCCGGCGCGGCCGAACCTCTTCCTGCAAACGGGATCGGCGCCCCGCGCAACCGCCTTCCGCACCGCTGGCAACGGTGGTCGTGCTTGCTGTTTACCGCTCCGCAATCGCAGGTCATTCGTTCTTCCCTTGGTCGGCTGATAGGCCCCGCAGCGCTGGCGCGCGAACGCCTTCTTGCGCCCGGCGACTCCTCCATGCTAGGGTTTCGGAATTGAGACCCCTGCTACGGTGCGGCCAACTTCTCCCTCCTCTTAGTACCATAGTTTGGCCGATTTGTCACTTGTTTTTTGCCTGTAACCTGTTGTTTTATCTTTGTGCTAGCCCCGTATGGGCACAACCCTTCCCGCGTCCTGTACCGAAAACAACCCCTAGTACTACTCCCCCTAAAAACCCCAATATCCAGTTGTCCCCTATTCGCCCTAATGCACCCGCTCCGAACGAGGTCTATGTCGAGGCGGTCACCCAGGAAAGCGAAGGACCTGTCACGCGGCTCCGCGGCAAGGTCACTTTGGAGACAACCGAGTCCCTTTTGAAGGCCGACGAAGTCGACTACAACGAGAAGACCGGCGATGCCTTCGCCCGCGGCAACGTCTACTTCCGGCACTTCACCGGCAACGAGGAGTTGTGGGCCGAGCGGGTCGAATACAACGTCACCGAAGAGACCGGCAAGTTCTACGGCGTGCGCGGCTCGGCCCCCGGCAAGATCGACACGCGCCCCGGCATTCTCACCACCACCAACCCCTTCGTCTTCGAAGGCGAATGGGCGGAGCGCCTGAAGAACCGCTACGTCCTCCACAACGGCTTCCTCACCAACTGCAAGTTGCCCAAACCGACCTGGACGCTGCGCGCGCCGAAGTTCGACATCATCCCCGACGACCGTGCCGTCGCCTACAAGGCGTGGTTCCGCGTCTTCAAAGTGCCCGTGTTCTATACGCCGGTCTTCTACAAATCGCTGAAGCGGCAGCCGCGCAAGAGCGGCTTTCTCACTCCCAACTTGGGCAACAGTTCGCGACGCGGCAAGATGATCGGCGCGGGCTACTATTGGGCGATCAACCGCAGCTACGACGCCAGCTACCGCAGCCAGCTCTTCACCCAGCGGGGCTTCGCCCATACGGTGGATGTGCGCGGGAAGCCGACGCAGCAATCGAGCTTCAACTTCTACCTCTACGGAGTCAACGACCGCGGGCTGCTGCTCGACGACGGCACGCGGCGCAAAGAAGGCGGCTTCCTGCTCTCGGCCGATGGGCGCGCCAAATTGCCCTGGGGCTTTGAGGCGCAGGGCATCCTCAACTACCTGTCGAGCTTCCGCTTCCGCCAGTCGTTCACCGAAACCTTCAACGAAGCCATCTTCTCGGAAGTGCAATCGGCAGGCGTGGTCTCCAAGCATTGGTCCAGTTACGGGCTGAACATCGGCTTCATCCGCAAGGAGAACTTTCAGAACCTGGACGACGACAAGATCACGATGCGGCGGCTGCCGCAGGTGGAATTCAACAGCCGCGACCGTCTGCTGACGCGCAAGGTGCTACCCGTTTGGGTGTCGCTGGAATCGACGGCCGGGCTGCTGCGGCGCAACCAGCCGCTGTTCCAGACGCGGGCTTTCGTGCAGCGCGCCGATATCGAACCGCGGGTAATGACGGCGCTGCGCTGGAAGGACTTCTCTATTCTGCCGTCTTACTCCATCCGCGAAACCTACGTGGCTTCGAGCTTCGATAGCGTGAACACCGCCGTGGTGGGTGAGAACATCCGCCGCCATGCGCGCGAGTTGGCCGTCGATATCGTGCCGCCTTCGCTCGCCCGCATCTCGGAAGCGCCGAAGTGGCTGGGAGTAAAGATGAAACACGTCATCGAGCCGCGCGTAGGCTTCCGCTACGTAAGCGGCATCGACGACTTCAAGAGCTTCATCCGTTTCGATGAGACGGAGTTGCTGTCCAACACCCAGGAGGCCGAGGTTTCGCTCACCAACCGCCTCTATGTGAAGAGGAAGGACGGGCAGGTGATCGAGGTGTTCTCCTGGCAGCTCTGGCACCGCCGTTACTTCGATCCCACCTTCGGCGGAGCGCTCACCGGCGACAGCCGCAACGTGCTGCTGACGGGTGTCTCGCTCACCGGCTACTCGTTCTTTTCCGGAGTGCCGCGGCACTACTCGCCTCTGGTGTCGTCGATGCGCGTCGCCCCGGCGGGCAACGTCGGCGTCGAGTGGCGTACCGATTACGATCCGCTCTATCGGCGCTTCACCAATTCGAGCGTCAATGCCAGCGGGCGGGTCAACAAGTACTTCGTCAGCGTGGGCCACGCCTACGTGAAGAACGACCCGCGCATTTCGCCCGACTTCAATCAGTTCAACGGCACGCTGGGTATAGGCAACGAAACACGCACGGGCTGGAGCGCGGCCTTCAGCGCCTATTACGATTTCCGTCAAGGCGTGATGCAGTTCGCCACTACGCAGGTCAGCTACAACAAGGATTGCTGCGGGCTGAGCATTCAATACCGCCGTTTCAG
The DNA here is from genome assembly GCA_016789755.1 of Bryobacterales bacterium. GTDB lineage: Bacteria > Acidobacteriota > Terriglobia > Bryobacterales > Bryobacteraceae > CADEFT01. Next base: position 22,903 of record JAEUQG010000099.1, read on the forward strand.
CTTCGGCAACCGCAATGAGAACCAGTTCCGTATCGCCTTCGCGATTGCCAATATCGGATCGTTCGGCACGTTGAAGCGCCAGGAGCGGATTTTCTAGCCGCCCTTCTTTTCGATCTTGGCCCAGGTGTCGCGCAAGGTTACCGTGCGGTTGATGACCAGCTTGTCCGGGGTCGAATCTTTGTCCACGCAGAAGTAGCCGATACGCTCGAACTGATAGCGGGTGAGCGGAGCGGCGCCCTTGGCGTGCGGCTCGATCTTGCCGGCGCGGACTTCTAGCGAGTGGGGATTGATGGTGGAGAGGAAGTCGTTGCTGCCGGTATCTTCGTCCTCGTCGCCCTTCTGGCGCAACAGGTCTTCGTAGAGGCGTACCTCGAAGTCCACCGCATGCGGCGCGGAGACCCAATGAATGGTCGATTTCACCCGCCGTCCATCGGGGGCGTTACCGCCGCGGGTCTCGGGGTCGTACTTGCAGCGCACCTCGACCACTTCCCCGGTGACCGCATCTTTCACTACGCCAGTACAGGTTACCAGATAGGCGTAGCGCAAGCGCACTTCGCGGCCCGGGGCCAGGCGGAAGTACTGCTTCGGCGGATCTTCGCGGAAGTCGTCGCGCTCAATGTAGAGCACTTTTGAGAAGGGCGCCTTGCGCGTGCCTTGCGAGGCGTCTTCGGGGTTGTTGACGGCCTCCATCTCTTCCACTTGATCGTCGGGGTAGTTTTCCACCACGAGGCGGATGGGATCGAGCACGGCCATCACGCGCGGCGAACGGGCGTTGAGATCCTCGCGCAGGCAGTGTTCGAGGAAACCGAACTCGACTATGCCGTTGGTCTTCGACACGCCGATGCGGCTGCAGAAGAGGCGAATGGCTTCAGGGCTGTAACCGCGGCGGCGGAAGCCTGAGATGGTGGGCATGCGCGGATCGTCCCACCCCGAGACGAAGCCCTTTTCTACCAGCATCAGCAGCTTGCGCTTGCTCAATACGGTGTTTGTGAGGTTGAGCCGGTCGAACTCGATCTGCTGCGGGTGATGGATGCCCAACTGCTCGACGTACCAATCGTAGAGCGGGCGGTGGTCTTCGAACTCGAGGGTACAGATGGAGTGGGTGATGCCTTCGATCGAATCGCTCTCGCCGTGGGTGAAATCGTACATGGGATAGATGCACCACTTGCCGCCGGTGCGGTGATGGTCGGCGTGGAGGATGCGGTACATCACGGGGTCGCGCATGTTGAAGTTGGGCGACGCCATGTCGATTTTCGAGCGCAGGGTGCGCGTGCCGTCGGGGAACTCGCCCGCGCGCATGCGCTCAAACAGGTCGAGGTTTTCTTCGACAGAGCGGTTGCGGTAAGGGCTTTCCTTGCCAGGCTCGGTGGGGGTGCCGCGGTATTCGCGGACCTGCTCGGCGGTCAGGTCGCAAACGTAGGCTTTTCCTTTGCGGATGAGATCGACCGCCCACTGATAGAGCTGGTCGAAGTAATCGGAAGCATAGAAGAGGTTATTCCCCCAGTCGAATCCCAGCCAGCGCACATCTTCGATGATGGATTCGACGTACTCGGTCTCTTCCTTGCAGGGGTTGGTGTCGTCGAAGCGGAGGTTGCATTCGCCTCCGAATTCGGCGGCCAGCCCGAAATTCAGGCAGATGGACTTGGCATGGCCGATGTGGAGGTAGCCGTTCGGCTCGGGAGGAAACCGGGTGCGTACTTTGCCTGCAAACTTTCCCGTCTGGTTATCTTGGATGATGATATCCCGGATGAAGTTGGAGGGGCGCGGGGCTTCCGTCTTGTCGAGGCTATCCTTATTTTCAACGTCCATGGACATAGAAACCAGTATAGCCAGCGAGGCCGGGAAGCCGTGATTTTCAGAACTCGACGCGAAGAGCGCCTTGCACGTTGGCGCGGGCGCTGCCGAAGTTGGAGAAGTCGCCGACATGCCCGCTGAAGCGGGCCCAGGCGCCGGGGTTGTTGAGGTTAAAGGTGGTGTTCGGAGCGGACATGTTGGGACGCTTCCAGGGCAGGTTGTGGCCATCCAGGCGCAGGCTTACTTTGCCCCGTTCCTTGAAGCTCCAACTCTTGTTGGCGTAGGCCTGATTCCAGTGGATGCCTGGCGCTTGCACAACGTTCGCGCCGAGGCTGCCGGTGGTATAGGCTTCAGGGTAAGCGAAGGCGTCCATCTTGAAGTACGGGTTCTGCGCGTTTGCCGGGAAGCGATTGCCCATTTCCCAATCCTTGACCTTGGCCTGCTCGATGGACACGACGGCATTGACGCGCGTCGCCGTGAGGTAACGGTGCGGGCTGCCGCCCATGCCGATGGAGATCGGCTGGCCCGAAACTCCGTTCTGGCTCATGGCTAGCGTCCACCCGCCGAGGATGGAGTTAACGAGGCCGCCGCGGTTCATCCAACGCTGTCCCTTCCCCACAGGGAGTTCGTAGCTGACCATCAGGCCGTACTGCTGGCGGTAATCGTAGCTGGTGCGGGCCTTGCCCGTGCGCTCGTAGTAGCTGAGTTCGTTAGCGTTGCTGAGCGACTTCGAGAAGTTGTAGGAGGCATTCAGCGAGAGGCCGCTCGAATACCGCTTCTCGATCTTAATGTTGCCGCTGTGCCATGTGTTGTGATTGAAGTTGGAGAGCAGATTGATGGCGCCGAAGTGGGGGTAGTAGCGGTAGTCCTGCTGGGCCTGGAAAACGCGATCCTGCAAGGCGCGATCGCCCCCGAGAGCGATGGAAAGCGGAATCTCGTTAATGTTCCAACTGCGCACCAGGCCGACGCCGGCCGTGCCCTGATACATCAGCTCCAGCACCCAGGAGCGGCTGATCTCGTGTTGGAATCCGCTGGACCAATTCATTACGTAAGGGCGGCGCAGGTTGGGATCGCGCCAAGTGGCGGCGCGGCTGTTGAACGCCGCCCCGTTGTAGGGGACCGTGCCGTTGGAGAGCACCGTGTATTGGGTGGGTCCGGGGCCTTGGCGGAGAGCGAAGAGATGGCGGGGATCGCCGACCGGCTGCAACAGGTTGAATGTACCGGTGTATTCCTCAAAGCCTCCCGTGCCGGTTTCATCCATTGTGAGGATATCGAAGGAAGAGCGGAACACCCACTTGGAATGGAAGTTCCACGCGAGTCCGAGCCGCGGCTGGATGTTGTTCATGTCGCGCTTGCCGATGGGACCTTCGGGGTGCGTGATGGCGCCAAGCCGTCCTGTGATGGGGTCGACGGCGAGAGGATCGAACTGCGATTGCTGGCCCCACTTGGTCTGGAACGGCGAGGAGTACGACCAGCGCACGCCGAGATTGAGAGTGAGCTTCGGACGCACTTTCCAATCGTCCTGGAAGTAGTAGTCGTTCGACCATTGGATGGGCAGGAAGGTGGCGAGGGCTTTGGTGAACGTTGCGCTCGTCACCGTTCCGATCAGGAACGATGCGAACGTCTGGCCCGTGTTCGGCGTGAACGGCAAGTTGGTGCCGCCGAAGTTGTACTGGCCTGAGGGCAAGTCGGCCGAAGCGCGGTTGTACATGGTCTTGATCACTTCGACGCCCATCTTGAAGGCGTGCCGGCCGCGCAGCATGGTGAAGTTGTTTTGCAGCGTGAAGTCCTGGCCCACTTCGTTGGTGCGGTTGAGCGCGGCGAGGCTGAAGCCAATGTTGAAGTAAGGGAAGGTCTCCGGGCCGACACCGGGGATGCCGAGTTTTTCCGACCAGTTCTCGCCCGCGCCGAAGCGCGGAGGCGTCGAGTTGCGGCGGCGCATGTAGCCGAGGCGGAACTCGTTGAACATTGTGGAGGAAAAGACATAGGAGTCGTTGAACAGTCCGTTGATCTGGTCGACGGGGTTGATGGCGTCGACGCCGGCGATCTCGGGCCGCTTCAACGCCGAGCCGAGCGTGCCGCGGTGGCGGTTGTGCGAATAACGGAAGAAAATCTTGTGCTTGGGGCTGATCTGATGATCGACCTTGGCATCCCAGCGGTCGCGCTGAAGGATGCGTTTGGTGTTGTAAACGAGGTTCTGGGTGGGGCCGGTGCGGCTGGGAATGCCCGGTTCGTTAGGCTCATTCCAGACACCAAGTTCGAGGAACTTGACGGACACAGGATCGAACATGCTGCGCGGGATGCGGTTGCCGGCGAAGGGCGTGCGGGTCCAGGTGGCGCCGCTTTGGCGCGTGGTGAACGGATCGTAGAGCGGCAGGCCGCCGCCGGTTGCCTCAGGGAAAGAGAAGTCGCCGTTAAGCATGGCGGCGGTGGGCACGGCGGTACGCGTCTGGATGGCGGAGTCCTCGTGGTTCTGCACATAGTCGGCGAGCCAGAAAGTGCGGTTGCGCCCATCGTAGAGTTTGGGAATGTAGACGGGGCCGTTGCCGACGAAATCGCGCACGGTGTAGCGCCAGGGATCGTTGACGGGAAACTGCGTGAGGTATTCGCGATGGGTCCACTGGCCGTTGAGGTAGCGCTCTTCAAACGAGCCATGAAGCACGTTGGTGCCGGATTTGTACACCGCTTTGACGGAACCGCCGGCGGCGTGGCCGTTTTCGGCGGAGTTGCCGCTGACGAGAACTTTGAACTCTTCGATGGCATCCAGGCTCGGCTGCAGGACGCCGTCGACTTGATTGACGGTGCCGGTATAAGGCGATTTGGCGCTGACGCCGTCGAGGAACCAGTTGCTGGCATTCTGCGCCTGTCCGGCGATATGGAAGCCGCCCTGCCCGACGATGCCGACGATGCCGGGCATGAATTGCAGCAGATAGACGCTGCGCTTCATCAGGCCGGGCACTTTGGGCAGTTCTTCCTTCGAGAGCGAGTGGCCGCTGGCTACCGTTTCGGTGTTTAGGGCGGAGGCTTCGGCGGTGACGGAGATACTTTCGGTGACTGCCCCGAGCTCGAGCGTGATGTCGATGCGCGGCACCTCGGCGGGTCGCAGCGTGATGCCGTCGCGGTTGAACTGCTTGAAGCCCTGGGCTTCGACCGTGATGCGGTAGCTGCCGGCGATCAGGTAGGGCACGTAGTAGCCGCCTTCCGGCGATGTGGTGGTTTCGGAAAGGAAGCGTGTGCCGGTGTTGACGACACTGACTTTCGCGCCGGCGACCACCGCGCCGGTTGTGTCGCGGACAGTGCCGACCAGCGTTGCTCCGCCGCCGGTTTGGGCGGCGAGGCTGGAGGCGAAGAGGGCGGCGGACAGAGCCACGGGAAGCAACATGGGTGCCAGCATATAACGTGGGCCGGATTCGGTCAAACAGGCTAATTCGGGCTAGTAGGACCAACAAGGGCTTGTGCTGCCGGCCACGGGTTTATTTCCATCCACGAACCGAAGACCTGGGCTCTGGGGACCGAAAACGTTTCACATTCTTCACCCGGCGAAAGGAGTGGCGCTGCTTGCGTTTCTGCCGGTGTGGTTCAGTTCGCTTGACCGCCGCTGGATGCTGCGCCACGCTATAATCCGTCGGAAACGATGAAACAGGTGGAACTGATCACGGATGGATCGTGTCTCGGAAATCCGGGGCCGGGAGGATGGGCCTGCATCCTGCGCTATAACGGACACATCAAGGAACTGTCGGGCGGCGAAGCGCATACAACGAATAACCGCATGGAGTTGACTGCGGCCATCAAGGGTTTGGAGGCCTTGCGGGTGCCCTGCGAGGTAACGCTCACCACCGATTCGCAGTACGTCAAGAACGGCATTACCAAATGGGTGGCGGGATGGAAACGCAACGGGTGGATGACCAAGGAGCGCAAGCCGGTGTTGAACCAGGAACTGTGGGAGGAACTGGACCGGCTGGTGACACGCCACCGGTTGGAGTGGAAATGGACCAAGGGGCACGCCGGTCACGCGGATAACAACCGCTGCGATGAAATGGCGCAGGCGGCGGCACGGGCGGCATCGGGCCGCAGGTAAAATAGGCGCAGCACCTCATGCGCATTCTTATCCTTTTGCTCGCCTTGTCAGCCCTGGCCGCCGAGATTCGGACGGAGAAACTTTTCGGGCCGGAGACTCGCACGGGTCCCTATAAACATCCTGCCTCGATCACGGAACTGCTGAACGGGGATTTGTACCTTGTCTATTACGGGGGCAAGGGCGAATACGCCAACGATACGGCGGTGTACGGATCGAAGAAGCGGCGCGGCGAAGGCTGGTCCGCTCCGGTGGTGATTGCCAAGGATCCGCTGCGATCGGCGGGGAACGGCGTCGTCTGGCAAGCTCCCGATGGGACGTTGTGGCTGTTCTACGTTATCAGGTTCGGGGACACGTGGTCGAAGTCGCGGATTGCGGCAAAGATCTCTCTCGATTACGGCGACACCTGGTCCGACTCATCCTTGATTGCGCTGGAAGAAGGGATGATGGTGCGCGGGAGGCCGATCCTGCTGGCCTCGGGCGACTACCTGCTGCCGGTGTATAAAGAGACTGGCGAAGACCGGGAGGAGGTGGGGCCGGACAGTGTTTCGACGTTCCTGCGCTACAACCCCAAGCAGAAGGAGTGGCGGCAGTTGGGAAGCATCCGGTCGAAGAAAGGGAACATACAGCCGGCCCCCGTGGAAGTGGCCCCGGGGCATTTGATTGCCTATTGCCGGCGTGGCGGCGGCTACGGCCCGGTGACGGATGGCTACATTGTGCGCTCGGAATCGCGGGACGGCGGCTTGACCTGGACGGAAGGAAAGGATTCGGCGTTCCCGAATCCGAACTCGGCGGTGGATTTCATCCGGCTGAGGAACGGCCACCTGCTGCTGGTTTACAACGACAGTATGAGCCGCCGGACTCCGCTGACGGTGGCGATTTCCACTGATGGGGATCAAACGTACGCGCGGCGGAGAAATATTGCCGAAGGCGCGAATGATTTCGCCTATCCTGTGGCAATTCAGGCAAGCGACGGGATGATCCACGTCATTTACACCTCCGACCGGCGGAGCACCATCCGTCATGCGGTGTTCGACGAAAGCGCGATCCTCGAATGGCGTCGCTGAGCGGCAGTTTTCACCTTCTCTACCTATTCGATGTCGCCGAGGAGATACGAATCGACGAATTGCGCAAGATTCTGCGGATTGAGAAGCCGGAGAGGGAGCCGGGGTTCGGGCACCTTGCTCCGTCGTATGTGCGTTTCGAACACCCACCGATCGAGGAGCAGGTGGCGGCAGTGCGGACGGAGTCAGGGGACCTGTTCCCTGCCCGCATGCGGTACTTCGATTACGGGGTGGCGGTGCTGGAGTTGGAGGCTTCCTTCGAAGGAGAGGATTGGCCCGGGGTGATTGCGCTGGCGGGGCGTTGGATTGGGGCACCAGAGATGGAGTGCTTGGCCGAGGCGCGGATAGCGAGCGGGTTGGAGCAGGTGGCGGGGGCGCTCCACAAGCCGTTTTCGCGCCGTCTGTTCGAGGATTACTGCGTGGTGGAATTGCGCGAGGTGCTGGAAGATGGGGCGCCGGCCGACGCTGCACGGCTGGTGGAGCGGTACGGTGCGGAGATCGCTCAGATCGTCCGTGGAGAATCGCAAGCTCTCAGCGCGACGGAACGGGGTGAAGTGTTGGCCTCGTCGATTTCCTACTCGCCCGGCGACCTGATGGTGGCTGGGTGGACGGCGGCGGTGATATACGACGCGCAACCGGAGAGCGCGGCCGCCATGCGGCAACTGTTGGAGTATGCGAATACACAATTGCTCGAGTTCCGGCACTACGATGAAGTGCTGTCGGGAGTGCTGAAGGAGCTGTACCAACTCATGGAGCGGCGCCCTGGAGTGCTGCGGCGGTGGCACATGATCCGCCAGGCGCAGAAACTGAACGCCATCCGGCTGGAGGTGATGGAGCTGAGCGAGCGGGCCGATACGGCGATCAAGTTCTTGAGCGACGTATTCTATGCGCGGGCGTTCAAAATGGCCGCGGCTCGGATCGGGGCGCCGGATTACCGCCTGCTGGTGGACGAGAAGGTGAAGGCGGCAGGGGAGTTGTACAGGTTTTTGATGGAGGAGTTCCACCATGCTCGGGCGTTCGTGCTGGAGTTTCTCGTCGTGGTGATTCTGATCATCGACCTGATCTATCTATTTCGAGGGAAAACATGATCGCTGCTATCGACGCGCACCATCATTTGTGGAATTATTCGGCAGAGGAATATGGATGGATATCGGACGACATGGCCGTATTGCGGCGCGATTTCACACCCGCAGGTCTGAAGGAGCGCATGGATGCGGCGGGCGTTGCGGGGGCAGTGGCGGTACAAGCCCGGCAATCGGTGGTGGAGACGGAATGGCTCCTGCAGCTAGCATCGAAAAACGATTTCATGATGGGTGTGGTGGGGTGGTTACCTCTGGCCTCGCCAGGCGTGGGCAGGTACCTTGAGCGGTGGGGCGGCAACGGGAAATGGAAGGGCGTCCGGCATGTCGTCCAGGATGAGCCGGATGACCGGTTCCTGTTGGGGGAGGCCTTTCAAGCGGGAGTAGGGGAGTTGGAAGGCAGCGGACTGGTTTACGACATCCTGATTTATGAGCGGCATCTACCGGTTGCGGTGGAATTTGTGGACCATCATCCGAGGCAGCGGTTTGTGTTGGACCACGTGGCGAAGCCACGCATTCGCGACGGAGCGATCTCGCCCTGGCGGGAGAACCTGCGGGAACTGGCGCGAAGGGAGAACGTCTACTGCAAGGTATCGGGGATGGCGACCGAAGCAGACTGGAAGGACTGGACCGGCGAAGGATTGCGGCCGTATTTCGAGGTGGCCTTGGAAGCATTCGGCCCGGCCCGGCTCATGTTCGGTTCGGACTGGCCAGTGCTGGAAGTGGCGGGTACTTACGGTAAGTGGGTGGAAACGGTGCGGGAGTGGGTGCTCGGATTGAGTGAGGACGAGCAACGCCGGATTCTGCGGGAAACGGCAGTGGAGGCCTATGGGTTGCGGGTTCGGGATTAGCCGCGCCCGACGGGTGTGCCCCACTCGGTGACCGCCGAGATCAGTTCGCTCACATGGATGGGCTTGCTGACATAGCTGTCCATGCCCGCGGCAAGGCATTTTTCACGATCCCCTTTCATGGCGTTGGCGGTGAGGGCAACGACGGGGATGCGGCGTCCCGATCCGTTCTCGCGCTCGCGCAGCAGCCGCGTTGCGGTGAGCCCGTCCATCTCGGGCATTTGCACATCCATGAGAACCAGATCGAAGGGATGGTCGGCCAGTAATTCGAGCGCCAGCTTGCCGTTCGGCACGACCTCGACGAAGTGGCCTTGCTTTTCCAGCACGCGAAGAGCGAGTTTCTGGTTCACGGGGTTGTCTTCGGCCAGCAGAATACGCAACGCGGGGCCCGTGCGGGCAGCCGTTTGGATGGGCGCATCCTTGCTTTGGAGCTCGGCGTAATCCAGGCGCAGCGTGAAGGAGAACGTGCTTCCCTTCCCCGGCTCACTCTCTACGAAAACTTCACCGCCCATCATTTCCACAAGACGGCGGCTGATGGCAAGGCCGAGACCGGTACCGCCATAAGTGCGATTGGTGGATCCGTCGGCTTGGCGGAACGCCTCGAAAATGATCGCCAGTTTGTCCTGCGGAATCCCGATGCCGGTGTCGTGGACTAGGAAGCAAAGGATGGCCTGATCGCCCAGATCGCGGCGCAGTTCCACACCGACTCGGACCTCGCCATGGGCTGTAAACTTGATGGCGTTGCCGATCATGTTGAGCAGGATCTGGCGGATCCGGATGCTGTCGCCGAGCACAGCATCGGGGACGGTTGGCGGAACGTGGCAACTGAGACGAATGCCCTTTTCGGCGGCCTTGGGCATCAGAGTCTGGACGGAAGCGCGGATGCATTCGCGGATGGAGAATGGCGCGGGAACCAGTTCCAGGCGGCCTGCTTCGATTTTGGAAAAGTCGAGGATATCGTCGATGAGCGTCAGCAGCACATCCGCGGAAACGCGGGCGGATTCGAGATAGTCCTTCTGCTCGGAAGAAAGGTCGGTGCTTGAGAGGAGCTGGGTCATGCCGAGGATTCCGTTCATCGGCGTCCGGATCTCGTGGCTCATGTTGGCGAGAAACTCGCTCTTCATCCGGCTCGCTTCCTCTGCGCGATGGCGGGCAGCTTCCAACTCCCAGGTCCGTTCGGCAACCAGAGCTTCGAGTTGGCTTTTCTCCCGCGTGAGTTTGCGCTCCCGCCACAGGCCGAATTGGACTGCCAGCATGATGAAGACCAAGGTGCAAGCCACCAGAAAGGGAATCGTCCGATACCAGGGCGCATCGACCGTAAAGGAGAGGCGGCCGGGAGCGCCCCAGGGCGATTCGCCGCGGCGCGCCTGGACCTCGAAAGTGTAGTCGCCGGGAGGCAGGTTGCCGAGCGAAATGGACGCCTCCCTGGCCAGTTCCCATTGGGAATCGACCCCGAGAAGGCGGCGGCGGAATTCGAGTGCGCGTTCGTTGCCGAAGGAGAGACCGGCGTAGTCGATGACCAGCGCCCCCTCCTTGGGGCCGATCCGGAGACCGGCGGGCGCCAGATTCCTGCGCTGGCTGGTGCGAATTGCGGTGATAAGCGACGTAGGACCCAGAATGGGCGTGGGCGGAGTAGGGCGGAAGCGGCTGAGGCCACGGCTGGTGCCGATCCAAAGAGCGCCATCGGGACCGGCCAGAATGGCGCGGCTGTTGCAATCGTCCCAAACCAAGCCGTCCATGGCGGAATAGCGGCGCCAGCGCCGGCCATTCCATTCGTGCAGCCCATTGAGGCTGCCAAACCACATAGAACCGAGCGGCCCGTGCGTCATGGACAGCGTCGTGCTGGGGGCCTGTGTTTCACCGGCTGGCGCCTCAAAAACACGCCATTTGCCGTCCACGTTGCGAACCACCGAAAGCGGGGCGTGTTCGCGGTAGGCTACCCAATACTCCCCGGATGCATGTTCGCGCACCAGGCTTACCAAATCCATGCGCAGGCCGTTGGCCGTCGTGATGCGTTGCTTCGTCGAGCCTTCGATGACGAGCAGGCCAAGCGCCCCGGCGAGCCAGATGCGGCCCTGCGAATCCTCGAATCCATCGAAGAAGCTTTCCTGAGGATCCTCGGTGGCGATGCGCTCGAAAGCGGGGCGGGTGTTCCCAAGAATGGAACTGGTGCTGCGGTAAAGACCTGCCGTGCCGGCAACCCAGAGTCGGTTGTTGCGGTCCAGGAAGAGGCGGCGCACCATCTGCATGGACAGACCCGACGTGGACGGGATCACGAGACCTACCCCACGTTCGGGATCGAGGCGCAGCAGTTGGCCCCGGTTGGTGCCTGCCCAGATCGAACCGTCCGGGGGGGAGACAAGCGTGTAGACGATGCCGGAAGGCTGCGGCGACTGCCATCGCCGGAATTGGATAGCATCCCCGGAAGGCTGTCCCCAGTAGATACCGTCCTCGGTGCCGGCCCAGACCCGCTGCTTTGCATCCAGCAGGACCGACCAAACATAATCGTCCTCGAGACCGTTGCGCCGTGTCCAACTGGACCATTCGCCGAAACCGATCCAGCGCAGCAGGCCATGGCCGCCGGTACCGATCCACAGGTTTCCTTCGCGGTCCGTGAGGAGGCTGCTGGGAACGGTGGCTGTCAATCCGTTCCGTTGAGTGACCGGATGCCAAGCCCCGTCGCGCCGGATCGCCAGGCCGTTATGAGTGGTGACGATCGGATTTCCCGTGGGATCGAACGCCATCGCGATACGGCGCTGGGACTGCGGTTCTCCGTGGAAACTCCAGTCCTCGAAGGAAGTCGCGCCGGCGGGTTTGGCGAAAATCGCCGTCTCGCTGCGCACGATGAGGGCGCCCTGCGGGCCGGAGACGATGATCAGCCACCGGTCTTCGGGCAGGCCGGGGATGGAGGCGAGGACGATGCGTTCCTGCCCCGGAGGCCCTTCGAGCCGGCACAACCGCAGGCCGCAGCCGATCCAAAGCGAGTCCCCTACCGTGTGCAACGTGTGTCCGCCGGGGGCTCGCATTTCAGGGCTGGTGTGCGCGTCTTCAGGAGCAACTAGCGTGCGGCGGACGGTCCACACGGAGTTCTCTTTTGTGGCGACAGCAAGTCCGGATGGGGTCGCGATAAACAGGCGTCCGTCCGGCAGCGAAGCCATCGGGAATCGGTTAAAAGGCAAACCGAGACGCCCGTTATCGAGAGAAAGACGCTCGAACCGCCCGTTTTCGAGGTGCGCAACGCCCTGGTTGGAAGCCGCCCACAGCGTCCCGTCCGGCGTCTCGTGGAGCCCGTTAACAAACACACTGGGCAGGCCGTGTTCGGTGGTATGTTGTAGAAAATTACGGCCATCGTAGCGGTACAGACCGCTTTGCGTGGCAATCCACAGAAAGCCGCGGCGGTCCTGGAGCAGGCTTTCAATGTTGCCGATTTCCAACCCGTCCTGCGGACCGTATTCACGAAAAGAGTAGCTTTGGGCGTCAGCCGCCGCAGAAAGGCACACGAACGCCATGGTGAGTTTCCAGGCGATTCGTCGGCTCATGTTGTTCTTCTATCGGCGGAATGCAGGTATAGCCATAGACTAAGGCACTTCAAAGGTACAATCAAGAGCGTGATTCAAACGGTAATCTTCGATCTGGGCGGGGTGATTGTGCCTCTGGATTTTCCGCGGCTGTATGGAAAGCTTGCCTCCCACTGCGATGTCCCGGCGGAGGAGATCCCGCGGAGAATCGCCGAAACGGGCTGGGTGGGCCAGTTGGAGTCGGGGCAAATGCCCGCCGGGGAGTTCACCGGACGGATTGTAGAACTGCTCGGGCTGAGGGCTCCGGAAAGTGATTTTCGCGATCTGTGGAGCAGTCTCTTCCCCGGACACACATTGCTCCCGGAATCGCTGATGGAGGGGGTGAAAAAGCACCACCGGCTGTTGCTGCTGTCCAATACGAACGCCATTCACTTTGGAATGGTGCGCGAGAACTATCCGCTGCTGCGGCATTTCGACCATTTCGTTCTCAGCCATGAGGTGGGCGCCATGAAGCCCTCGCCGGTTATCTATCGGGCAGCCATCGAGGCGGCTGGGTGCCGGGCGGAGGATTGCTTCTTCACCGACGATGTTCCGGCCTATGTGGAAGGCGCGCGCAAGGCGGGCATACGGTCGGAACGGTTCGAATCGTATGAACAAATTACCGCGCTATTCGATGAAATTGGCGTAGGTTGGCGGTAATGAGCATCTACAGCGCCGCATACAGGGGCCGTAGCGCTGGGTAGGCAGCCCTGTAAGCGCTGTAGGCCTTGCCGTAAGCGGCAGCCTGATGGGGGTCGGGAGCGTGCGTGGCGACTTCGCGAATAGCGCGGCGGCAGACCTGCTCAACCGGCTCTTTCTCGCCGGCTAGCGCCAGCAGGGCCGCTCCATAAGCGGAGCCTTCCTGTGTCTCCAGGGTAGTCACCGGACAGGCAAAAACATCGGCGAACATTTGACGCCAGAAGGTGCTGCGCGCACCACCGCCCGAGAGGCGGACACGACTCACCGGAACTCCCATACCGGTGATGATCCCGAGCCCGTCGTTCTGGCTGAAAACAACGCCTTCGAGGATGGCCCGGATGAGGTCTGCGCGGCGGTGCTTGGCCGTCAGCCCGATCCACGCCGCGCGGCAGGAGGCATCGAGATGCGGCGTGCGTTCCCCCATCAGATAAGGAAGCCAGACGAGGCCGTGCGCCCCAGGGGGGGCCGCGGCCGCTTCGGCCGTGAGGGTGTCGTAGTCGTGGGAGGGGGCAAATTGGTTGCGGAACCACTGCAGGCTGAGGCCCGCCCCTTGCGTTACCCCCATCACGTGCCACTTGCCAGGAACCGCGTGGCAGAAGGTATGAACGCGGCCGGCCGGGTCGTAGGCGGGCGCGTCCGTGTGGGCGAATACGACCCCCGAGGTTCCGATGGTGCAGGAAACAATACCCGGCTCGACGATGCCGTTGCCGACAGCGGAGGATGCCTGATCGCCGCCGCCACCCACAACCGGGGTACCTGCCCGGAGTCCGGTCGCGCCGGCGGCGGCATCGGAAATACGCCCGGTGATTTGTGGCGACTCGTAGACTTCCGGCAACCATTCGGCGGGAATGCCGAGCCCCTCGCATAAATCGCCCGACCAGCGGCGGTTCACAACGTCGAACAGCGCTGTCCCGCTCGCATCGGAGACATCGCTGGCGAATTCGCCGGTAAGGCAGTAGCGAAGATAATCCTTGGGAAGCAGAACTTTGCGGATGCGGGAATAAAGGGCGGGCTCATTGTCGCGGACCCACAGCAACTTCGGCAGAGTAAAGCCCGTGAGGACGGGATTGGCAATGGCGGCGACGACGCGATCGCGACCGAGCCTGGCGTTGATCGCATCGACCTGCGGCTGGCTGCGCTGGTCGCACCAGATGAGCGAGGGACGGATGACAGCGCCGGTATCGTCGAGGATGACAAGCCCGTGCATCTGGCCGCTTAGTCCAATGGCCTGGATCGCGCCGGCGTCGATGCCGGCCTGGGCGAGAACACCGCGGATAGCGGCCTGCGCGGCATCCCACCAGTTCTCGGGGCGCTGCTCGGCCCAGAGAGGCTGCAGCATGGTCATCTCTTCGTGCGGGGCTGTGAATCCCGCCTTGACCGTTCCGTCGCGGTCGACGAGGATGGCGCGCGTGCCGCCGGTTCCGACATCAATCCCAAGCCAGTACATAAGCAGGATGCATTATCGCACGCGGAAGGCCGAGCCGGTATACAATGGCTGAGCCAGGAAATGCCATGAATCGCAGAACCTTTTTTCAAAGCACAGCAGCGGGCGCAATCGCCGCGCAATCGCCCCAGCCGGTCCAGGCCGCCAAGTGGCCGAAACCGATCCGGTTTACGCTCGGTTGCCAGTCGGGCCCGACCGATGAAAAGCGCTTGCAGTTTTTCAAGCGGCACAGCGTCAACAACATCAATGGATACCCCGCCGCCAAGGGCGAGAACGTCAAGTACTCGGTGGAAGATCTGCAGAAGCTCAAAGATCTGTGCCAGAAGCACGAAATCAAGCTGGAGATGATCGCGCCGCCCTATCTGGCGTCGAGCCACATCGACCGCACGACGCGGCCGGCAATCATGCTCGGCGACGGCGCCAACCGCGACCGCGATATCGCAGAAATCCAGCAGTTGATCCGCGATTGCGCGAAGGTCGGGATTCCGGCCATCAAGTACAACATGAGCATCCTGGGCGTGGTGCGCACGGAACGGACCAAGGGTCGCGGCGGCACGGATTTGAGCACCTGGAAACATAGCGTGGCGAAGCCGGCCAATCCGCTCACCCGGGCGGGCGTGGTGAAGGCCGACCTGTACTGGGAACGGATCACCTATTTCCTGGAGCGCGTCATTCCCGTGGCCAATGAATTCAAGATCCGGATGGCGTGTCACCCGCACGATCCCGGCATGCCTCCGGCGGGCTACCAGGGAGTGGACACCGTATTAGGGACGGTGGACGGGTTGAAGAAGTTCCTCTCCATCAAAGAGAGCCCCTATCACGGCTTGAATTTCTGCCAGGGCACGGTTTCCGAGATGCTGGAGAACCCGGGCAAGGAAATTTTCGACGTGATCCGTTATTTCGGCTCACGCAAGAAGATTTTCAACGTGCATTTCCGCAATATTCGCGGGAAGCGGAACGATTTCCAGGAAGTGTTTCCCGACGAGGGGGACGTTGACTTCGTGGAAGCAATCAAGACCTACCGCGAAGTGGATTACCCCTACATGCTGATGCCCGATCACGTGCCCCATCATCCGGACGATCCGGGCGGGCACCAGGCGTTTGCGTTTTGCTACGGCTATATCCGCGCTCTGATTCAGGCATCGGACCGTTTGTCCTAGCAAAGGGGGGAGTGGCGATGAAGCGGCGGGAGTTCGTTTCGCTGGCGGCGGCTTCGGCCGCCTTCTCCAGCGCCGCCGGCAGGGCGGAGTCGATGGAGTGGATGAGAAAGGCGAAGTTCGGACTTTTCATGCACTACGGCGTCTACAGCCTGCTGGCGCGCGGCGAATGGGTAATGTTGAACGAGGCGATTCCCGTCGCTGAATATTCCAGGCTGAAAGAGCGTTTCACGGCGGAGAAGTTCGACGCCGACAGAATCTGCGAACTGGCGCAGGCGGCGGGGATGAAGTACGTCAACATGACGGCGCGCCATCACGACAGCTTCTGCCTCTTCAAGACGGCCCAGACGGATTTCTCCAGCGTGGCGGCGCCGGCCAAGCGGGATTTGATTGGAGAACTGACGTCGGCGGCGCGGAAACGCGGGATGGGCATTTTCTACTATTACTCCTATGCCCTCGATTGGCGGCATCCGTATTTCTTCACGAGGGCGGCGGGCATGGAGTCGAAGAATGCGCCGTGGGACAGGGCGCGGCCGGACTACGCGGCCGCCGAGCCTTCCTACCGCTACAGGCAGGCCGGGGATTTCCGCAAATATATCGACTTTGCGCACGCACAGTTGCGCGAGTTGCTGACGCAGTACGGCCCGGTGAACGGCATCTGGCTCGACCCGATCATGGGTTACTACGCGCGGCCGGATCTGTTTCCGATCGAGGAAACGTACGCCTTGATCCGCAAGCTGCAGCCGGGGTGCTTGATCTGCTTTAAGCAGGGCGCGAATGGCGATGAGGATTTCGTCGCGCCGGAGCGCACGCTTGCCGCGCACAGCCGCGGCGGCGAGTTGGCGAAGAAAGTGTGGGAGAAGAACAAGAACAAGTTGCCCGAGATCTGCGACACGTTGCAGGAGCGGGTGTGGGGCTATCAGGCAAGGGATGACCGCAAGCACCGCGATGCGGATTGGGTGCTCAAGGCGCTCGAATACTGCCGGGGCATCCAGGGGAATCTGCTGCTCAATACCGGCCCTTTGCCGGATGGCTCGATCCATGCCGGCGACACGGCGACATTGCGGGAAGTCGGCCGGAGGCGCAAGGTCTAGGTCCCGCTTGAGGAAAAAATCTCTCAAGGGATCTTGACGTGCGCCGCGTAACAGAGAGAAAATAGCGCGACATAGATTTAAGGCGTGGCCATTGATGGGAAGACCGCAGTGGGCAACGCTGGCAGTAAAGCAGGAGATTTTCGTAGTGAGAGAAAAAGGAACAGTCAAGTGGTTCAATGCCGCTAAGGGTTATGGATTCATCCAAAGGTCGACCGGAGAGGATGTTTTTGTCCATTATTCGGCGATCCAGATGAATGGGTACCGAACGCTCGATCAGGGCCTGGAGGTGGAGTTCGAAGTCAAGACAGGCCCCAAAGGTCTGCAGGCCGAGAACGTGCAGCGGCCCTAGTCCCGGAACCACTGCCGATACGATTGGAAAGGCCGTTCCCCGAAAAAGGGGCGGCCTTTTGCTTTTCGGAGCCACCGCTCAAGCTGGCGAGCCATGAATGGAAGGAAAGCGGAATGAGGGTTCTTTGGCATGCATTGGCGGCAATGGCGACGCTCTTGCCGGTGTTATGGCTGGTGGCGGTCTATCCAGAATTGCCGGAAAAAGTTCCAGTTCACTGGAACATCCACGGCGTCCCGGACCGGTGGGCGATGAAAAGCTTCGCTTCGGTGTTTCTCATCGCGGCGTTGAGCATGGAGGTGCAACTGCTTTTGGGGCTGCTGGTGCACGATTCGGACGTAGCGCGGGAACGGGCGGCGGGCGCTTTGCGGCACAGCCTCACCGCGATGTATCGTATGCTGCAGCCGATGCGGTTTATCCTGGCGGCCTTGATGGCTGTGCTGATGCTGGGCCTGCGGGCCGGCGAGCCGGCGGAATGGTTCAGCCCTGCGATGACAGCGTGCACTGCCGCTCTGATTGTGGGCACGCTGGTGGGGGTCTATCGCAGCTACGTGGCGCAGTCGGATTATGAGGCCTCGGCGCCGGCCGGCGCACCGGAGTTTCGCGATGAGAACTACCGCTGGGGAGTGATCTATTACAATCCGGGCGACGCGAATTTTCTGGTCCACAAGCGGGCCGGAATCGGGTTTACGGTAAATGCGGCTCATCGCCGGGCATGGTTGTATCTGGCGGTAACCTTGCTGCTGCTGGCGACAGCCGTGGGTGGTTCGCTGTTGGTCTAGCGGAAAACGGTGGCCATCCACCATCCGATCATGGCGCCGACAGCCCCTCCGGCAACGACGTCGCTCAGGTAGTGCATGCCCAGAACGACTCGCGAGGCGCCGATGCTGGCCGCGGCGAACAGCAGCGGCGCGGCCAGCGAGGGGTGAAATGGAATGATCGCGGCAATCACGGCAAATGCGCTCATCGTGTGCCCGGAGGGAAACGAGTACTTGTCCGGCGGTTTGGCGCGCGACCACACGTGCGGCTCGATTTCGAATGGCCGCCGGCGTACCACCAGGCGTTTCACCGCGGAGTAGAGTGCGGCAGACAGCAGCGCCGAAAGGCCGAGAGCGGGCAGACATTGGGATTTGCGCCAGTACAGGACCATGGCGAGCCCCCACCACAGCCATCCATCGCCAAGCCATGTCGACCCGGTCATCCAACCGCGCACCCAGCGCGGCGCGTGCCATCGATGGACACGAAACATCAGCCAGCGGTCGGCCGTGCGGATTTGGCGCAAAACAGGCACACTTTCACTGTAGCGGGTGAAGGGTTTGGTAGAGTTGATCTACTGGATGCAAACCAAGCAGATCGACTTCGTCTTCTTTGACGCGGGCGGAGGACATCGCGCGGCGGCCACGGCGCTCGAGGCACAAATAGCGGCAGAAGGACGCCCATGGAACGTGCGCCTGGTGAACTTCCAGGACGTTCTGGACGAACTGGACGTTTTCCGCAAGATCACCGGCATCCGGCTTCAGGACATCTACAACCTGATCCTCAAAAAGGGCTGGACGCTCGGATCGGCTCAGATGCTGGTGTTCCTGCATGGGATGATCCGGCTGTATCATCCGGCGCAGGTGCGGGAACTGAAGAAGTTCTGGGCCACGCGAAAGCCCGATCTGGTGGTGTCGGTAATCCCGAACTTCGCCCGGGCGTTGTATCAATCGCTGGAAGCCGCGCACCCTGCGACTCCATTGGTGACCGTGCTCACCGACATGGCCGACTATCCGCCGCATTTTTGGATGGAGCCGAACCAGAAACAGTACTGGATTTGCGGCACCCAGGAGGCGTGCGCACAGGCGCGGGCGATGGGCTACGGCGGCGATCGCGTGTTCGGAGTGTCAGGCATGGTGCTGCATCCGCGCTTCTATGAGCCAGTCGCCGCGGACCGGCAGGCAGAGCGCTCGCGATTGGGTTTGGACGTGGCAAAGCCGACAGGCCTGATTCTCTTCGGCGGACAGGGATCGCCTGCCATCCGGCGCATTCTGGAACGCCTGAATGCGGCCCGGACGGAAGCCCAATTCATCGTGATTTGCGGCAAGAACGACGCCCTCCGTCAGGAGGTGTCGGCGCGGAAGTGGACGTTCCCGGTGCATGTGGAAGGGTTCACGAAAGAGATTCCGTACTTCATGAAGCTGGCGGATTTCTTCATCGGCAAACCCGGCCCGGGCAGCATCAGCGAGGCGCTGGCGATGGAACTGCCGGTGATTGTCGAAAAGAACGCATGGACACTGCCGCAGGAGCGCTTCAACGCAGACTGGGTGGAGCGGAACAAAGTGGGGGTAGTGCTGAACAGTTTTTCCGGAATCGCACCGGCGGTGGCGCAACTCCTGGCGCCCGGCGAACTGGCATGGTTCCGAAGCAATGCGGCGGCTTGCCGCAACAGGGCGGTGTTCGAGATTCCGCCGATACTGGAAGGGTTACTGAAATAAATGGAACGGATTCAACTACCGCAGACGGATCTGGTGGTCTCCCGAATTGTCCTGGGAACCATGACCTTCGGCGGCCAGGCAGATGAAGCGGCGAGCGCGGAGATTCTGGATTGCGCCCTCGATGCCGGCATCAATTTCGTCGACACAGCGAATGTGTACAACAAAGGCGTCAGCGAAGAGATCCTGGGGCGGCTGCTGCAGGGCCGCCGCCGCGATCTGGTGCTGGCGTCGAAGGTATTCGGAAAGATGGGGGATGGCCCGCTCGAGTCCGGGCTCTCGCGGGCTGCGATTCTGAAGGCCGCCGATGACAGCTTGCGGCGGCTCCGGACAGACTACCTGGACGTGTACTACCTGCATCAGCCGGATTGGAATTGCCCGGTCGAGGAATCGCTGGAGGCGATGGACGCGCTCGTGCGGCAAGGAAAAGTACGCTACCCGGCAAGCTCCAATTACGCGGGCTGGCAGGTTGCCGAGATGCAGGAGATCGCACGGCGGAAGGGATACCGGCCAGCCGCAATCACGCAGCCGATGTACAACGTCATGACGCGCGGAATCGAGCAGGAATACACGGCGATGGCGAAGCACTACGGAGTGTCCATGCTCGTGTACAATCCGCTCGCCGGCGGGCTGCTCACGGGTAAACACGCGCGTTCGGCCTTCACGCCCGGAACTCGGTTCGACAACAACAAAATGTACCAGGACCGCTACTGGCACGACGATATGTTCGACGCGGTAGAGGGATTGCAGAATGCGGCCCGGCAGGAGGGCAGAAGCCTCATCAGCCTCGCTCTGAACTGGCTGCTGCACCATTCGCCGGCACAGGGAGTCATCCTTGGCGCCTCGCGCGCCGGGCAGTTGGAAAACAATCTGCGGACACTGGCGGACGGTCCGTTGACGGAAAACTCGCTCAAGACATGTGACGTCATCTGGCAAGCGCTGCGAGGGCCTGCGCCGCGCTACAACCGGTGACGCCAGGATGGTACGATATCGCCTTCGCCCTATGAATCGAAGGCAGATGGTACAAACTCTGTGCGGGGGTGTGCTTCCCGCACTCGCAAAGGCTCAACCGCAGAAGACAAGCTTCATTATCCTGTATGCCGATGACATGGGCTACGGCGACGTCGGGTTCAATGGGCGGAAGGATTGGGACACTCCGCATCTAGACCGCCTCGCTGCCCAGGGAACGGTGTTCGACCGCTGGTATACGGCGTTTCCCGTGTGCGCTCCGTCGCGCGCCTGCCTGCTCACCGGCAAGTACACCATCCATCATGGAGTGAGGCGCAACGGACCCGATTTGCCCGCCGGGGAAGTGACTCTGGCTGAAGCTCTGAAGCCGCTTGGATACCGCAGCGTGCTGTTTGGCAAATGGCACAAGGGGCAACTTGCCGGCGGCGGGTTCACGCATCCGCTCGATCAGGGCTTCGATGAGACATTCGGATATTTGGATGCGCGCCATGCCTGGGAGCATTTCCCGAAAAAATTCTGGCGCGGGCGCACGGAAGTGGATGTCCAGGGGTATTCCTGCGATCTGCTGGCCGACGAGTCTATCAAGTTCCTGAGAGGAATTGGACGGAATCCGTTTTTCCTGTATGTTCCCTTCATCGAACCCCATTTCCATGTCGAGGCGCCCGAGGAAGACGTGGCGAAGTACCGGGGTAAGTTTCAGGAAAAGGATCCGGCGGAGCCCACGAATGCGCGCTATGCGGCGATGATCCACCGACTGGACAAGGCAATCGGGCGAATCCTGCGGACACTGGACGAGACGGGACTGGCGAATAATACGTTGATTGTGTTTTCCTCCGACAACGGCGCAACCTTCGAGGCCGGCAACAAAGGGGCTTCGAACTATCACGACAGCAACCGGCCTTTCCGCGGACAGAAACGAAGCCTGGAGGAAGGCGGAATCAGAATGCCGGCGATTGTGCGCTGGCCGGGCAAGGTTCCGGCAGGCAAGCGGAGTGAGGTTCCCATCCACATGACCGATGTCTTCCCTTCCCTGCTGGCGGCCGCGGGCGGCACTCCGGACCCGGCCTGGAAAGTGGATGGAACGAACATGCTGGAAGTGTGGATGGGCCGCAAACCGGCGCCGGAGCGAACCATATTCTGGGAATTGAATGCAGAGGGTGGAAATATGCTGGCTGCCATGCGGGGTGATTTCAAATATTTGCAGATTGGGGATAACCGGTTCCTCTATAACGTGAAGACGGACCCGGTGGAACGGAGAACTCTGGCGGCCGAGCACCCTGAAATATTCCAACGGCTGAGGAAAGAGACCGAAGCCTGGATGGCGACTGCCGTTGCGCGCTAATGCACGATAGACTTCCGTTGGACATGAGCGGCGAGGAGTTTCGCCGTCTGGGCTACCGGTTGGTGGACCTGCTAGCGGAGTTCGTGGATGAACTCCGCGATGTGGACTTGACTCCGGGGGAATCGCCGGCGGAAGTGCGGGCCGCCCTGGGTTCGGCCCCGCTGCCGTCTTCTGGGGCGCCTGCCGCGCAAGTGTTGGAGGAAGCCTGGCGCTTACTTCGCGGGCATTCCCTGTTCAGCGGCCATCCCCGCTTTGCCGGATACGTGATTTCGTCGGCGGCGCCGCTGGGCGCTCTGGCGGACCTAATGGCGGCAGGGCTCAATCCGAACGTGGGAGCTTGGAAATTGTCGCCCATGGCGACGGAGATGGAACTGCAGGCGGTACGCTGGATCGCCGAACTGCTGGGCTTTCCCGCCGATTGCGATGGACTGCTGGTGAGCGGCGGAAACATGGCGAACTTCATCGGCTTCCTGGCAGCCCGGGGGCGCGAACCTCGGCAGAGATTGCGGGTCTATGCATCGCGGGAGACCCATACGTGGCTGGAGAAAGCGGCGGACCTGTTCGGCGATGTCGCCGTGCGTTCCATCGGCGTCGATGAAGTCTACCGCATGGATTGCAGCGAATTGGAGCGGCGCATTGCACAGGACAAGGCAGAGGGCGAGACGCCGTTTCTCATTGTGGCTTCGGCCGGCACCGTGAGTACCGGCGCCGTCGATCCGCTGGCGCGGCTGCGGCAGATTGCCGACGCCAACGGACTGTGGCTGCATGTGGATGGAGCCTACGGCGCCCCTGCGGCGGCGCTCGATGAGGCGAGTGAGGATCTGCGGGCGGTAGGGTCGGCCGATTCCATCGCCGTCGATCCTCACAAGTGGCTGTATACGCCAGTGGAAGCCGGATGCGTGCTGGTGCGGCGCCCTGGGGCGCTGCGGGCCACATTCGATCATTCACCCGTTTATTACCGGTTCGAGGAAGACGGCGCTCCAGTGAATTTCTACCAACTGGGATTGCAGAATTCGCGCGGCTTCCGGGCCCTGAAGGTTTGGATGCAGATGAAGTGCGCCGGGCGCGAGGGATTGCTGCGCATGATCGGTCACGACATGGCGATGGCGCGGTTGTTCGCCTCGCTGGTGCTGGCTGAGCCTCAATTGGAGTTGATGGCCTCGGGGTTGAGTATCGTAGTGTTCCGGTTTCTTGGCAACGGAGTCGTCAGCGAGGACGAATTGAACCGCGCGAATGCCGCCCTGCTCGACCGGGTACAGGCGAGCGGGGAGTTGTTCCTCTCCAATGCCGTTCTCGAGGGCCGTTTCGCTCTGCGGATGTGCTTTGTCAACTTCCGCACAACCGAGGAGGATGTACGGAGAATGGTCGCGGATATCTTGCGGCTGGGGTACGCGTGATATCGTTGTGGGTAGATGAGAATCCTCGTCATCGAAGACGAAAAACGTATCGCTGACTTTTTGTCGCGAGGTCTGGAGAGCGCCGGCTATGCCGTCGATGTGGCGCACGCCGGGCAGAACGGACTCGATCTGCTGCATCAGGCCGACTACGACCTTCTGGTGCTCGATTTGAACCTGCCCGACATGGATGGACTGGACGTGCTCGAAAAGGTGCGCAACCGGAAGATGTCGCCCCCGGTACTGATCCTGAGCGCACGCAACGCCGTCGATGACCGGGTGAAGGGACTCGAATTGGGCGCCGACGATTACCTGGTGAAACCCTTCGCATTTGTGGAACTGCTCGCTCGCGTGCGCGCTCTGCTGCGCCGCGGACAACCGATTCCGGAGCGGCTCCAGGTGGGCGATCTGGTGCTCGATTGCATCCGGCGCAAGGTGACCCGCAGCGGGCATCCGATTGAACTGGCCCCGAAAGAATTCAGCATTCTCGAATACATGATGCGCAACCCCGGCCGCCCCTTGAGCCGCACAATGATCGTCGAGCACGTGTGGGATATGGACTACGACGGTCTCACGAACATCGTCGATGTCTATATCCGCCACCTGCGGACAAAAATCGACGAGAACGCAACTTCCCGCCTGATTCATACGGTGCGGGGCATCGGATACATGCTGGATCTGCCGGAACGGGCGGCGGAAAAAGCAGCGGAGATCTAACCCCGGTGGCGAAGCCGAGGCTTTCGTTCCTGCGCGGTCTGCGCTTCCGCCTGACGCTGGCCAATGGCATTTTTCTCGTCGGTCTGCTGGTCTTTCTGGGCCTGTTCTTTCGTGGTGTATTGAGTCTGATTCTGGACAATCAGATCCGCGATATTCTGGACGAGGAATGGTATGCGGTGAAGGGCTACCTGATCATCCACCGCGGCGAGCCCGAGTGGCGCTACGACCCGGAGGATCGAGAAGAAGAGCTGATCGTGAAGCGCATGCAGCAGGTCTTTTTCCTCGCCGACGCCAAGGGCAGGAAGATCACTGCTTCGGAGACCTTCCTGGATCTGGGCTTGGTGGCGGAACCCGATGTGGTGGCCGCACTGGCATCGAAGCAGCCCTACTGGCTGGAGAAGCGCTCCTCGGCGGGGGAGTTATTCCGCATCCGCGGAGGCATGTTCGTCGACGACGACAACAAGGCCTACTTCGTGGCGATCGGGCGCTCCAAGGCGGCCAGCGAAGCGATCCTGGCGGAATTCACGCGCGACTACCAACGGCTGCTGCCGGCGTTCATTCTCAGCGGGTGCCTGCTGGGCTGGCTCGTAGCTGGACGGGCAATCCGGCCCGTGCATGAACTGGCCCGCACCGCCGAACGGGTATCGGGCGACAATCTCAGCCTGCGCATCCCCTCGCGCGGTTCCGGCGACGAACTGGACAACTTGATCCGCACCTTCAACAGCATGGTGGAGCGGCTGGAAAGCAGCTTCCAGATGACGCGGCAGTTCAACGCCGATGTGTCCCACGAATTGCGCACGCCGCTCACGGCGATTCGCGGGCAGTTAGAGGTGGCCCTGTTCACGGCAAAAACGAAAGAACAGTACCGCGAGGCTATGATCAACGCGCTCGAAGATGTAGAGCGGCTTTCGCAGACCGTGCGTGCAATGCTGCTGTTGTCGCAGGCCGAAGGTGGGCAACTGGCGCTGCAGCGAACGGTGTTCGATCTGGCGGAGGTGACACGGGACATCGTCGATGAGTTCCAAATTCCCGCCGAAGAGGCTCGCGTCGAAGTGGTGTGCGAGTCTGACAGCGCCGTAGGGATTGAAGCGGACCGCATTCAAATAGAACGGCTGCTGAACAATCTCTTGTCGAACGCCGTGAAGTATACGCCCAGCGGGGGCAAAGTGGTGGCTCGCGTCAACAGCCGGGGAGAGGAAGTCGTACTGGAAGTGGAGGACACGGGAATGGGGATCGGCGCGGATCATCTGCCTCACATTTTCGACCGCTTCTATCGAGTGCCCGGAGCGTCGAAGGAAAAGCAGGGGCTCGGGCTGGGCCTCAGCTTTGTAGCGTGGATTGTGAAGGCGCATGGCGGGTCAATCCAGGCCGATAGCGCGGTGGGTAAAGGCACACGGTTCACGATCGTAATTCCGGCGGGGGCCAGGGCAGGGGCGCAGGAAGCAACATCGCCGGCCCTGCAGCGAAGCTGAGGGCGGCGGCGCTACTGGTTGCTTCGTGTAGCGTGAAACAATGCGACAAGGTCCGATGCAGCCGAATCGAAGGCCCACGCATCGACGATTTGCGATGATTCCCCACAGTAGAAACGGGTCAACCGCGTATCGGGCAACTGCGGCGCGGAGCCTGTGCCCGTGGTCACGGCGGCGGGAACATCGATAAGAGAGCGAGTCATCTGAATTCGGGGTACTCCTGTCTATCAGGATTGCCGAAACCCAGCCATTAGAAAATTGGACGGATGCCTCAGCGGGTAGGGGAAACCTCCCGATTACGATGAGGCGCGTCCGTACTGCGTACAGTAGCCCCGGTGGTACTATGCTCTGCATGATGCGCCGCAGAGAGTTCCTCGCCTTCTTTGCCGCCGCGGCGGCTCCCTTTCAATCGCAAGCTCAGCGAAAGACAGGCCGGCTCAAAATCACCGGCTTGCAGGTGGTCAATCTGAAGGTGATTCGTGAGACCGGAACAATGGAGGCCGCCTGGGATCCGGGCAATCCGAGAAAGTATTTCGCCGGTGGAGGTTCGGTGGTCCAGATCCACACCGATCAGGGTTTGGTGGGGATCGGCCCCGGCGTGGATGAGGCGCTGCTGGCAGCGGCGAAAGCTCAGTTGGTGGGCAAGGATCCATTCGATACCGAACAACATGCCGGAAGGTTGCGCTACTACGCGGGAGGCGTGTCGTATCGGGGCGGGGCCAACATCGATATCGCCCTATGGGACCTCATCGGCAAGGCGTGCGGCGAACCGCTCTACAAGCTCTGGGGCGGCGCCAAGGACCGCGTGATCCCGTATGCCAGCATGATCAAATTAGGAACGCCGGAAGAGCGGGCAGCGCTGGCGGGCAAACTCGCCGCGGATGGGTTTCAGGCCATCAAGCTGCGCCTGCACCATGAATCGATGAAAGAAGATTTGCGCACCGTGGAGACCGTCCGCAAAGCAACGGGCGGCAAGATGACGATCATGGTGGATGCCAACCAGGCGCAGTCGTCCGGCAACTGGCAGCCCGGTGTGCTGTGGGATTTCCGGCGCGCGCTGGAAACCGCAAAGGAATTAGAACGAATGGGTGTCTACTTCCTGGAAGAGCCGCTGCAGCGCTACGAGTTCGCGAAACTGGCGGAACTGAACCGGCAACTGAGCATGCCGTTAGCAGGCGGAGAGAACAATCGCGGCATGCATGAGTTTCTGCAGATGTGTACGGATGGCGTCTACGACATTCTGCAGCCGGAACCTTTGGTGATGGAAGGGATCACTGGGCTGCGGAAAATCGGTGCCCTGGCGGAGGCTTTCGGCAAGCGCATCATGCCCCATCATGGCGGTGGGAACATCGGAACCATCGCCACGTTGCATCTGGTGGCCTCCTGGCCGCACGCTCCCTACTGGGAGCTGTTGCACGATCCGCCGGTAGGGGCTTATGAGAACCGCTTTGCGATCTTCCGCAATCCCCCCAAGGTGGGGCGCGATGGTTGGATGGAATTGCCGCAGGGCGCCGGGCTGGGAGTGGAGATCGACCCCTCGCTGATTGTTTGATAGCTGGCAGCAAATCCTGGAAACGAACAGTCTTGGCCGGCCGCGTACGGCATATGCAAGGGGGGTAGCAGGCGTGCATACGCAATTGCGGTGCATCCATGCGGACAATCTTGCAGGATCTTCGATACGGGCTCCGGTTCTTCCTGGAAAGCCCTTCGCTGACTGCGACCGCGGTCCTGACCATGGCGCTGGGCATTGCCGCCAACACGACAGTGTTCGGTTGGATTGACGGGCTGCAGCGGCACCCCTATCCGGGAGTGGATGAAAAGGCACAGCTCCAACGGGGCAAGATTTCCAAGGCCAGTTGCATTCCTCAAGAGCCCGCACAGGCCGGGGCGGCCCCCAGCATGTTCAGGAACTCGTGTGCCGCAGGTAGACCCGGCGCGTTGTGCGGGCGAGTTCCTCAAAAGCCCGCACAGGCCGGGGCGGCCCCCAGCATGTTCAGAAACTCGTGTGCCGCGGGTAGACCCGGCGCGTTGTGCGGGCGTGTTCCTCAAAAGCCCGCACAGGCCGCGCGCGGCCCCCAGCACGTTGAGAAACTCGTGTGCCGCAGGTAGACCCGGCGCGTTGTGCGGGCGAGTTCAAAAGCATCGCAGGCTGCTGGCGGCGACGGCCGGAGCCTGTTACCTGCCCGCGCGCCGCGCCACACAGGTCGATCCAATGGAAACCCTGAGAGCCGGGTAGGACGCGAGCCTCCGAGGGCTTGATAAGATACTCAGCATGCGGAAATGGATGCTGGCCCTATGCGGCTCGGCAATGGCGATGGCACAGGGTCCCGAAGGATTCTTTGAGAAGAACGTGCGTCCGTTGTTCATTGCCAAATGCAATGGATGCCACGGAGGCGCGAATCCGGCGGGCGGATTGTCCTTGTTGACGCGCGAAGCCTTGCTCAAAGGCGGATCGCGCGGCCCGTCGGTGGTGGCAGGCAACCCCGCCGGGAGCCTGCTGATGAAAGCCGTGATGCATACCGCCGGAACGTTGCGCATGCCTCCGGGGCCGAAGTTGACCGACGCCGAGTTGGCCAATCTCACGCAGTGGATTAACCAGGGCGCGGTCTGGGGTTCGTCCGCTGTGAAGGACGCCAAGGCGGAGACGGCGAAATACTGGTCGTTCGTTGCCCCGCTGGCGGCGAAGCCTCCGGCCGCTGGGGCGTGGGCAAAGAACCCCATCGACGCGTTCGTTCTGGCGAAATTGCAGGAGAAGGGCTTGAAACCTGCCGCGCCCGCCGACAAACGCACACTGATCCGCCGCGCCACCTACGATTTGACGGGCATGCCGCCCACTCCGGAAGAAGTGAAGGTTTTCCTTGCCGACGATTCGCCGCGCGCCTTCGAGGACGTGGTGGAGCGCCTGCTGGCATCGCCCCGCTATGGCGAGCGCTGGGGGCGCCACTGGCTGGATGTGGCGCGCTATGCCGACTCCAACGGCCTGGATGAGAACCTGGTCTACAAGAATGCGTTCCGTTATCGCGACTACGTGATTCAGGCGTTCAACAAGGACAAACCGTACGACAGGTTCGTGCAGGAACAACTCGCCGGCGATCTTCTGCCCGACACCGGTGATCTAAAGACAACCTTCGAACGCTGGACGGCCACCGGATTTCTTTCTCTCGGAGCGAAGATGCTCGCTGAAGACGACCCGGTGAAAATGGAAGTAGATATCATTGACGAGCAGATCGACACCCTCGGAAAGACTTTCCTGGGACTGACGCTCGGTTGCGCGCGCTGCCACGATCACAAGTTCGATCCCATTCCGCAGGCCGACTATTATTCGCTGGCGGGCATCTTCAAAAGCACGAAGACCATGGAGAACTTCAAGGTGGTGGCGAAATGGCATGAGCACGTGCTGGCCCCGAAAGAAGATCGGGACCGCCTGGATGCGCACTTGGCGAAAATCGAAGCCAAGAACAAAGAGATCGGGAAAATTACCCGCGGCGAGAATGAGAAGCTAACCAGGGCGGCGAAGCAGAAGGTCGGCGCATACCTGCTGGCGGCTCACGAAGTTCGTGAGACTCCGGCCCTGCAGCCGCTGCCGGCCGATGCAAGAGTGCTGATCGAACGCGACGCCTCCTCCTTCGACAACGGCAACGCAGCCAAACCAGTGGAGCCGAAGAAGCCCAATGTACCCAAGGGCGCCAAGGGGCCGTTCTATGCCGAGTACAAGGTGACCGTGGAAGCGGCCGGGGATTACCAGGTGGAACTGCGCGATGAGGAGCGCGGAGCCGGCACTGCCGACCTTTCTATAGGCGGCGTGTTAGTGAAGAAGGGCGAAGGCGCGGTGCAGAATCGCGAAGCCTCGCCCGATGCGGGCGGTTGGGCGCCGTTAGGCATCTTCCGGCTCGCCCAGGGCGAGAATGTGCTCCGGCTGCAGCATAAGAATCGTTTCCCCTATTTTTCCAGGATGCGCATTGCCGCAAGCCCGCTGGCGGCGGGCAAGGCTGCTCCGCGCACGCTGGTCCAGATCGCGCGGCACTACGATATCAACCCGAGCATTTTGGAACAAATGGTGGAGCACCTGGAGCGATCCAACGGCGCTGCGGCGTCTGTGCTGTATGCGTTCGAGAATTTCGGCAAACAGCGGCCCGCGGGAGAATGGACATCGCCCGCTGCGAAATTATTGGAAGGCTTCACCGGCGGAACGCGCCAGGCGTTGGCCGATCGCTACCAGACGTTGTTTGGCGAAGTCGCCGAAAGTGCGCCCGAAGGCGATGACGCGCGTAAAGCATTGCGGGAATTGTTGACCGAGAAGTTCGGGCCATTCCGCGCTCCCGATGACGCTCGTGAGTATTACGCCCCCTCAGCGCTGAACGATTTGGCGCGGCTCGAAGAAGAACGGAAGACCCTCGAACAAGCCACTCCGGAGTTTCCACAAGCGATGGGCGTGCGCGATGGAGACAAGATCACCGACCTGCCAATACATCTGCGCGGCAGCCACATCAACCTCGGCCAGATGGTGCCGCGGCGCTTTCCACGCGCACTGGCCGGAGAGAATCAGCCGCCGCTGGGCCCCAACACCAGCGGACGTT
This sequence comes from Bryobacterales bacterium, assembly GCA_016789755.1. GTDB lineage: Bacteria > Acidobacteriota > Terriglobia > Bryobacterales > Bryobacteraceae > CADEFT01. The sequence goes on from JAEUQG010000099.1 coordinate 52,999, forward strand.
TGCAACTGGCGCAGTGGCTGACCGGCAAGGACCATCCGCTCACGGCGCGGGTAATGGTGAATCGTATCTGGCGCTGGCATTTCGGGCGCGGCATTGTCCCCTCGACGGATAACTTCGGACGCCTGGGCGAAAAGCCTGTGAATCAGCCCTTGTTGGACTGGCTGGCCGTGCGCTTCGTCGAGCAAGGCTGGAGCATCAAGGCCATGCACCGTCTGATCATGGCGTCGAACACCTACCGGATGTCGAGCACGTACGATGAGCGAAGCTTTGAAACCGATCCCGAAAATACGCTCCAATGGCGGTTCAACCGCAAGCGGCTGGAGGCGGAATCGGTGCGCGATGCGATCGTCACGGTTTCCGGTGGCATGCATCTGGTAGACGGCGGCTCCATCCTCACTTACAAGGACCGCCAGTATGTGGCCAATACTTCCAAACGCGGAGGCGTCGATTATGACCGGCCGATCCGCGCGGTGTATCTGCCGGTAGTGCGCAGTTCGATGTATGAGCTCTTCACCGCGTTCGATCTTCCCGACCCTTCAGTGCCGCAGGGCGACCGCAATGCGTCGGTGATTGCGCCACAGGCGTTGTTCATGATGAACGGATCGGTGGTGCTGCAACATACGCGCAAGTTGGCCGAGCGGCTGCTAGCCATGCCGTTGACGGAAGATGGCGCGCGCGTCCGCGAGGCTTATGAGCTCGCCTTGTCACGGCCCGCAAGCGGCCCGGAAGTGGACCAGGCGCTGACATTCCTCAAGCGCATCGAAAAGGAACTGCCGGCGGAAGCGAAGGACAGGACCCTGCTGCAATGGCAGAGCTTCTGCAAGGCGCTGCTGGCATCGAACGAATTCATATACATTAATTAGGACAAGCATGAACAGCCACTGGAATTCGTATCTGAATCGGAAGTTGTCGCGGCGCGATCTGCTGCGGGTTTCAAGCACGGGGTTCGGCAGCCTGGCGCTGGCGGGCCTGCTCGGCGCGGAAGGACAAGCGAATCCGCTGGGGGTGCGCGCTCCGCACTTTCCGGCCAAGGCCAAGCGAGTTATTTTTCTGTTCATGCACGGCGGCCCGTCGCAAATCGACACCTTCGACTACAAGCCTTTGCTCAAGCGCGATCACGGTAAGCCCCTGCCCTTCGCCAAACGCCGCGTGGTATCGGCAGAAACGTTCAATCTGCTCCAGTCGCCGTGGGCGTTCCGCCAGTACGGGCAGAGCGGAGCCTGGGTTAGCGATCTGTTCCCGAACGTGGCCAAACACGTCGATGATCTCTGCTTCATCAAGTCGATGTGGGGCTCGAATTCGCGGCACGGCGGGGCGCTGTTGGAATTGCACACGGGCAGCGATACTTTTGTGCGCCCCAGCATGGGTTCGTGGGTCACCTATGGATTGGGCAGCGAAAACCAAAGCATGCCGGGGTATGTCACCATTTGCCCGACGCAGAGCCATGGCGGCGCCAACAACTACAGTTCTGCGTTCCTGCCCGCGCCCTATGCCGGCACTCCGGTGGGGTCGGTTGGCGTGCCCGCGCGCGAGGCGCGCATTCCGTTCATCGAAAACCACGAGACTCCGCGTAACCTGCAGCGTATGGAGATCGACTACACGCAGGCGATGAACCGGCAGCAACTGGAGCGCACTGGTCCGGATGCGGCCCTCGAAGGACGCATCGAATCGTTCGAACTCGCCTTCCGCATGCAATCTTCTGCTCCGGAATTGCAGGATCTGTCGGGCGAATCGGAAGTGACACGCAAAATGTACGGACTGGACAATCCGGTGACCGAGGATTTCGGGCGCCAGTGCCTGATGGCGCGGCGCCTGTCGGAGCGCGGAGTGCGCTTTGTGCAAGTCAGCCACACTTACAAATGGGATCAGCACGCCAATTTGAAGCGCGACCACGAGGGCAATGCCCGCGAAGTGGATCAGCCCATCGCGGCATTGCTGGCGGATCTGAAAGGACGCGGCCTGTTGAAGGACACGCTCGTCTTGTGGGCGGGCGAGTTCGGCCGCACGCCGACGGCGCAAGGCTCCGATGGACGCGATCACAATCCGGAGGCGTTCACCGTTTGGTTGGCAGGCGGCGGAGTGAAAGCCGGGTTGAGTTACGGCTCCACCGATGATTACGGTTACTACTCGGTCGACAAGAAGGTGCATTTCCATGACTTGCACGCCACCATGCTGCATCTGCTGGGGATGGATCATCTCCGTCTGACCTATCGTTTTGCCGGCCGCGATTTCCGGCTGACCGATATTCACGGCAACGTGGTGACGGACATCGTCGGCTGACCCCGGTGCGCGCGACTGCCGCGTCGCATTCCACCCCATGCCGCGGGCGCTGGCCAGTCCTTCCGCCTTCCGGTTCGAATCTCATTCCCGGTCCCGAAGAAACGGAATAGAGGAGAGAAAAAATGAATCGACGTACGTTTCTTGGAGCAGCGCTCGGCGCGGCAGCAGCATCCGCACAGCAAGCCAAGCGGCCGAATATTCTCTACGTGTTTGCCGATCAACTGCGCGCCCATTCGGTGGGCTGCTACGGCAATCCGGAAGTGAAGACTCCGAACCTCGATCGCCTGGCCGCTGAAGGAATCCTGTTTGAGCACACCTTCGCCAATGTTCCGGTGTGCTGCCCCGCGCGGGCGAACATGCTCACCGGAGTCTACACGCACCGCAACGGAATGGTGGCGAACGATCTGCGGCTGCGGGAAACGGAAGTGACCAGCGCCAAGCTGCTTTCGGCACAGGGCTACCGTACGGGCTTCATCGGAAAATGGCACTTGGACGGAGGCCCGCGCATGCCCGGCTTCATCCCGCCCGGACCCCGTCGCCAGGGCTTTGCCTTCTGGGGCGCCAACGAGTGCAGCCACGCGCACTTCAACACGCAGTATTTCCACGATTCACCCCAGCCCATTCCGATGAAAAAGTTCGAAGCCGAAGGCTGGACCGACATCGCCGTCGATTTCCTGAAGCAGACCAAGGCCGGCGGCCAACCGTTCTTCCTCACCATCGCTATGGGCCCGCCGCACGATCCTTACGGCGCTCCGGAAGAGTACATGCGAATGTACGATGCGTCGAAACTCACCATGCGGCCCAACTGGAAGTCGGACTCGGCCAACGTACCAGGTCCGAAACAGATTGCCGCCTATTACGCCGCGACTACGGCGGTGGACGACCAGATAGGGCGCCTGATGCGGACTCTGAAGGAACTGGGCCTGGAACAGGACACCATCGTTTTGTTTTCTTCCGATCACGGAGACATGCTCGGCTCGCACGGGCTGCGGCTGAAGCGCAAGCCGTGGGAGGAGTCTATCCGCATTCCGGGTATTCTGCGCTATCCGGCGAAAGTAAAAGCGGGGCAGAAGGTGAGCACGCCGTTCACCCATGTCGATTTCGCCCCGACGCTCTTGGGACTGTGCGGACTGAAACCGCCGGCCACCATGCAAGGCACGAACCTCGCCCCGCTCGTCCTGGGTCAGAAAATGAACGCTCCCGACTCGGCCTACTTCCAGATATTCGGGCCGTTTCAAGGCGACGGCACCGAGCATGGATGGCGCGGCGTGCGCACAGCCCGCTACATGTACGCGCGCACAAAGGACAAGCCGTGGGTGCTCTACGATCTGCGCGAAGATCCGTACGAATTGAAGAATCTCGCAGGCGATCCGTCGGTGGCGCTCGTACAGGCGGAAATGGAGAAAAGGCTCCAGCAATGGATGCGCAAAACCGGAGACAGTTGGAGCTACGACTGGACGGAGTTAGTGGAAGACCGGGGCCGCCTCTACCGGCACAAAACCTTTTACACAGTGGATGAATATCTACGGTGGGCGAAGGAGAATCCCGAAGCCAGCCGGCAGTAACCGCATGACAGAGCCTCAGAAGGAGAACTACAATAGCAACCATGGAATCCCTCTCCCGTAGAAATTTTCTTGCCGCGGGCGCGACGGTCATGTCGCTGGATGCTGCGGCCTACAATCGTGTTCGCGGGGCCAATGAGCGGCTGCGCATCGGCATTATCGGATGCGGCGGCATGGCCGGCGGACACATGCGGGCGCTCGTGCGTATGAAGGAAGCCGAGAACATCGAAGTCGCCTCGGTGTGCGACCTGTGGGATGTCCGCGCCGAAGAAGCGTCCAAGATCACCGGCGGCAAGGTCGTCAAGGGTTACAAGAACGTTCTCGCCGACAAAGACATCGATTACGTCCTTAACGCCACTCCCGAACACTGGCATGCGCAGATCACGCTCGACGCCGCCGATGCGGGCGTTCACGTCTATTGCGAAAAGCCGATGACCTACTCCATCGAAGAAGCCAAGAAGGTTGTGGCGAAGGTAAAAGCCACCGGCATCAAGATGCAGGTGGGCGTGCAAGGCATGTCCGACGATTCCTATGAAGTGGCCCACGAATACGTCAAGAATGGCACGCTGGGCAAAGTCGTGATCGCGCAGATTGATTATTCGCGCAACCACAAAGATGACTTCTGGCTCTATGAGGAAAAGCCGAATGCCAAGCCGGGCGAGAACCTGGATTGGAACACCTGGCAGGGCTCGACGAAGAAGCGGCCCTTCGATCCTGAGCGGTTTTTCTCCTGGCGGCGCTTCTGGGATTATTCGGGCGGAATCGCATCCGATCTGTTTGTGCACCGGGTCACGCGCCTCATCAAGGCGCTCGGCTTGACTTTCCCGGACAAAGTGGTTGCCACCGGCGGAAAGTTCCAATTCCCGAATAGCAAGGCGGACATTCCAGATACGTTCAACATGCTGCTGGATTATCCCGAGGGAGTGACGATTCAGCTTGTCTCCTCGATGGCCAACGACACTCCGGTAACCCACATGTTGCGCGGCCACAAGGCAACGCTCGAATTCACGCGCACGGGCTTCAACATCGTTCCGCAGCGGCTCTATGCCAACGAGGTGAAGCCGGTGACCTACGAGAAGAAGGGCGCCGAAGACATCGCCCTGCATCACAAAAATCTCCAGGCGGCCATCCGCAAAAACGAAGCGTTGAAGTGCGATTGCATGCTGGGCTATTACGGCGTAGTCGCGGCGCGCATGGGAGTGGAAAGCTTCCGCAAGCGCAAGTACCTGGCATGGGACCGCGCAAAGGAACGCGTGGTGAATGCGTAGGGCTCTGCTGCTCTTCGCACTGGCCTCCGCCGCCGGCGCGCAGACCTACGACTTGCTTCTTCAGGGCGGCCATTTGATCGACCCCAAAAACGGCATCGACGCCGTGCGCGACGTGGCGATTCGCGCCGGAAAGGTGGCGGCCGTGGCGGAGAACATTCCGCCCTCGCAGGCCCGCAAGACCATCGGCGTGAAGGGCCTCTACCTGTCGCCGGGACTGGTGGACATCCACGTACATGTCTTCCACACCACCGGAGTGAAAGACGCTTGGGCCGGAGACAACAGCGTCGCGCCCGACAGTTTCAGCTTCCGCACCGGCGTCACTACCATGGCCGATGCCGGTTCTTCCGGATGGCGAAACTTCGAAACCTTCCGCCACACCGTCATCGACCGGGCTCGCACACGGGTGTTCGCCTTCATCAATATTGCCGGGCTTGGGATGTTGACGAACATCGTCGAGCAGGCCACCGCCGACATGAAACCCGATGAAGTAGCGGCGCTGGCGAAGAAGCACAAGGATGTTGTGGTCGGTGTCAAGACAGCGCACTACGAGGGTCCGGATTGGACCGCCGTGGATCGGGCTTTGGAGGCAGGAACCAAAGCCGGCCTGCCGGTCATGGTCGATTTCGGCTGGTTCCTCAAAGAGCGGCCTTATTGGCAACTGGTCACCGGGAAACTGCGGCCGGGAGACATCAGCACTCATTTCTTCCGCGGACCTGTGCCCATCGCGGGAAGCGACGGCAAGCTTTACGACTATCTCAAACAGGCTCGGACCCGCGGCGTGAAGTTCGACGTCGGCCACGGCGGCGGCAGTTTCGTTTGGCGCAATGCGGCGCCGGCAATCCGGCAGGGTTTCTATCCCGATTCGATTTCCACCGATCTGCACACCGGTTCGATGAACGGCCCGATGTTCGACATGCCGACCACCATGTCGAAAATGCTGGCCGCCGGGATGCCGCTCAAGGAAGTGATTCTCCGGTCCACATGGAACCCCGCGCAGCAGATCGGCCACCCTGAGCTTGGCCATCTCAGCGTGGGCGCGTTCGCCGATATTGCGGTCTGGCGCATGCTGGAAGGCAGCTTCGGTTTCGCCGATCCGGAAGGCGGAAAAGTCACCGGAAAACAGCGCCTCCAATGCGAAATGACACTGAAAGACGGAGAGATTCTATTCAACTGGAATGCACTCGGCGCGGTGGATTGGCAGAATCTGAAACCCGATTACGGCGTCCGTCCCGTCGAGTTTCTGATACCCCCTCCGGGAAAGAAGTAGACTAGAGCAAATACTCACCTCTGGGAGGTTCGATGTTTTCGCTCTGTCTGCGAATCACACTCGCTTCTTTGCTTTTGCTTGTGCCACAGCAAGGGGTGGCGCAGGTTCTCTACGGTTCCCTCACCGGCAACGTGACAGACCCCACCGGCGCCGCCGTGCCGAATGCCAAAGTGGAGGCCGTCAATTCGGGAACAGGCGTTATGCGCACAGCCACCACGGATGCGGCCGGCGCCTACAACTTCAACGATCTCCAGCCCGGCAATTACCGCGTGACACTCAGCGCCCCGTCGTTCCGCACGGTGGTGCAGCAGGGCGTTCAGATCCTTCCCAACAGCGTCCGCCGCGCCGACGTGCAACTGGACGTGGCTCAGGTCAGCGAGAGCATCACTGTCGCGGGCGCGGCCACGGTTCTGCAAACCGACCGGGCCGACGTGAACAATCAGGTGCAAGGTTCGCAGATCGTGAACCTGCCGTTCACCGGCAATTCGGGGCGCAACTGGCAGGCGTTATACAAACTGGTGCCCGGCTTTGCTCCGCCCGCGGAACTGCACTCCGACGCAGGCAATCCGCAGCGCGCGCTGGGCGTCAATGTGAACGGAGCGTCGCGGTCGAACAACAACACCCGGCTCGATGGCGCAACCGTGTCGTATCCCTGGCTTCCGCACATCGTGGCCTATGTGCCCCCGGCGGACGCCGTCGAAACGGTGAACATCGTCTCCAACTCCTTCGATGCCGAACAAGGCATGGCAGGCGGCTCGGCCATCAATGTCCAAATCAAATCGGGCACCAATGAACTCCACGGCAGCGCGCACTGGTTCCATACCAACTCGGCTGTCCGCGCCCGAAACTTCTTCTTCGTGGCGCCCCAGATTCCGAAGAACATCTTGAACCAGGCGGGTGGCACTATCGGCGGGCCTATCGTCAAAAACAAGCTCTTCTTCTTCGCCGATTTTGAGCGCACGGTACGCCGCGAATCGCGCTCGGCATTCCGCACGGTTCCCAGCGCCGACATCCGCGCAGGCAACTTTGCCGGTACTGGTTCGTCGATCTTCGATCCCCTCACAGGCGCGGTGGACGGGGCGGGCCGCCAGCTTTTCCCCAATCAGGCGATTCCCACCAGCCGCATCGATTCCGCATCGGCCGCCATGGCGGCGCTGACACCCGCGGCGAATCTCACGACGTTCCCGTCGAACTACCTGGCGCTCGGAAGCTACGCCTTCAACCGCGACAACGCCGACTTCAAGATCAACTACAACCCGACAGCGAAATCGTCGCTCTTCGGGCGCTACAGCATCTCGCCGAGCGACATCTTCGACCCGCCATCCCTCGGACCCGCGGGAGGCGACGCACTCGCCGGCGGCCAGCCGGGTAACGCCCCGGGACGGATTCAATCCGCCTCCATCGGCGGCACCTACACCATCAGCCCACGTATTCTTGTCGACGCCACGGTTGGTTTCACGCGCCAGCGCT
>JAEUQG010000384.1 GCA_016789755.1 Bryobacterales bacterium
TGTCGTACGCCGTCCGGTATTCGGCGCCGTAGCGCTGCTGGTAATCGACGGTGATGCGTTGGGATTTATCGGCACGCCTGGCGGCATCGACGACGCGCTGGCAGCCTTTGGGATCGACGCCGGCGGGTTTTTCCATGAAGATGTGCTTTTTCGCATTGACGGCCGCCTCGAAGTGTTCGTGGTGGAGGAAGGCCGGAGTGCAGATCATGACTGCATCGACGTCGCTCGAAATCAGTTCCTTGTAGTTCTTGTATTCCTTGGCTCCGGAATAGCGTTTGCGGCCTTCGGCGAGGCGGTCGTCGTAGATGTCGCAGATGGCGGAGATGCGCGCGAATTCGTGTTTGGCGGCGATGCCGGAATCGTGCAGGCCGCGGCCCCCGCAACCGATGAGGCCGATGGTGAGGGCGGAATTGGCCTGGGAGCCCCGGACCTGTTGAGGCTGGACGATGAGGAAGCTAGCGGAAGCGGCCGCGGTGGAGGAAAAGGCGCGGCGGGAGGACGTGGAAACGGGTGTTTCAGCCATGCCCCATATTATACTGTTGAGGTTACATGCTTTTGTCGATCCTGATACCCGTCTACAACGAGCGGGCGGTGGTGGAGCGCAGTTTGTCGATGGTCTTAGGGGCGCCTCTTCCGGAGAATATGGAGAGGGAGCTGATCATCGTGGACGACTGTTCCACCGATGGAACCTATGCCATTTTGCAGCGGATGGCGGCCGGCGAGCCGCGCATGCGGCTGATCCGTCATGCGGTGAACCAGGGAAAAGGCGCGGCGGTGCGGACTGCGATCCAGCACGCCAACGGGGATTTTTCCATTGTGCAGGACGCCGATCTGGAGTACGACGCCAGCGAGTACCCGGTGTTGCTGAAGCCGCTGCTCGACGGGCGCGCGGACGCCGTGTTCGGCTCGCGGTACATGGCCGGCGTGCAAACTCGCGTGCTGCCCTTCTATCACTCCATGATCAACAAAGTTCTGACGCTGCTGTCGAACCTGTTTTCGAACATCAAGCTGACGGACATGGAGACCTGCTACAAAGTCTTCCGGACGGATCTGCTGAAGAGCATTCCGATCCGGTCGAACCGCTTCGGGTTTGAGCCGGAGATCACGATGAAGTGCGCCAAGCGCAAGCTGCGCATCTACGAAGTGCCGATCAGCTATCACGGGCGGACCTACGAAGAAGGCAAAAAGATCGGGCTGAAGGATGGCATTCAGGCGCTGGGCGTGATTCTGCATTTCTGGCTGGTGGACGATTTGTATGAGCGTCCCTACGGGCGGGCATTCCTGAACAATCTGAGCGGGACGCCGCAGTATGTGAATTGGATCACGCGGCTGGTGCGGCCGTATTTGGGCGATGCGGTGCTCGAGTTGGGCGCCGGGATCGGGAACCTGTCGGGACGGCTGATGGCGAAGCGGCAGTTGTACGTGGCGGCGGAGAACGATCCGTTGTATCTGCATGCGCTGAGCAACCGCTTTCTGCGGACTCCCAATGTGGAAGTGGCGAAATTGGATGCCGTGGACGGACGGCAGTTCCGCGAGTTGGGGCGGCGGTTCGACACGGTGCTGTGCATCAATATTCTGGAGTATCTGGACCATCCCGAAGAGACGCTGGATGCGGCGCTGGGGGTGCTGGAACCGGGGGGCAGAGTGGTGGTGCTGGCGCCGCAGGGCAAGGGGTTGTTCTGCAAGCTGGATGAGACGCTGGGTCACAAGCGGCGGTTTGCGCGGACGGATCTGGAAACGATGATGCAGGCGCGCGGGTTGGAGGTGGAGAACACGCACCAGTTGGCGAAGATGGGGGCGCTGTCGTGGTTTCTGTTCGGAAAGTTGCTCGGCCAGAGACAGATCAGCAAGCTGTGGCTGAAGCTGTTCGACAAGACGGTGTGGATTTGGCGCCGCGTGGAGTTTCTGCTCCCCTGGAGCGGGTTGAGCGTGATTGTGGTGGGGAAGAAGAAATAGCCCCGCGCGCGCGGTTTGTTATAGATTCAACAGTATGCTGACCGGGAAGGTATGGGCGGCCTGCGGGCTGCTGGGTGTACTGTGCCACGGGGCCGAGCCCGCCAATCTGATCGACGATCACATTTTCGGAAAGATGAAACGCGACGGGGTGCCTGCCGCGCCGGTGTCGTCCGACGCGGAGTTCTTGCGGCGGATCTACCTGGATCTGACGGGGCATTTGCCGGCGCCGGCAGAGGCGCGGAAGTTTCTCGCCGATTCCTCGGCGGACAAGCGCGAGAAGTTGATTGCTACGATGTTCCCGCCGCTGCCGGTGACGGGGATGCGGTCGATTGCAACGCACCCTTTTCTGGACCGGTGGACGTACTGGTTCAACGATCTGTTCCGCAACGGGCAGTTGCTGGAGCAGGGGATCAATACGTTTTACGACTACCTCTACAAGTCCCTGCTGCTGAACATTCCCTACGACGAGATGGTGCGGGAGATGATCACGGCATCGACCGTATCGACGTGGACGAACGGGGCGGCGAACTTCATCGCGCGGAGCCACGTGTTCGAGGGCGATGGATACATGATGAATCATGAAGACACCGCCGATGAGATAGCGATTGCGACGACCAAGCTGTTCCTGGGCGTGAACCTGGAGTGCATTTCGTGCCATGACGGCAAGGCGCATCTGGAGAAGATCAACCTGTGGCTGACGCGGCACAAGCGGTCGGATCTGTTTCGCCAGGCGAGCTTTTTCGGCAAGACTTTCATTGCTCCCGTGTTTGGACGTTCGCCGCAGTTCATGGTGAAGGATACGCGGGGGGGCTACGATTTGACGACGGTATCGGCGTTGCGCCCGAAGCGCGACGCGAAAGCCGATATCACGCCGGCGTTCGTGCTGGACGGCGCGCGGGCGGAGGCGGGCGAGAAGCCTCGCGAGGCCTATGCGAGGATGCTCACTTCGCATCCGCAGTTTGCCCGGGCCACGGTGAATCTGGTGTGGGCGGAGTTGATGGGACAGGGCATTGTCGATCCGCCGTTCGATTTCGATCTGGACCGGCAGGATGCATCGAAGCCGTTGCCGGAAGGGTGGACCGTGCAGCCCTCGCATCCGGAACTGTTGAATGCGCTGGCGGCCGATTTTCGCGCGCACGGGCACGATTTGCGGCGGCTCATCCGGATGATAGTGTCCTCGCGCGCCTACCAGCTTTCGGCGAATCATCCAGGACCGTGGAAGGCATCCTACGAGAATTACTTCGCACGGCGCGTGGTGCGGAGGCTTTCGGCCGAGCAGACATGGGACGCGGTGCAGCAACTGACCGGGGCGTTGCCGGCCTACAAGGTGACGTTTTCGGAAAAGAAAGTGGGCTACATCAACCAGACGCATTCGCCGCAGGATGTGGAGAAGACGAACCGTGCGCTGTACAAGATTCTGCAGGCGTTCGGACAGTGCGACCGTTACACGGCCGAGGCGGACCGGCGTCCGAACATGATTCAATCGGCGCTGCTGATGAACGACAAGGTGCTGCGCGAGGCACTGCGGGTGAAGAAGGGCGGAAAGCTGGAGGCGCTGCTCAGCGGAGAGGCGGAACAAATTGTGGAGGAACTGTTCTGGGCGGCGTTGTCGCGCGGGCCGTCGGGAGTGGAGAAGCAAACGGGGGCTGAGGCGCTGGGGAACAACAAAGAGCAGGGGGCCGAAGACCTGCTTTGGGCGATGGTGAATCGTCTGGACTTTCTGTTCTATTAGGGGGGCATGCGATGAAGACCTCGATTCCGAAACTGGGCCGGCGGGAAGCGCTGCATCTGGGCGGGCTGTCGATTTGCGGCTATCAACTGCTGCCGATGTTTGCGCCGCGCAATGTGGAGGCGCAGGGGAAGGCGAGTCCGCGGGGCTCGGCCGATTGCGTGATTTTTCTCAATCTGCTGGGCGGGCCGTCGCAGATGGACACCTTCGACGTGAAGGAGGGTAAATGGGGGCCGGAGAACCGGGACATCCGGACGGTAAAGCAGGGCTATGCGTTCCCGGCGGGGTTAATGCCGAAGCTGGTGGACCGGCTGGACGATTTGCTGGTGGTGCGGTCGATGGAAGCGTGGGAGACGGTGCATTCGCGGGGGCAGTATTACTTGCAGACGGGGCATGCGGTAAGTCCGGCGCGGGGGAAAGAGATGCCGTCGATGGGCGCGGTGATCGCCTACGAGACCGCGGGGCGGCGCAAGGAATCGGATTTTCTTCCGCCGTTTGTGGCAATGAATTACGACGCCAACAATATGTACGGGCCGCTGCAGCGGGAGGGCTGCCTGGCGAGCGAGTATTCGCCGCTCACGTTGGATTTGAAGAGCGGGAGTCTGCCGTTTGTGGTGGAGGAAGAGGAACGGGCGAGACTCCAGCGGCGCTGGGATTTGCTCAACCGTCTCGACACGAGCCGGCATGCGTTGCGGCCGGATTCGCCCCAACCCGTCCGGCAATTCGATAGCTTCGGCAAGGCGGTGTACCGGATGATGGACAATCCGGCGATCGCCAAGGTGATGCGGCTGGAGGAGAGCGAGCGCAAGGCTTACGGGTCGTCGGCGATCGGCGATGCGTGCATCATCGCGCGGAACATGGCGGCGGCCGATGCGGGAGCGCGGTTTCTGTTTTTGACGCACGGGGATTGGGACCATCACAGCAGCATTTACGGCAAGGACGGCAAGGGCGGGGTATACAAGCTGTGCGCGGAGTTGGACGGGGCGTTGTCGGCGCTGCTGCTGGACTTGAAGCGGATGAAGCGTGCCGACGGGCGATCGCTGCTGGAGCGGACACTGGTGGTGGCGATGGGAGAGTTCGGGCGGACGCCTGGTCCGCTGACGGTGAACCAGGGACGCGAGCATTACGCCAAGGCGATGGTGGCGGCGTTTGCGGGGGCCGGAGTGAAGGGGGGGCGTGCGATCGGCTCGACGGACGCGGAGGCATCGAAGGTGACGGAGTTCGGGTGGCGGCGGAAGCGTCCGATCTACACGGAGGATGTGTGCGCGACGATTTATTCGGCGCTGGGGATCGACTGGACGAAGCGGCTGACGAACACGCCGTCGGGGCGCGATTTCGTGTACATCGATCCGGTTGCGGGGCAGATGGTGGTGGACTTTCAGGAAGTGGGCGACTTTTTCGTTTGACGGCGGCTTGTGCGGAGCGTATTGCGATGTGGTATACCAACACTCAGGCAGCGATCCGGCAGACGGGCTGCTGAAAGCTCAATACAAATTTCGGGCACAAGTGGAGGAGATCGATGCGGGCGGTAGGGAAATCCGCCGCCCGCGTAGACCACTTAGAGGCCGGCCGATTGGGATTTGGCTTTGGGAGGGCACCAGCGGGAGAGCATGGCGCGGAGTTGTTCGGGGAAGAAGGGTTTGGAGAGGTAGTCGTTCATTCCGGCGTCGAGGCAGCGGATGCGGTCGGAATCGAGGGCGTTGGCGGTGAGGCCGACGATGGGGGTGGAGGCGGTATTGCCCGGGAGGGCGCGTATGCGGCGTGTGGCATCGATGCCGTCCATTTCGGGCATTTGCATGTCCATGAAGACGAGATCGAAGTGTTGGCGGGAAACGCACTCGACGGCTTCGATTCCATTGCGGGCCACGGTGACGGCGCACCCTTCGCGTTCGAGCATGCGGCGGGTGAGCAATTGATTGATGGGGGAATCTTCGGCGATGAGGATTTTGAGGCCGATGACATGGGGGACGGAATGGCGGCGTGACGGCTGATCTACTTCGTGAGGCGGAGCGGGGAGGGGAAGGATGACGGTGAATTTCGAGCCGGCGCCGACCTCGCTTTCGACCTGGATTTCGCCGCCCATGGATTGTGCGATGTGGCGGGAGATGGCAAGGCCGAGTCCGGTGCCGCCGAAGCGGCGGGTGGAAGAGGAATCGACCTGCATGAAGCGTTGGAAGAGGTGGGGGACGCGTTCGGAAGGGATACCGATGCCGGTATCGGCGACCTCGAAGTGCCACCATGCGCGGCTGTTTTTGTGGCGTACGGAGACGTGGAGATCGACGGCGCCTTCGAGGGTGAATTTGACGGCATTGCCGAGGAGGTTGAGGAGGATCTGGCGGAGGCGCATGGGATCGACCCAGGCGTAGTCGGGGGTTTGGGGGTCGATTTGGAGATAGAGGCCGAGGCCCTTGTCGTGTGCCTGGGAGGCGATCATGCGGACGGATGCCTGGAGGAGTTCGGGCATGCGGACGCAGGTGGGTTCGAGGCGCAGTTTGCCGGCTTCGATCTTGGAGTAATCGAGGATATCGTTAACGACGCTAAGGAGCGCCTCGCCGGAGAGGCGAATGGTTTCGACCATCTCGCGCTGTTCGGTGTCGAGGCGGGTGGATTGGAGCAGGCTGGCCATGCCGAGGACGCCGGTCATGGGGGTGCGGATCTCATGGCTCATGGTGGCGAGGAATTCGGACTTGGCGCGGGCGGCGGTTTCGGCGGTTTCCTTGGCTTGCGACAGTTCGGCGGTGCGGGCGGAGACGCGCGATTCGAGGCTGCGGTTGGATTCGAGCAGACTGCGGTTGTGATAGAGGATGGACCCCAAGATGGCCACAATGGCGAAGATGATGGCGGCCGCGCGAAACAGCCAGGTCTGGTAAAACAGGGGGGTAACATCGATATCCGCCGAGAAAGTGGGGCCGCTCCATTGTTCTCCGGCCAAGGAAGATTGGACTAGGAAGCGGTAGGTCCCGGGAGCGAGATTGGTGTAGCGGGCTACTTTGCGGTTGCCGGCGAGGATCCAATCGCGGTCGAGGCCATCGAGGCGGTAGCGGTACATGCGGGTGTTGGGATGGTGGAGATCGAGAGCGGAGTAGAGGAATTCGACGGTGTTGGAACCGCTGGGGAATTGAATGGGGCGGTGCAGGTCCCAAGAGTTGCCGTTGACGAGGAGTTGTTCGAGGGCGATGCGCACGACGGGGGCAAGGGACTGGATTTGGGCGGGGTGGAAGCGGACGACGCCGCGGAGCGAGGCGAGGGAGATGGCGCCGTCTGGGTCCTGCCAGCCGGGGGAAGACGTGGCCAGGCCGAAGTTGAGGCTGGGGAGTCCGTTGGCGGCGCCGAAGTGGCGGACGGGAGGCTGATGAGAGCGGCCGCGCATCCAGTCGAGCATTGGGGAGGCGGAGACGGAGAGCAAGCCGGAGCGGGTGGCGAGCCAGAGGATTCCGGAGGCATCCTCGCAGATGAAGAAGATGGACGTGGCGCCGCCGAGGGGTGCGTGGCCGAGGAACTCGCCTTTGGATCTGGAGAAGGCGTGGAGGCCCTCATTGGAGCCAATCCAGAGGATATCGTCGCCGGAGGGGGTCATCGTATACCAGCGCAGTGAGGGGGATGAGGGGAGGGGGAAGGAGCGGAGGGCGCCGTTGCGGTGGGAGGCAAGGCCGTTGTTCCAGGAGAGCATCCAGAGAGTTCCGGCGGCGTCCTCGAACATGGAGCGGACGGCGGGCAGTTGGGCGACGAAGGATTGATGGATTAGGCTTGGGGACGCGGCGTCGAGACGGAGGACGGCGTCTCCGGTGGAGACGAAGACGGCGTTGCCCCGGCCTTTGTGCAGGGCCACTTGCGCTTCGAGACGGAACGGGAACTGCACAGGGAGGCGGCGGACGGCTTGTGGGGTGGCGTGGAGAAGGCCGGCTGCGGACAAGGCGAGGACACCTCCGAAGGGGGCGTCGGCAATGGCTTGGACGTGGGTGGGGTGGGCGAGGGGGACGGGGCGG
>JAEUQG010000451.1 GCA_016789755.1 Bryobacterales bacterium
GTCCGCGTATAACTCCCGCAACAGCAGCCCTGTCGAAAAAATGTAATTCCCCATCGACGCAAAAAACATGTCCGGATTGTCCGGCATCGAAGGCACATCCACCTTCTTCTCGTGAAACGCCTTTACCGAAAAATCCCCACCCAGCTCCATCGCCCCGAACTCGCTCGAATACTTCTTCTCCAGCGGAATTCCCGCAATCGTCACCTGCGCCCGCTTCTGCTCGTGGTACTCAATCATCTCCCGCACGTTCATGCGGTAGATATGGTCCGCCCCGAAAATCGCCACCAGATGCGGATCCGCCTGCTCAATCAGATTGATGTTCTGGTAAATCGCGTCCGCCGTCCCCCGGTACCAGCTCTCTTCCGCCGTCCTCATCTGCGCCGGCACAGGGATGATGAAATGGTTCTTCAGCAGCCCCGCCGATTCCCACCCATCCCGCAAATGCTGCAGCAATGACTGGCTCTTGAACTGTATCAATACATATACCGAATAGATCCCCGAATTGATCAGGTTCGAAAGCACGAAATCCACAATGCGATACTGGCCGCCAAACGGAACGGCGGGCTTGGCCCGCTCCTTCGTCAACGGGTACAGCCGTGTACCCTTTCCGCCGGCGAGCACAAAAGCAAGTACGCGTAATTGCATGAATGCGGCTCCTCAGGTCGTCGATGCGATAAAAAATCTATTACAGCCGGGCTCGCAACAACCACCCATATTGTGTGGGAAACAAGAGCCGCGAAGCAACAGGAATCCGTCTATGTATGGTATCTTGACCCTTCCATGAGTAACGCTAGACGCTGGACCATTGTTTGCCTCCTCAGTCTTGGCATGGTGATCGCCTATGTCGATCGCTCCAACCTCTCCGTCGCCCTCGCCGATAAATCCTTCATCAAGGAGTTCTCTCTCAGCGACAGCGACCGCGGACTCATGAACTCCGCTTTCTTCTGGTCCTACGCTCTCCTTCAGATCCCCGCCGGCTTCATCGTAGACCGCTTCGGTCTCAAATTCCCCTACGCCATCGGCTTCGCCCTCTGGAGCATCGTCTCCGCCGCATCCGCCGGCATCACCAACATCGGTCAACTCGTCGGCCTCCGCGTCGCCCTCGGTGTCGGCGAAGCCATCGTCACCCCCGCCAGCCTTCGCTGGATCCGCTTCAATATCGATGAAAAACAGCGCGGCCTCGCCGTTGGCCTCTACATGGCCGGCACCAAACTCGGACCCGCCATCGGAGCTCCGCTCGCCGCCTTCCTCGTCCTCAACTACGGATGGCGCAATATGTTCGTCATCCTCGGACTCGGTTGCCTCCTCTGGCTCATCCCCTGGCTCACTCTCGTCAAGAACAATGACCGCGAACTGGAAGCCCAGGTCGTCAAGGCCTCCAAAACCAAACCCATCCCCTTTGCCCGCCTCTTCAGCACCCGCCTCATCTGGGGCATCATCATCGGCACCTTCTGCTACAACTACTTCGTCTATTTCTGCATGACCTGGCTCCCCGCCTACTTCGCCGAAAGCCGCGGACTCACCCTCGGCAAATCCGGCGCCTTCACCGGCTTCAGTTTCGGAGGCATGGCCACCGTCGCCACCCTCGCAGGATGGATGGCCGACCGCATCATTACCAAAGGCGGCGACCCCGTCCGCACCCGCAAGATGTTCACCATCGCCGGCCTGCTGGTCGCCTCCACTGAGTTGATCGGAGCCTTCGCCGAATCGAACGACGTGGCCCTCATCTTCGCCATCGTATCCCTCAGCGGCCTCGGCCTCGCCACCGCCAACTACTGGGCGCTCACCCAAACCCTCATGCCCGGCGCCGCCATCGGACGCATCGCCGGCATTCAGAACATGGCTTCCAACATGAGCGGAATCGTCGCTCCCATCATGACCGGATGGCTCAAAACGGTTACCGGCAGCTATGCCGCTCCCATGTACCTGGTGGGCGGCCTGCTGCTTCTCGGCGTGCTCGCCTACACCTTCATGGTGCATGCAAAGTACGCCCCAACGGCGGGAGACTAGGAAATGATGACCAGACGTGAATTCACAGGCGGCGCCCTCGCCGCCGCGCAGGCGTTCGGCCAAACACCGAAGCCCAATATTGTTTGGATCATGGCCGACGACCTCGGCATCGGCGACCTCGGCTGCTACGGCCAGAAACACATCCGTACCCCCAACATCGACCGCATCGCCACCGAAGGCATGCAGTTCAGCGACGCCTATTCCGGCTGCACCGTCTGTGCCCCTTCCCGCAGCGTGCTCATGACCGGCATGCACATGGGCCACACCTCCGTCCGCAGCAATCCCGGCGGTGTCCCCATCCTCCCCTCCGACATCACCGTCGCCGAAGTCCTTAAAAAGGCCGGCTACGCCACCGGCTGCTACGGCAAGTGGGGACTCGGCGACGTCAACACCGGCGGCGCTCCCTGGAAGAAAGGCTTCGACGAATTCTACGGCTACCTCCATCAGGTGCACGCCCACTGGTTCTATCCCGAATTCCTCTTCCACAACGAACGCAAAGACATGCTGCCCGGCAACACCAACGGCAAGCGAACCACCTATTCCCACGACAAGATCGCCGAAAAAGGACTCGCCTTCATCCGCCGAAACGCCGGCCGCCCCTTCTTCTGCTACCTTCCCTTCACCATCCCGCACTTGGAATTGCTCGTCCCCGAAGATGACATGAAGAGCTACCGCGGCAAGTTCCCCGAAGGCGAACCCTACGATCCGCCGCGCAAACACTACGCCACACAAAAGGAGCCGCGCGTCGCCTACGCCGGCATGGTCTCTCGCCTCGACCGCACCGTCGGCCAGGTCATGGCCCTGCTCAAAGAACTCAACATCGACAACAACACCATCGTCT
The DNA here is from genome assembly GCA_016789755.1 of Bryobacterales bacterium. GTDB lineage: Bacteria > Acidobacteriota > Terriglobia > Bryobacterales > Bryobacteraceae > CADEFT01. The sequence goes on from JAEUQG010000451.1 coordinate 2,852, forward strand.
TCTTCACCTCCGACAACGGCGGCGCCACCCGCCTCTGGGGCGAGGAGTTCTTCGCCTCCAACGGACCGTTCCGCGGCCACAAGCAGAACTTCTACGAGGGCGGCATCCGCGCCCCGATGCTCGCCCGCTGGCCCGGCAAGATCAAACCCGGCAGCAAGAGCTCGCACATGTGGTACTTCACCGACTTCCTCGCCACCGCCGCCGAAATCGCCGGAGTGCCGGCCCACAAGACCGACGGCATCTCCGTGCTCCCCGTCCTCCGCGGCGGCAAAACACGCGAGCATGAATACCTCTATTGGGAGTTGCCCCGTCACGACGCCGCCACCGGCGAGTTCCGCAAAGAGAAGCCCATGCAAGCCGCCCGCAAGGGACAATGGAAAGCCGTCCGCCCCAAACCCGACGGCCCCATCGAAATCTACAACCTCAAGGACGATCCCTCCGAATCGAAGGATCTCGCCGCTTCCCGCGCCGACATGGTGAAAGAGTTCGAACGCATCTTCACTGAGGCGCATGTCCACCCGCGCCCGCAAAAGAACCCCCCGCAAATGGAGTTCCCACACTCATGACAAACGAACAACGTGACCGTGTCCGCGCCGCTCTCGACGCCTTCGCCATCGAAGTCCCCTCCTGGGGATTCGCCAACACCGGCACCCGCTTCGGTAAGTTCCTTCAGGCCGCCGCCGCTTCCACCATCGAAGAAAAACTCAGCGACGCCGGCGAAGTCCACCGCCACACCGGCTGCTGCCCCACCGTAGCCGTCCACGTCCTCTGGGACTTCCCCAACGGAGTCTCCGACGCCGCCGGCGTCAGCGCTGTCGCGGCGAAGTACGGCGTCCGCATCGGCTCCATCAATCCCAACGTCTTTCAGGACCAGATCTACAAACACGGCTCGCTCGGCAATCCCGATCCCGCCGCCCGCCGCGCCGCCACCAGTCACATGCTCGATTGCGCCCGCATAAGCCGCGCCACTTCCAGCCGCGATATCTCCCTCTGGTTCGCCGACGGCTCCAACTACCCCGGCACTCAGAACATCCGCCGCCGCCGCGATTGGTTCATCGAGGGCCTTCGCGAACTCCACGGCGAACTCACCGCCGGCCAGCGCATGCTCGTCGAATACAAACCCTTTGAGCCCGCCTTCTACCACACCGACATCGCCGATTGGGGAATGGCTCTCCTGCTTGCCCGCGCCGCCGGCCCTCACGCCAAAGTCCTCGTCGATACCGGCCATCACTACCAGGCTCAAAACATCGAACAAATCGTCGCCTGGCTCCTCGCCGAAGGCATGCTCGGCGGCTTCCACTTCAATGACCGCCGCTACGCCGACGACGACCTCACCCTCGGTTCCATCGACCCCTACCAGCTCTTCCGCATCTTCCACGAAATCTGCTTCTACGAATTTGATACCGGCCAGCGCGCCGACATCGCCTACATGATCGACCAGAGCCACAACCTCAAAGGCAAGATCGAGGCCATGATCCAAAGCGTCGTCCGCGCCCAGGAACTCTACGCCAAAGCAACGCTCGTCGATCACGCCAGGCTCACCGAATTACAGTCGCGCTGCGAACTCGTCGATGCCGAAGAGTGCCTCCAGGAAGCCTTTGCCACCGACGTCAAACCCGCGATCCGCGAATGGCGCGAAAGCCACGGCCTCCCTCTGGAGCCCCTCGCCGCCTTCCGCCAAAGCGGCTATCTCGAACGCGTCACCGCCGAACGCGCCGCCCGCAACGCCGCCGCTGTCTCCAGCTACGCTTAGATACAGCGCTTCACTCCGCCTGTGATAGCATGCACGCATTATGCGAAGCCTGCTCCTCGCTCTACTTGTCTGCGCCTCCGCGCACGCCCAGTCCGTCACCGGCACCATCGTCGGCGCCGTCATTGACCCCACTGGGCTCCCTATTGCCCGTGCCGCCGTCACCCTCACCCAGACCACTACCTCTCTCGAACGCCGCGCCGATACCGCCGAAAATGGCGCCTTCGCGTTCCCCAGCCTCGCCCCCGGCGTCTATACGCTCACCGTGAAGCAGGAAGGCTTCAAACAAGCCGAGCGCCGCAATCTCAACCTCACCGCCTCGGAAACCCTCACCACCGGCGAGATCCAACTCCAGGTCGGCAGCACCTCGGAAAGCGTCACCGTCACCGCCGAAGGCGCTTCCGTCCAAACCGCCAGCTCCGAACGCGCCGGACTCATCACCAGCAGTCAGGTAGAAAACATCCTCAT
>JAEUQG010000458.1 GCA_016789755.1 Bryobacterales bacterium
CCAGCGTCTTCAGGATTCCTACCTCCCGCACCCGTTCGCGTACCGACATCGCCATCGTATTGGCCGACACAAGCAAGATCGTAAACGTGACCGCTGCGCAAACCGAAAGCAGAATCGCCTTGATGTTGCCCATCATATTTAAGAACCCCAGGGCGAACGCACGTTCTGTTTCCGTCCTTGTCTGCACGGTCGAGTTACGGAACTGATCGTCGATGGCACGGATCACCGCCTGCACCGCCTCCGGGCTTTCCACCAGGATGCTGAAGGCGCTGTAAACGTCGGTGTAACCCTCCGGCAAGCTGCGGTTCTCTTTCACATACTCCCAATGGAAGAACAGTGAATCGCTCCCCATCTCCGATTCGTAGACTCCCCGCACGTTCAGCTCCAAGTCCATCGGATAGATGTCGCCCTTGATAGTGAGCCGGTCTCCCACTTTCAATCCGTGTTTCTGAGCCACCTTCCTGCCGACGATGCAACCCCGCCTGTCGGATAGGAACGCCTGTTTTTCCGCCTCAGGCAATTTCGTCTCCGGATGAATCACGAACAGCTTGCGTGCATCCACCCCGAACCGTGCAAAGAAGTTGTTCGGATCGCGTTCGTCCTTGTATACGCCTTGAAACCATTGCCAGGGAGAAACCGACTTCACCCCGGGAGTCTTCTCCACCCGCTGCAGGTAATAGCCGGGCATCGGCAACGTGATCGATACCTTGTTCCTGGTGTTGAGACGCAATGCCTGGCTGGGCGGGGTGTCGCTCAAGTACAGGGCATAGTAGATGGCCATCATCAACCCCAACAGGGACAGCGAGAATCCCAGGCTGGTGATTGTCAGCAGCGTGCGCCGCCGGTTTCGAATCGCGTTTTTCCAGACAAGCGATGCATAGCGGCCCATAGCCATTTATTCTAGACCTGTATGGAGAGCGCGTCTGCGCCAGTTGGACAAGATGCCCAATATCCTAGACGAACAGCAGATTCAGACCGACGAACAGTTCATGCGTCTGGCCATCGCCCAAGCAAGACTGGCGGAGACCCGGGGAGAGGTGCCTGTGGGAGCCGTTCTTGTGAGGGAAGGCAAGGTGATTGCCGAAGGCTCCAACTCCGTCATCAGCTACCACGACCCTACCGCCCACGCCGAAATCAACGCCCTGCGCAATGGCGGGGCGGCCGCAGGCAACTACCGGCTGGAAGACACGACCCTATACGTCACCCTGGAACCGTGCGTAATGTGTGCCGGAGCACTGGTGCACGCCCGGGTCCGGCGCCTGGTCTTTGGCACGCGCGATCTCCGGTTCGGAGGAGTGCGCGCCAAATTCCGTCTTGCCGATTCGGACATACTCAATCACCGGTTGGAGGTGACCGAAGGAGTTCTCGGTGCGGAATGCCTGGAACTGTTGAAAGCCTTCTTCGATGCCCGCCGCGACTGAACTCAGCGGCTGGCGAGCAGCTTCGGACCCATCTGTTCCATCACTTCCATCACCCGAGCCGCGTATTGTTTGTTGGCCGGATTGTAGGTGCGGAGCTTGCCCACCATGTCCTTGCTGGCATAGATGGGCGATTTGGCCAGCCGTTCCGCCACGTGGTGGATCGCTTGACGGGCGGTGCCGAACTTGATCTTGCCCGACCCCCAGCCGAGCGGATTTCCGCCCTTCTGGTGCTTGCCCCCCGTGGTTTCCACGTAGGCGATGCTCGGTAACATACGCCAGTCCAACCCGTTGCGGTCCGCAGCCGCGATAAAAGCATCGGCGTCCTTTGCCAGCGGACATCCGCACTTCTCGAAGAAGTCTCTCAACGCCGAGAAACGTGGGTCCTTGGCGGTGTGCGCCGGCGGGGTCGATTGGCTCATCATCGAACTGCTGCTGCCTAACAGAAAGGCAAATGCCGCCCCCTTGGCCAGCATTTCCTTCAAGCTACGCGTGACGCCGCTCGACGTGGCAGCCTTCATCACAGCTTCAGCCGCTTCCTTGGCCGCCTTCGCTAACTTCCGGTTCAGCTCCTCTGCCACATCCTCATCGATGGACCGCGCATACTGTTTCAGAAAATTGTCCCGATAGACGCCGGCGGGCAGTTTGTCGAGATCGAGATCTTCGATCGCCCGCAAATAGTAACAAGAGATCTTCGTCTTTTCGGCAATCGACTCCAGGGAAATACCCCTGCTTTGCCGCAATGCCGACAACTGCAAGATTTCTGGCTTGTACTCCATGAATGCAACAACTCCTGAGGGGAGAACTTCAATACTTCGGTTTCGAACGGTTAGACTTGCGAACCAGCCTGGTACAAACGGGGGAGGCTAGCAAACTTCAACGCGAATTAGAGATGGTACCACATTCCCAGTTCCTAAAGGTCGCTTGCGGGCGGGCCTATCGATAATCCGGCTGAGCTATACTTGACGCACTAGGCTTATGCGCCTCCTCTCTGCTGCAACCCTCGCTCTTTTCCTGCTCTCCGCCGGCTGTTCTCCAGAAGCCCCCATGCCTGCCTCACAGGCGCCTCCGACGCTCGATCTGCTTCCCGGCATGCCTCCGGTCCCCAATCCCCGGAACCTCTATTCCGAAACCGCGCCGGACAAGTTCAGCCCCGCCGTGCAAGGGCACCGCGAACTGGTCTACGTGCCCAACGCGCGCGGCAACAGCGTCACCGTCATCGACCCCAAAACCTTCCAGGTCATCGACACCATCAAAGCCGGAAAAGAGCCGCAGCACGTCGTCCCTTCCTACGACCTGAAGACCCTATACGCCACCAATGACCTCAGCAACACACTCACCGCCATCGATCCCGTCACGGGAAAGTTCACTAAGACCATCCGGGTGGAAGACCCCTACAACCTCTATTTCACTCCCGACGGAAAGTTCGCCATCGTGGTGGCCGAACGCCTCAAGCGCCTTGATTTCACCGACCCCCGGACTTTTAAGGTAATTGAACAGGTGAAGGTGCCCTGCCGCGGCGTCGATCATATCGATTTTTCCCCTGACGGCCGCTACCTCATCGCCACCTGCGAGTTTTCCGGTGAACTCGTCAAAGTGGATGTCGTATCGCGCCGTGTCATTGCTACTCTCGCCACCCCTGGCGGAGGAATGCCACAGGACATCAAGATCTCACCAGACGGCCGCACCTGGTACGTCGCCGACATGGACGCGAACGGCGTCCACACGATCGATGGGGATAAGTTCGTGGTGACGGGATTCCTGGCCACGGGCAAAGGCGCCCATGGCCTCTACGTCAGCCGGGACTTTAAGTACATGTATGTCACCAATCGCGGCGAAGGCTCCGTCAGCCTGATCAACTTGGCAACCGGCAAATTGGAGGAAACCAAGTGGCGCATTCCCGGTGGCGGTTCGCCGGACATGGGCAACGTTTCCGCCGATGGCAAGATCTTCTGGATCTCCGGCCGCTACCACCATGTCGTTTATGCCTTCGACACCGCCGACGGAAAGCTGCTGGCGAAAATTAAGGTGGGCCGCAACCCCCACGGTTTGTGTGTCTGGCCTCAGCCGGGCCGCTATTCCATCGGCCACACCGGCGTCATGCGATAGCGCGCCCACTCCGGTCAGAGCTTGAGCAGCATCCGCAGGCGCTTCGTCTGCACGCGGCTCACCGGTATCTCCGTCTGCTTTTTGTCGTCCATCCTAAGCTGATAGCTCGACTTGAACCACGGCACGACCTCCCGAATCCGGTTGATGTTCACCAGGTACGACCGGTGCACACGCCAAAACAGATCGGGATCGAGGTTGGACTGCAATTCTTCGATGGTGCGGTAATTCGACTGGCCCTCCATGTTGGTGGCCACAATGGTGATCAGGCCATCGTCGATGGTAGCGTACACAATGTCCTGGGCGTCCACAATAAAGTTCCGCGTCCCGCTCTTCAATAAGACCTTGTTCCGCTGCAAGGCGGGGCGCGCCCCATCGTTGCCGGACTGAGGTTGAAACTGAGGTTCCTGCTCCTGCTGCGTCTCGGCGGTGTGGCGGCGAACGCGCTCGATGCTTTCCGCCAGTCTGTCCTTGTCCAAAGGCTTCAGCAGATAATCAATCGCCTCCAGCCGGAACGCCTCAACGGCATAGTTATCGTAGGCCGTGACAAATACGAAATAAGGCAGAGCCGCCAGTCGTTCACGCAACTGCCGGACGACGCTGACGCCGTCCATGCCGGGCATCTGCACGTCTAGAAAAACGACATCCGGATCGTATTCTTCAATCAGCGAAATGGCTTCCAACCCATTTCGCCCAACAGCTTGTATCTCTATGTCAGGAAAGTCTCTTAGCAGGTACGCGAGTTCGTCGCTGGCGAGCTTTTCGTCGTCGACCAGAACCGCGTGGATTACGGAAGTCGCGCGAGCTGGCATGCAAGGTGTTAGTATAACAGTTTGGCGCACATGCACACTTTCGCAAGCCTCACCTCAGGCCTGCTCCCGCGCCGATTCTCACGAGGAGTAGTTCGCAGTTTTGCCTACCCAAAATCAAGTCACTATCGCTCCGGCTGAGGGCAAGCTCGGAGTATTGATCCCTGGTATCGGCGCTGTTTCCACCACCTTCATCGCCGGAGTGGAAGCGGTCAAACGCGGTTTGGGACAACCCATCGGCTCATTGACGCAGTTGGCCACCATCCGCCTCGGCAAGCGTACCGACAACCGTACCCCCGCCATCAAAGACTTTGTCCCGCTCGCGCCCCTCGAGAATCTGGTTTTCGGGGGTTGGGACATTTACCCCGACACCGCCTACGAAGCTGCCGCCAATGCCCGCGTACTAGAAGAATCTCTTCTCACCAAGGTGAAAGAGCCACTGCAGGCCATCAAGCCGATGCCTGCCGTGTTCGATCAGGAGTACGTCAAGCGCATCAACGGGCCTAATGTTAAGACCAAGGGCTCGAAGATGGACAAGGCGCAGGAACTCATTGCCGATATCGAGAGTTTTCGCAAGGCCAATGACTGTTCCCGCCTGACGATGATCTGGTGCGGATCCACCGAGGTGTTCCACCGGCCCGCCGATGTGCACCGCACTCTGGAAACTTTCGAGAAGGGGCTGGCCGCGAACGACCCCGATATCGCCCCCAGCCAGATCTACGCCTATGCGGCGCTCCAATCCGGTGTCCCCTTCGCCAATGGGGCGCCCAACCTGACCCACGATATCCCCGCCTTGCTCGACTTGGCCCGCGACCGCCAGATTCCGATCTGCGGAAAGGATTTCAAGACAGGGCAGACGTTCATGAAGACGCTTCTCGCGCCTGGCTTCAAGGCGCGCATGCTCGGCGTCCACGGGTGGTTTTCCACCAACATCCTCGGCAACCGCGACGGTGAAGTTCTGGAGGATCCAGGCTCCTTCAAGTCCAAAGAAGAAACCAAGCTGTCCGTCCTCGAGCAGATCTTCCAGCCTCACCTCTACCCCAACCTATATAAGGACCTCTATCACGCGGTCCGCATCAACTACTATCCTCCCCGCGGCGACGCCAAGGAAGGATGGGACAACATCGATATCTTCGGATGGCTCGGCTACCCGATGCAGATCAAGGTGGATTTCCTCTGCCGCGATTCGATCCTCGCGGCGCCCCTCGTTCTCGATCTTGTCCTGTTCCTCGACCTCGCACAGCGCGCCGGCATGAAGGGAATTCAGGAGTGGCTGTCCTTCTATTTCAAGGCCCCCATGACGGCTGAAGGCCTCTACCCCGAACACGACATCTTCATTCAGCTCATGAAACTGAAGAACACTCTCCGGTGGATGCGCGGTGAGGACCTGATCACCCACCTCGGTTTAGAGTATTACGACTAATCGACCCCTACTCCCGGAGCGACAAAACGGCTATGAGAGTTCTAGTCATCGGTGGAACGCTGTTCATCGGACGAAATCTGGTGGAAGCATTGGTGAAGGCTGGGCACGAAGTGTCCATCATGCACCGCAAGACCGAGCATACGTTTGGTAAAAAAGTCGGCAATATCGTTGCAGACCGCAATGATACGGAATCCGTCAGGCGGGCGCTCAAGGACGAAAAGTTCGACGTTGTGTTCGACAACGTTTATGACTGGCAGCGCGGCACTACCGCTGCTCACGTCGAGCAAACAGCCAAGGCGTGTGGCGATCACCTTCGCCGCTACATTTTCATGTCGAGTGTCGCCGCCTATGGCGACGGCCTGAATCATCATGAAGGCGACGCCCTTGCCCCTGACGACCATCCCGATACCTACGTGCGCAACAAGGCCCAATCCGAGCGCATGCTCTTCCGTATGCATCAACGTTACGGGACCCCCGTCGTGACCCTGCGCCCCCCCTATATCTACGGCCCCTCCAATCCCTTCTATCGCGAGGCCTTCTTCTGGGATCGCATGCGCGAAAGCCGGCCCATCATCATCCCCGGCGACGGCCGCCGCCTCATGCAGTTTGTCTTCGTCAAAGATCTCGTGTGGGCGTGCCTCAAGGCTATGGATGAACCCAACGCCGTAGGCCACGCTTTTAACATCGCCAATCCGCGCCCGCTCACTCAGACCGAAGTCGTGCAGGCCTTCGCCGACACCGCTGGGCGCAAGCCAGTCTTCGTGCGGATACCCCGTGAACGTATTCTGGCCGCGGGAGGCAATCCGATGAATTCCCCGCTCTACTTCGGCGTGTATTTCGACATGCCTGCCATCACGCAGGTTATTAGCAAGGCGCAACGAGTGCTACGTTTCAAAGCGACTCCGTTTTCTGAGGGTCTTAAAGAAACCTACCGCTGGTACCAGCGCAACCGCTCCCGCCAGCCGCAGGATTACACCTTCGAAGACCGTCTTCTCTCGCGTTACCTGGTGGCGGCCACCGCATCGTAACCTAGGCCTCTGCCAAGCCTAGCCAGTCGCAGACCAGGCGGTAGGTAAAGCCCCACAGCGGGACTTCGTTCAAGGGGATCGCGGGCCATTTCATCGATTCAGGAAGCCCAGGCACGGCCATGCGCCGGTGCCGCACCGGGTCGGCAAGGATGCTCACGGGAGCCCACATCGCTTCCACAGCCTCGGATGGGTCCACCCTCACCGGCAGGCATTTCTCCACCCGAAATCCGAAGGGCGCCACGAGAATCTGCCTTCCCACCCGCCGCCCTGCGCTCGACGGCGGCAGCGTCACGGAAAGCTGCTCGCGCGGCAGTACAATATCGCACTCCTCCCGCAACTCCCGCAATGCTGTGTCCAGTAGATCCCTGTCCTCCGGATCGCGCCGGCCCCCAGGAAAAGACCAGTGACCCGACCACGGATCGCGTGGATTGGTCGCTCTGCGAATGAGGAGGATCGATTCCTCCGGCAGCCGTGCGTGCAGAATCACAACGGCTGCTTCCGGTTCCAACTGCGCGGACAAGTTCACCCTCTATCTTCAGGATCGCACGATCCGCCGCCGCCACTCGAAGAGCACTACGCCCGTGGCCACGCTCACATTGAGCGAAGCGATCGCGCCGGCCATCGGTATCCTCACCACCGTGTCGCATTGCTTGCGTACATGCTCGTGCAGTCCCTTCCCCTCTCCCCCCAGCACAAATACCGCCGGCCCGTTGTAGACCACACGATCGTAGTCTTCCTCGCCCCTCTCATCCACGCCGTAAATCCAATACCCTTTCTCTTTTAGCTTCTCCATCTCCTGCCGCACGTTGCCGATTCGCACCACGGGCAAATGCTCAATGGCCCCGGCGGAAGCCTTGACGACCGTCTCAGTAATACCGGCCGCGCGCCGGTCCGGAATCAACACCGCATCCACCCCCGCCGCGTGCGCCGATCGGATGATGGCCCCCAGGTTGTGCGGATCCTCCACTCCGTCCAGCAACACCAGACAACGGGCCTCGCCGAGGTCATCGAGCGTCGCGTACTTTTGCGCGGCTCCAAAGGCCAGCACTCCCTGGTGCACACCTCCCTTGGCGGCCCGTTCCAAAGCCTCGCGCGGCTCGAATCGCACTGGTACGGATGCCTGGCGCGCGAGATCGATGATCTCCTGCAGCTTCGGTCCCCCTGCGCCCTTGGCAATAAGAATCCTGTCCAACTGGCGGCCGGCGCGCAAGGCTTCGCGCACCGGATGTACACCGGCAATAATGCTCACGGCCTCAGTATACCCGTGCGCCTGCTTCCCACGGAACCGCGGCGCGAAGTAACTTCCCAACTCCTCCCACAGAGGAGATTCCTGGCGTACACTAGGACCCATGCCCCACATCGATGGACACGCGGCCGGAGAATTCTGCTGGTTCGAACTGGCTACCAACGATCAAGCTGGCGCCAAGCGCTTCTACGGCGCTCTGCTCGGCTGGGCCGCCCGTGACAATCCGATGGGCCCCAATTTCACCTACACCAGCTTCCTCCTCGAAGATCGCGATTGCGCCGCAGCCTACACCTTGATGCCAGACATGCTGGCCAAAGGGATTCCGCCACATTGGATGATCTATGTTCAAGTCGCGGATGCCGATGCTGTCGCCGCCAAATGCGCCGAACTCGGCGGCGCCGTTATCAGCCCGCCCATGGACGTGATGGACTTCGGACGCATGAGCGTCCTGCAGGATCCCACCGGAGCCGTCATCAGCGTCTGGCAGCCGAAGACTCACAAAGGAACCCTCATTACCGGAGTGCCCTCCACATTCTGTTGGGGGGAATTGAGCAGCGCCCAACCTGAGAAGGCCGTGCCGTTCTACGAAGCTCTGTTCGGCTGGAAAACGATGCGCGGCGACAATCCCGGCGACAACTATCTACACATCACGGCGGGCAAACTGATGATCGGCGGCGTGGTGCCCGTCGAGCATCGCGACCCTAACATGCCGTCGCACTGGTTGAGCTATTTCGCTGTCTCCGACTGTGATTCGGCCGCGGCGAAGGCGAACGAACTCGGCGGCAAAGTGATCTTCGGACCGATGTCGATGGAAAAGGTTGGGCGCATGGCCTACGTCGCCGATCCGCAGGGCGCCATCTTCGCCCTCTTTCAACCCGAAACTTCCGCCCAGAGCGGGAACTGAAGACCCGAGCTCCTTTCAAAGCCGTTGCCGCGCGGTCTTCACGGGCTTGACACCTGCCTCCGTTATGCTCAGCATGAGGGCATGAGGGACCCTGCGGAAAAGAAAGTGGCGCTGCTTGAGCTGACGGCGGCATCCATCATCATCTTCATCGTCCTCACCGTGCTCGCCATGATTTTTTTGTACAAGCCTGCTTGATGCTGCTACGGCCGCCTGCGTTCCGGCTGAGGTTTCGGCAGCGGTTTGCGCGGAATCATCTCTTCGCGCATCGCTGTGTGATACACAAACGACGCCATAATCGCCGCAGCCTGCATCAGGTCCCCTTTCGATACGTGGTCGTACACATCCATGTTCGAGTGATGGGTCCGCGTGCTGTATTCGAGCGGCTCCTGTATGAACTGGAATGCCGGAATGCCCACTGCATCGAAGGAAAGATGATCGGTGCCGGAAGTGTTGCGGATACCCAACGCCTTTGCCCCCAGATCGGCAAAAGGCGCCAGCCAGGCCGAGAAAACAGGCCGCACCATGTCGTTCCCCTGCAGGTAGACGCCGCGGATCTTCCCACTTCCGTTGTCCAGGTTGTAGTAAGCCGACACTTTGCCATGCTCACTGGTGAGTTGCATCTTCGCCGGATCGGCATAGTGCTCCTTCACGTACGCCTTGGAACCGAGCAGCCCTTGCTCTTCACCGCTCCACAGCAGCAGCCGCACGGTGCGATCCATGGAAAGATTGAGCGACTTCAGAATCCGCATCGCTTCGATCGCCACCGCGCTTCCGGCAGCGTTGTCCGTGGCCCCGGTACCGCCCTGCCAGGAATCCAGGTGGGCTCCGATCAACACCAGTTCATCCTTTTTGCGTCCCCCAGGGATCTCCGCAACGACATTCCACGAATCGAGATTCTCCTCGATGATGCGAGCCTGAATGTCGAGTTCCAATTTCACCGCAATCTTCTTTTCGAGCAGCCGCACGATGCGGTTGTAGTGTTCCGGCGTCAGCGCGAGCATCGCCGGCGGCGTTGGGTTCTTGATCTCATGGCTGCCTCCCGACGTCGCAAAAACCGTCCCGCCGTCCGCCGAAGTACCCGTAACGATCACCGCAAGCACTCCTTCTTCCTTCAGAAATGCTGCCCGCCTGGTGCGGAACTGCCGCATTTCCTCGATGCTGCGAAAGTTCCCCAAGGGCGGGCGGCGCGACGCATCGGCCCCCGGCTCGGGAGCGGTTTCAAGCCCCGCCAGATCGGCATCGGAGTGCCGTCTCGCAAGCGGCGTGAAGACCAATGAAGTCTCCCGCGGTTCATCGATCAGGACGATCTTGCCTTTCAGCTTCCCCTTGTGTTTCTCAAAATCGGCCGGAGCCTTCAGCACCGCATAGACAGGTTCGCCGGTCACCGGCCCTGCCGTGCCTCCGCTCCACACCAGTGGAAATCCGATCAAGGGAGAATAGGCGGGCTCAATCATGTGTGCGGAAAAGCGTGTAAACTCCCATCCCCGTCCGAATGGCCCCCACTTCTCCAGCCTGGCGTTGGACAATTGCAGTTCCGCCGCCCGCTTCACCGCCCAATCGGCAGCCTTCTTGTACCCCGACGAACCTGTCACACGCGGCCCGTTCACATCGGTGAGATAGAACAGGTGATCCATCACCTTGGAATTCTGTAGCGCCTCGGCGCGGATCCGATGGACAACGGCAAGATCAGCTTTCTCTTCAGCCGGGAGCAGCGCAATGGCGGAAGCGACAACGAGAAACCGCAACAGTTGAATCATCATTGAAGGAAAGGATAGCAGTTGTGGCGGCGGCCCTTGAATTGGTGGAGATCGAAGCGAAAACGATAGAATCAGAGGAAGCGTGCGCATTACGATATCGAAGGAGAACTACCTCAAGGCCATTGCCGAGGCTGAGAGTGAGGGGCAGACGGTGATTGCGGCTACACTTGCCCGCTGGCTGAATGTGTCGCCTCCCGCCGTTACCATGGCGATCAAGCGGCTCAAGCGCGACAACTGCATCGAAGTGGATGCCGACGGGCAGATCACTCTGACCAACGACGGCCGCGAAATCGCCACTCGCCTGCTCAATCGCCACCACCTGATCGAAAGGATGCTGACCGAGATCTTCGGCATGGAATGGTACAAGGTCCATGAAGAGGCAGAGCAGTTGGAACACGCTGTCTCCGAGGACTTCGAACGCCGGTTGGTGGAGCGGCTCGGTCCCGGCGGAGTCTGCCCCCACGGCAATGTGATCGGCCTCGACACTCCCGAAGAACGTCGCAAGCGCGGATGGTTGCCGCTGGGCGATCTGAGTCAATCGGGTGCTGCTCGCGTGGTCAGCGTCTTTGAACGCGACCGGCAGTTGCTTGAGTATTTCGACGGTCTCGGCATCCGCCCCGGCGCCACCCTGCAGATGCTCAGCCGGAATTACGATGATACGATCACCCTATCCATCGATGGACGCGCGGTCCCGCTTGGGCGCTCGGCGGCCAACAAAGTCTGGGTGGAACCGGCAAATTAGAGAGGAAAACAAATCGTGAAGAAATTGTTCGGTCTGACGGCTCTGTCGGCATTGCTTTTCGTGTCCCCCGCGGCGGCTCAGAGTGACACGAAAGATCGAAGAACCGTGCGCGGAAAGCGGATGGAAAACCAGCAAAAGCGCATCGAAGAAGGGGTGAAGGAAGGCAGCCTCACAAAAAAGGAAGCCGTCAAGCTTGAGGCGAAAGAGGCGGCGCTCGCGGCGGAAGCCCGAAAAGACCGCAAGGACGGCGCCGGAATGACCGCCAAAGAAAAGGCCAAGATCAACTCCAAACAGAACAAGCTGAGCCGGGAGATCTACAAGGAAAAGCACGACGCCCAGACCAAGAAGCAATAAGTGAATCCTGTCGCAGTCATCACCGGCGCTTCTTCGGGCATCGGCGCGCAGTTCGCCAGGCAACTCGCCGCTCGCGGCTACGACCTGGTGCTCATCGCACGCCGCGCCGAACGTCTGCAACAACTGGCCGGCACCCTTCCGGTGTCATGTGAGGCTCTTCCCGCGGACTTGGCCGATGAGGCGGCTCTCCAGACTCTGGTGGAACTGTTGCGCTCCCTGCCGCGCCTCGAACTCCTCGTCAACAATGCCGGCTTCGGCACTCGCGGCCGCTTCTGGGAGGCGGATTTGGCAGGCCAGCGGACGATGCATGCCCTTCATGTGAACGCAACCATGGAGCTGACGCATGCTGCCCTAGGGAACATGGTGCGCCAAGGCAAAGGCGCAGTGATCAATGTTGCGTCGGTGGCGGCGTTCTCCCGCAGCCAGTCGAACGTGAGCTACTGCGCCACCAAATCCTGGATGGTGGCCTTTACCGAAGGGCTCGCTCTTGAACTGCGCGGGCTGCGGAAAGACGTGCGCGTACAAGCTCTGTGTCCCGGTTTCACCTATTCGGAATTTCACGACACGATGGGCGTCTCGCGCGACCGTATTCCCCACGGCCTGTGGATGCGCGCCGAGGAGGTTGTTGCCGATTCCTTGCGCGGCCTTGACCGTAACCGGCTGGTAGTGATTCCGGGATGGAAATACAGACTGTTCGTTACCGTTTTTCGCCGGCTGCCGCACGGCCTGCAGATGGCCCTCCAACAGGACTCCCCCCATACCCGAGGTAGGATGTAGCCATGTGGCTGTTCCTGCTGATCTCTGTTGCCGTCTGTCCGATGGTAGCCGAGCAGCCATTCTCGCATCAAAAGCATGCGCCGCTGAAGATGGCTTGCACCGGCTGCCATGCCGGAGCGCAAGGGAAGGAACGGGCCGGATTCCCGGCGATTGCCCAATGCCAGGGGTGTCACAAAGACTGGAACGCCAAGATACCATCGCAACGCGTCTACAAGGTCCGCGATTTCGTCTTCTTCAGCCACGCTGCTCATCGCGAGAAAACGCAATGCGCCGACTGTCACGGCGATGTCTGGCAACAGTCGCCGGTCACTCTATTCCGGCCCACCACCATGATCGCCTGCGTCGAATGCCACAAAGAGAAGAAAGCTACGGAAGTGTGCAGCTCCTGTCACGAACTGGGGCAATGAGCCCTACTGCCGCTTCCACACCGCCGGCTTTCCTGGCGTGAATCGAACCTCGTAGCGCCGGCCGTCATGGAAAACAATGCGCGCCGCGGCCGGGTCGCCGTCCAGCGGCTCAATTGCCCTCACGGGATCCTTTGCCCCCGCGGGCGTGGGAGCCATGACATACAGAAAATGCGCCGTCTTCGCTTCGATTCGATACACTCCCACTGGGGCGGGCCGCACGCTGCTGATCGTCTTCGTGAGCCATCCCTGCACCGGTTCCTCCTGCCCTTCCACGATCTTCAGGCTGAGACCGGCGTCCGGCCGCGCGAGCAACGTGAGGTTCGCCTCACCGGCGTTGCGCGTCACAATGCGAAGGCCATCGGCTTGCACTGGCCCATCGAAATGAAACAGCGGCTCATACGTATGCGGCTTGCCGTCCACTGCGGTCAGCCGGTCCAGCATCACCCAGAAATCCGGCTTGAGGAACAGCACCGCACGCGTATGCTGGACTCCCCGGCCCACCTCGCCTCCGAAGGCTTCATCGTAGGTCGCCTCCACATAATCCGAATCCTTCCCAGTTGCCCAAACATGCGGAAGCGGCTGCTTCACCACGTAGTCCATCCTGTTCCTGGCCCCGCGCCGCCGCTGCGGCTGCCCGTCTACCAGCACGACGTTGTGACTGAACGAGTCGATGAAATAGGAGCGCCACTTCGATTTCTCGTACGTGTAATTCCCCGGATCGACCAGGAAGCTCTTTCCGTAAGCCTCCACCAGAATCTGCAGCTTGTCTTCATGCTGATGGCCGTAGCCGAACGGGCCCCCATCGAACCACAGCCACCGCGCATTCGCATCCCAGCCTGAGCGTTGCACGAAGTAGCCCGCGTAAGGAAACGCATGGCCCGTATGCGGCGGCGGCTGGCCTTGTGCGCCGTCACTTCCGTACCACAGGAAATCGGCACGGTTGGGGAACAACTCGGCTGCTTCCCGCAATGCCGGCCGGACGTCGAAGTAACCTCCGTCTTGCACTCCCGGTAAACGGCGCGAAGGCGTCGCCCCGTAGACATCGAAGTCGTACATCTTCTCCAGCCGCTTCAGAAAATCGGCCGGCAGTTCGGCTTTGTTCAAGCGCGCGATCTTGTATACCTGCAGAAAATTGTTGAGGCTCACGTGGTGGTAGCCGCTGGCCAGCTCAAACTGCACCCCATCGGGATACACCTGGTTGTCGAGTTCGGCGTAGATCCATTCCGCCGCTGTCTTGCGCCACGTGGGTGAATCCTTGAACTCGGGGAAAAGCACTCCGGTGTGATAGAGCCCGTTGCCCTCCATCGCAAGCCAGTTTCCCGCCGTGTGGAATGCCATCAGATGGCGCGCATGATCGACATAGGCGCCCAGAAACGCCAGCAGCGCTTCGTCCGTCATCGAAGGAGCGCGCAGAAAACGAAACCACAGCTCGGGCCAAACTTGCGCCGCGCGGATGCCGGTTTCGATCGTCCGCCATGCCGAACGCGGCACATTGCCGGCACTTTCCGGCATCGGACAATCGCGCACCCACGCCGTCATTTGCGCCACGAACTCGCGTGCGTATTTCTCATCGCCCGTGTCGCGGTAGGCTCGCGACAGCGCCAGCCATTCGGCATGCCGGTTGAGTTGCCACGTCCATTCGTTGTTCGGCGCGAAGCCGGCCTCGGCGGTCTTGTCAAATACCCAATCAATGCGTGGCCCGAACTGGTGCGCAATGCCAATGCTCGAGAACCGGTGCGCCAGCGCCCGGTCCCCGCCCGCCGTATCCGGCGGCGTGACCGGCTTCGATAGCGTGTAGACCGGTAGTGCTCGATTGCGGAAATGATTGGCCAACTCGTGCGCCGTGGCGATGGACCGTAAGGCAGGCTGCGTGCGGTCGAGGGAGCCGAGCAGTTCCTCGGGCGTAATGGCGGCAGCGGCGGTGGCACACGCTAGCCACGTGAGGGATGCAAGCAGGAATCGTGACATGGCTTTCGATGCCGATAGTAGCAGGGCATGGCGCCGGAGGGGTAACGGGCCTATGATGGAGCCATGATTCTCAACAGCCCGCACAGGCCGGGGCGTCGGCTAGCTGCTTCAGAACCTCGCGAACCGGGTCAACACCCGGCGCGTTGCGTGGGTGAGTTCCTCAATCGACGCCGGTTCCTGGCAGCTTTGCCCTTTCTGTTTCCCGCCAGCGTCATGGCAGCCGAATCCGTTAGAAGAACACGCTACTACATCCTGGAGCAGTTCTATCTGGAAA
Organism: Bryobacterales bacterium; assembly: GCA_016789755.1. Taxonomy (GTDB): domain Bacteria; phylum Acidobacteriota; class Terriglobia; order Bryobacterales; family Bryobacteraceae; genus CADEFT01. Next base: position 15,214 of record JAEUQG010000458.1, read on the forward strand.
ACGGCACACAACCGGCGCGGATTCATGAGTTCTTCTCCAAGACTCTTCTGCCTTCAGTCGCTCGCCTGCACAAAGGGCCGCTGCTCGCGATGGAAGCGCTGATCGCTCCCCACATGCCGCAGGTGGCAATCATCGCCGGGCTGGAATCGCTCAATCAGATCGATTCGATCTCGAAGGGGCTGTTTGGCGACAAAGAGTTCACTCGCGCCTTCGATCAGTGGGAGGCAGGCGATCCCCCCTTCGTCTCATCCAGCGCCTGCCTTCTGGAAGCCACACCCTACTCGCCTGAGATCGTGACTCCGCAAAAGCCTCCCGCATCGCCTCGCATTTTCGAATTGCGCAGCTACCACTCCCCAACCGCCCGCCAGGCAAAGGCGCTCCACGAACGCTTTGCCGGCCCGGAGATCAAAATCTTTCACCGCGTGGGAGTGCACCCTTTGTTCTATTCATCGACTGTCTTCGGAGCCGACCGGCCTAACCTCACGTACCTCATTCCGTTCGATTCCCTCGCCGCCCGCGAGAAAGCCTGGAATGCATTTGCCGCCGATGAGGAATGGATAAAAGTGAGGAAGGAGTCCATTGAGCGAAGCGGGCAGATCTCCAGCGTAATTCAAATGTCGCTATATCGAGGATTGCCCTATTCACCAGTGCAGTGAGGAAGGATCGGATGGCGTCCCCGACGGGATTCGAACCCGTGTTATCGCCGTGAAAGGGCGGTGTCCTAGGCCGGGCTAGACGACGGGGACGCAACGAAAAGGCAGGCTTATCGTAGCTCCCAATATACCATTTCCAGGGAGCCGCCTCAACCTGCCTTCATCAAAAACCGGATTGGCTAACGGAACAGATTAAAGGGTCTTGAGGTAGGCCATTACGTGCGCCTTTTCCTCGTCGCTCAGAATGCTTTCGTAAGCAGGCATGCCGTTGCCGCCGCTGTTCACAATCGCCTTCACGTTCGCTTCGTTCACCGGCTTGCCGGACGCTAGCTTCGCCTTCTTGAAGAGACCTTTGAGCCCGGGGCCCATTTTCTTCTCGTCGCTGTCCGCGTTGTGGCAAACGCCGCACTGCTCGAACAATTCCTTGCCCTTCGCCGCGTCGCCCTTCTGGAAGCCGGAAAGCAGGTTGGCTGCCAGCAGAGCGGCAATACCAGCGGGAATCAATTTCTTAAGCATGGGAAACCCAGAGTCCTCCTGTGGAGAGAGTGATGGATGATGTTCAGTCGGTAACTTTCTCAGTTTACTACAACGAACCGGCACTGATAGTGACGCCCGAACCCGCTTCCGCGATACAAAGGAAGTTGGTGAAACCGCTCATCGCCGTGTTTGCCAAGGCGCCCGAGCCAGGAAAAGTGAAGACGCGCCTTGTGCCGCCGCTCACTCCTCAGTCCGCCGCGGATCTCCACGAACGCTTGGTGCGCGATGTCTGGCGTCGCGTCAGCAGCCTCTGTGATGTCGATTGCGAGCTGCATCTGGACAGCGAGACGCCGGCGTGGCCCGAGGCCAGCGAGCGTCGTCTTCAGACGTGCGGGGACCTCGGCGCCCGCATGTTGTCGGCCTTCGATCACGCACTCGGCGAAGGGCGTCCCAGCGTAACTATCGTCGGAGGCGACATTCCCGAATTGCCGCTGCCCGCCGTGACCGCCTTAATAGAGGCTCCCGCCGACGTCGCTTTCGGGCCTACTCGCGATGGCGGCTATTACGCCATTTCCTGCCGCAAAACCCATCCCGCCATGTTCCACCTCGTCCGCTGGTCGACTTCCCATGCCCTAACCGACACCGTCGCCGCCTGCCTGAAAGGAGGGCTTGCCTATTGGATCGGTCAACCATGGCATGATGTGGATACTGAGGAAGATTTAGATCTTCTGCCACCTGAACTGCGTCCGTAAGAGGGGAGAATCGATCATGCCCATCGCCGAAGGAATTGCCGCGCCGGACATCGAACTGCAGACTGACCAGGACCAGCCGTTTTCGCTGCGTAGCCTTCGGGGAAAGAACGTTGTTCTCTTTTTCTACCCGAAAGCCGACACCCCGGGCTGTACCGCCGAAGCGTGTGAATTCCGCGACGCAATCCCCGATTTCACGGGAGCCGACGCCGCAGTGCTGGGTATTTCTCCCGATGGTGTCCAGGCACAGGCCAAGTTCCGGAAGAAGTACTCGTTGCCGTTTACCCTGCTTTGCGACACGGGGCATGCCGTCGCGGAGGCTTACGGTGTATGGGTCGAAAAGAGCATGTACGGCAAGAAGTATATGGGCATCGAGCGGACCACCTTCCTCATCGGACCCGACGGCATCATCCGCAAAGTGTTTCCCAAGGTCAAGCCCGCCGGCCACGCGGCGCAAGTCAGGGCTGCCCTGGCCTGATTAGGAGCGAGCCTTCACGCCAAGCGATTTCATCATCCGGTGCAGGTTGTTCGGATGCAACCCCAGACGCCTGGCAGCCTCGCTGATATTCCCTTTCGCCTGGTCTAACGCCGATTGCAGTATGCGCTGCTTGGCCTTCCGCACCTCCTCATGATAGGCGGCTTCCTCAGCGGCGCCTGCCGCTTGCGCCGATTCGAGGATTGTTTCCGGCAGATCTTCCGGCATGATCTCCGCGCCGGTACCCATCACCATTGCCCTCTGGATGGCATTCTCCAGCTCGCGCACGTTGCCCGGCCACGAGTATTCCCTGAGACAGCGCAGCGCCGCCCTCGACACTCCGGCAACGCGGCGCGAGCAGGTGTTGCGATGCTTATCCACGAAATACTCCGCCAGCAACGCAACGTCGCCGGCGCGATCACGCAAAGGCGGCATGACGACGGAGATCACGTGCAGGCGGTAGTACAGATCTTCGCGGAAAGTGCGGTGACGCACCATCGATTCGAGATCGCGGTTCGATGCCGCGATGACCCTCACGTCAGCCGCGATCGGGCGCGTGCCGCCAATGCGTTGAAACTCCCGCTCCTGCAGGAATCGCAACAGCTTGGCCTGCACGGATGGCGCCAGTTCGCCGATTTCGTCCAAAAACAGCGTTCCGCCGAATGCGTCCTCGATGCGCCCTCGGCGCTGCTGCATAGCGCCCGTGAAAGCGCCGCGCTCGTGCCCGAAGAGCTCTGCTTCGATCAGCGGCTCCGGGATGGCCGCGCAGTTGATGGCGACGAATCGCCGCTTGGATCGGGGGCTGTTGCGGTGCAGCGCGCGCGCGGCAAGTTCCTTTCCTGTTCCGCTCTCGCCGAGAATCAACACACTGGCGTCGGTGGGTGCTGCCCGCGAGATGGCTTTCAGCACAGCAGCCAGCGCTTCGCTTGCTCCCACCATATCGTGGGCGATGCCGAGTTCGCGCTCCAGTTCAGTCTTTTCCTGTTCCAGCGATCCCAGCCGCATCGCGCTCTCGACCGCCGGCGCCGCGATGCCGGCGATCCCGGCAAGCAAATCGAGGTGCGCGGCTTTCGCGCCGGCGACAGCTTCGGCGTAAATCACGCCCACCAACTGGCGAAAAGCAATCAACGGAGCAGCCAGAGCTCCACCACCCAGTTCGGATAGAACGCCCACCTGCTGCCCGCGGACCTGTTCGATCAATGCCCGCCCCGCGCCGGCGATCTGTTCCGGGATTTCCTCATTGTTCAAAATCAGATGGACAGACTCGGCGGGAAGCGCTTGTGCAACTCTCCCCAGCAGCGTTTGCCGCACATCGTCCAGACCCTTGGCGGCGGGCAATGCGGCGCCGATGCCAAGCAGCACCTTCACATCGCTGAGCACCCGTTGCGTGGGCTCCAGGATGCTGTCGATCTTGAGATAAGGCGAATCGTCCACTTTGAGGATCACTGTGGAATCGGCTTGCGGGCCTATCGCCACGGTGTGCGTGCCGCTCCCGCACACGAACACCGATTGCCCAATGCGCAGTTCGTCCCCCGCGGCCAGTTTCGTCTCCTTCACCGGAGCGCCATTGCGGTGGGTTCCATTCTCGCTTTCAAGATCCACCAGCCACACCCCGTCGGCGCGCGCTTCCACCCGGCAGTGCCGCCGCGAAACCAGCCGGTCGTCGAGCGTCAAGTCGTTTTGCCGGCTGCGGCCGATGGTGAGCGCTTGTCCTATGGCAAATGCTGCGCCGCGCAGCGGACCTGCAATCGCCGTCAGTACGCTGACCCGATCGCCCGCCCTCACTGGACCACCAAAGTGAACTCGATGGTCAGCAGCAGCGCGGCAGGAGTGACGCGAATCTGCGAAACCTGAAAATTCTGCAACTGCTGTTTATAGGGTTCGCCGGCTTGTGGGCGTTCCAGAATGCGGCGCGCCTCATCGGCTACTTTGTATTCGAATCTCTTCGAAAGGTTTTCGGTGATTGCTGCCCGCACCTTGCGTGCGTACAAGGAGTCGCGCCCGGCCGTCTCTACATCGACATCCTTGAGGCGTATCAACCCGGCATCGTAATAGGGAGACGCCTTGATCCGCATGTCGAACGTATCGCCGAAGCCGATGCAGCGGCCGAAAATGCTGGCGGCGTTCTTGCCGTTGAAATGGGCGCGGATTTCAATGCGTCCTTCAGCCTCGCCGAGCATGGGGTTCTCCAGATAAGCGAAGCTGCAGCGGGTTGCCGGCGTGCCCTTCACGTACATGCGTCCGCTTTCCCCGAACATCTGCCGCGCCATCGCTTTCTGGATGGCCGTGTACTGAACCTGCAACTCCACGCCGGCGCCGTACAGGCAAGGCGCCAGCAACCACGCGAGCAGCCGCATTCTTACATTATGCGTTCAGGACGCGGTTGAGGCGCTCGATGGCCTCGTCAATCTCGGCGATGCTCTTAAAGCCCATCGTCATTGCGTCCACAGTGCCCAGCTTCGTTACGTAGCGCAACGCCGCTTCCCGTTGGGCCGGATCGGTGAACTGACCCTCGCCCACCAGCTTCATCCCGATGATGCCGGTGCCCTGGCCGTGAATGCTGGAGATCCGCGAGGTCACCTCATTCACGTCCCCTTTCGCATTGTTGTCGTCGCGCAGGTTGTCCATTCGCGCCCCGTCGTGGTTAATGCGCAGCAAGGCAACGTCCAGCCACTTGTTTCCCGGCAGAGAACGCAGCGGCATCAAGCCGTGACAGGACGCTCCGTGTGCCAGAACAATCTTCTTCGATTTCGCTTCGGAGATGCCGTCGCGGATGCCTTCGTGATCGGCGGCCCATGTTGCCGTGCGCACCGCATGCACCAGCATGATGTCGAAGTACTCCGAGTTGAGCTCTTTACGGAAGCGGTCAATCGTCTGTTTGGGATCGGATGTGTCCGCCCGCCGGTACTTGGTCATCAGTTTGTAAGTATCGCGGGGGATGCCCTTCAACGCTTCGGCAAGCATTTCATGCATTTCGTTGTAAGCGTCGGCGGTCTCGAAGAAACGGATGCCCCGGTCGTAGGCATGGCGAACGAGCCGGGTGAACTCCTTCTGCCCCAGCTCGCGTTGTACCCGCCCGCCGAAGGTGCCCGTACCGAAGGCGAGTCGCGTCACCTTGACCCCGCTGTTGCCGAGCGTGATCCAATCGGTAGCCGAGCGCTTGGCCGCCTGCGCGGGAACAGCCGGCCCCGCTGCCAGGGCGCCTGCCGCTATCGCTGCATGTTGAAGGAAACCGCGTCTGGTGCATTTGGACATGGAATGTGACCTCGTATAGAGCGCATCCTATCACAGCGAGGCACTGCCGCCGCGCGTGATATGTTGGAGGGCTTATGTGGAACCGGATGCTATTCCCTCTGCTTGCTTGCGCGGCTGCCTGGGGGCAAGTCGCAGTCACTGTGAGATCTCCGATGGCTCCCCCGTCCTGGGCGCTGCTCGAGCGGGATTTGCTCCGCTACAACTCGCAGGCCGCTGAGCGATTCGCCCGGAAGTACGTCGATGAGCGCGGCTATCTCCTGCACACCATGCGCTGGGGGACGCTGGATGGCCCCGATGACGCAATCGAAACTTACTTCAACTGGACCCTGTTGCACGCCCTCGGCGGATCGAACCGCGTGCTGGAGCTGTACAAACTGGCGCAGGAAGGCCATTGGCGGCAGTACGGAGAACTGCGCACCAAACTCACGGAACTAGCATCCAACGGCGCTTATCACAAAGAGTTCCTCACCCAATCGGACTGGTTCCACACCGGCGAGGGAATGCGCGCTTTCCTGCTACTCGGCCTTTCCGACCCCAACAACGACTTGTATAGGGAGCGGATGAAACGCTTCGCCGCAATGTATATGGGCGAGGATCCCGACGCGCCCAACTACGACCCCGTGAACAAAGTCATCAAGAGCATGTGGACCGGCAGCAAGGGACCCATGCTGCGCCGCGCCACCGTTTACGACTGGGTCGGCGACCCCGTTCCGGGCAGATTTCACCTGCTGCACAACCCCGCCAGCCGCGGCCGGACGCTCGATCTGATGGCCCACTACGACAAGATGCTCGCCCACTGCACCGAGTATCTGGACAGCCTTGGAGACAACTTCCTCAACTTGGCGTCCACCATTCTCGGTGTCAATTCCTTCATGCTCACCGGTGAAGAAAAGTACCGCCGGTGGGTGCTCGATTATGTAGGTGCCTGGAAGCAGCGCGCGGAATTGACGGGCGGCAACGTGCCCAGCAACGTAGGCCGCGACGGCAAGCCGGGCGGCGAGCACAACGGCCAGTGGTGGAAAGGCACCTACGGCTGGAACTTCACCATTTTCGACGGTGAACTGGAACAGATCGCCCACCGCAACTACTTCACCGACGGCACATGGCCCGGTTTCTCCAACGCCTTTCTGTTGAGCGGCGACCCATCGTTCATCAGCGTCCTGCGGCGGCAGATGGACAACATCTATGCACAAAAGAAGATCGTCGACGGCCAGGTGCAATTGCCGCAGATGTACGGCGATCCGAAAGGCTACAAACACAACGGCCCGCCCAGTTGGTATCACTACACCAACAACCTGTGGACCGATCGCCTGATGGAAATCTATCTCTGGTCGATGGACCGCAAAGACTTGGAGCGGCTTCCTGTTGCCACCAGCTATCCCGAGCGTGCCGCGAGCGCGGGACGCGGCGGACGCTTCGGCCGCCCAGACCATTCCGCGATGTGGCTCGGCTACCTGGAGGGCAAGGTCGCCGATTATCCGGTGCGCGCGCTTGAGGAGGATCTCGCCTCGGTGCGCCGCAAGATGGAGATGATCCGTACAGATCAAACCACGCCCGATACACGCCTCGCCGACTACCTGCTCGACTTGCAGCCCGTGGCCACCAACGCGTTGACCAATCTGACACTGGGCGGCTACTTCGCCCGTGGTCGTATCTGGGTCCTTCATTCGCGATTCCGGTACTTCGATCCGGAGCAACGCCGCGCCGGGCTGCCCGAAGACGTCGGAGCGCTGGTGGAGAAACTCGGGGCGGACTCCGCCTCGGTCACTCTGGTCAATACGAATCCGCTGGAGCACCGTACCATCGTCGTGCAGGCCGGCGGCTATGCCGAGCACCGCTTCGATTCCGTCACCACCGGCGGCAAGACAACTCCGGTCAACGACGCGGCTCTCACGGTTCGCCTGGAGCCGGGCGCCGGCGCCCGCTTCGATTTTAAGATGACTCGCTACGCCAACCCGCCGACGTTCGCCTTCCCATGGGACCGGGGCTGGTATGCGAAGCAGTAGTTTGCTTCTGCTTTGCGTCGCCCCGTTAATGGCGGCGCAGACGACAAGGCCTGCGCCGGAAGGCTTCGACCGCCGCGAGGAAATGATCCCCATGCGCGACGGCGTGCGCCTGTACACTGAGATCTTCACGCCCAGGCAACGCACCGGCGCGCTGCCGTTTCTCATGGTTCGCACGCCCTACAACGCGAAGAATGTGCAGAACAATCTGCACAAAAGCTACAGCGACTTGACCGCCGACGGCTACATCTGGGTCTTTCAGGACATTCGCGGCAAGTACGCATCCGAAGGGGAGTTCGTCATGATTCGTCCGCCGCGGTCAGGCTCGCAGCGCATTGACGAAGCAACCGACGCTTACGACACCATCGAGTGGCTGGTGCGCAACGTGCGGGACCACAACGGCCGTGCCGGGATGATGGGGGTCTCCTATCCCGGATGGCTGACGGTGATGGCGATGCTCGACCCGCATCCCGCCTTGCGCGCGGTTTCCCCACAGGCCTCGCCCGACGATATGTATCTGGGCGACGATTTCCACCACAACGGCGCCTTCCGCCTGTCCTATGGCTTTGAATACGTGACTCGTCTCGAATCGGGCAAGCAGAACAAGCCCTTCGAGTTCGACCGCTACGATGTCTTCGATTGGTATCTGCGCCTGGGTCCGTTGTCGAACGTGAAGAAGAAACTGCTGGGAGACCGCTACCCGTCCTGGAACGATTTCGTCGAGCACCCGAACTTCGACGACTTCTGGAAGCGCCGCAGAGCCACCACGCACTTGAAGGATGTGCGCGTCCCCGCCTTACACGTCGCCGGATGGTGGGACCAGGAGGATTTCTACGGACCCGTCGCCATCTACCGGAAACTGGAAGAGAACGACAAACAGGGTTGGAACCACCTGGTAAGCGGCCCCTGGGATCACGGCGGATGGATGCGCGGCGCCGGGGATGCGCTAGGACGCCTTTCATTCGGCTCGAAAACGGCGGAGCACTTCCGCGCACAAATCCTCGCTCCCTGGTTTGCCTACTGGCTGAAGGACAAAGGTAGACTGGACCTGCCGGAAGCGCTGACGTTCCGCGCGGGATCGAACGAGTGGATGCGTCATTCGGCGTGGCCCCCGCGGGAAAAAACAGAAATCAGAAAATTGTTTTTTCATTCCGGCGGCAAGCTGACGTACGACCCGCCCACCCCGGAAGGAACCGCCTTCGATAGCTATCTCTCCGATCCGCACCGGCCCGTGCCCTACCGCGTTCGCCCGATTCTACCGGTATACGGCGAGGGATCCACCTGGTCGCGCTGGCTCACCGACGACCAGCGTCACGCCCATCTGCGGCCCGATGTACTGAGCTGGCAATCCGTCGAACTCGCTGAACCGTTGAATCTCAGCGGACAAATCACCGCGAAGTTGCACGCTTCGACAACGGAGTCCGACGCCGATTGGGTGGTGAAGCTGATCGATGTGTATCCGGAACAGTATCCCCCCGACGCGCGCATGGGTGGCTATCAGTTGATGGTGGCAAACGAGGTGTTTCGCGGACGGTATCATCGCGGTTTCGAGAATCCGCAGCCGCTCAAGCCGGGCGAGATTACTGAGTTCACTATCGATCTGCACACGCAGGACTACCAGTTCCGCAAAGGGCACCGCATCATGGTGCAGGTGCAGAGCACCTGGTTCCCGCTTATTGACCGCAATCCGCAGCGCTTCGTTGCCAATATCTTCGATGCCGAAGAGAGCCACTTCACTCCGGCCACGCATCGGATCTATCGCTCGCCCCGGTTCCCCTCTCACGTTGCCATTCAAGTTGCACGGTAGAGTAGAGTCTCCGCATATAATCAAGACAGCGCGCCCGTAGCTCAGCCGGATAGAGCGATTGGCTTCGAACCAATAGGTCGGGAGTTCGAGTCTCTCCGGGCGCGCCAGAATCGACCCCCACAGATAACTCTCCTGGGCATTGACTCACTCCCGCCACTGGGCTATAACAGAGTGTCCCCCGAGAGCTAAATCACCTGAAGAATAACAAGGGATGGCTCAAGCAACAATCGACCCCACAACTAACCAGAGCGAATTGCAGCCTGCCACGCAGCCGCTCGATACCGCCGCCGTCGTGCGGCACTTGGCTCATGAGCTGCGTCAGCCGCTGAGCACCATTGAAGCTTCAACATACTACCTCAAGCTGATTCTCGAAGAACAGGATTGCGGAGCCCTGCGGCAGCTCGACCGCATCGAGCAAATGGTGCATCAGATCGGATGGATCCTGTCCGACGCCGTGCATTACCTGCAAGCCGCCACGCCGCGCCGCCAACTGCTGGACCTCGCCGAAACCGCGGGCACTGCCATTGCATCGCTGACACAGGAACAGCAAGTGGAACTCGATTGGTCCGAAGCCACTCCGATTCCGCTGGTTGCCATGGACCCGAGTCAGGCGCTGCACATGATGCGAAGCGTCTTGCAGGTGTTTCGCCAGGTCGGCCGCAGCGAGGCGCCCGTGTCTATTGCGCTGCGCAGCGATCAAGGCTGCGCTCTGATCACATTTTCCTGCGAGGCTCCTGCTTCGGTTTGCGAACAGTGCGGCGAGCTTCTCCATCCCTTCGCCGCCCATCTCCCGGCGGGCGCCGGTCTGGGCTTGGCCAGCGTGAAGCGCATTGCGGAAGCGCATGGCGGCGCGGTGCGCATCTTCCCCCAAGGGGAGAATCTGGCTTTCGAGATCCGCCTTCCGTCCGCTTTGTAGAGAACGCCGCAACCCTCACTCGGCCTGTGCAGTCTATTGACGAACCCAATCCGGGCGAAACCTCGCAAAGGTGATGCGCTCCACCGCGTGCTGATCTCCCCGTTCGTATAGCACCGCAATCGTTCCGTCGCGCAGCGGCACTACCGTCGAATAGGCCGCCGGCCCTTCGTGCAGCACCTTCGCCCGCGGCCATGTTTTTCCGCCGTCGGCGCTGATTTTCACCGTCAGCCGTTCGCGTTTGGTGCTGGCCGCATTGGTGAAGATGAGCAGCTTCCCCGCCTGCGCGATACCCGCGTTGCAGGAAGGGTCGATGAGAGCATCGTCGTGCGAAACCGCGGAAAAGTTCACGCCCCCATCCGTCGACCGCGCGATGGCCCGGCGAGGCCCGTTGCGCATGTTTTGAAGCACCACACCGCCGGCGAGTTCCACTGCCTTGCTCTCATCGGTCTGGTCACCGATCGGCGGCCCGATGCGCCAGTTCTTGCCGGCATCGTCGCTGTAGGCATTGTGGGCGCGCACCACTTTGTCGGCGTGGCGCACCACCACCGGCACCAGATAGCGGCCTTTCGAAGTCTGGAAATGAGTACCGGAGGTGGGGAACATGGCTTGCCACGAAGGGTCTTTGATCTGCGGCGTGAGATCGATAGCCTCCGACCATGTTCCACCTTCATCGTCGGAATACATCGCGTGGACTTGCAATGTCTCCGGACCCGTGCGCGCCCCTGGTTTCGCCGTGGGGAATCCGATTCCCGGGGGTCCATAGGCGTAGAAGCACCATACTCGCCCCGTCTTTCGGTCGAGCAGCAGCGAAGCATCGCCTGCACCGCCGGACTCCACCTGCCGGATCACGCGCGATGGCGTCCACGTCTTTCCTTTGTCGCGGCTGGTGCGCATCACTAAGGCGATGCGCCCGGGCAGATCGCGGCTGTTGTCGTACCGGGCATCCACGACGGCGAGCAGCGCCCCTTTCCGCGTCTCAAGCAAAGCAGGGATGCGGTAAGTGTGAACGCCTCCGTCGCCCTGCTTCCATAAATCGAGCTGAACAGGCTCGGCGGCGGTGGCAACCGCGGCAATCAGCAACCCGGCAAGAGTGATCAATCCAGCCTCTTTCTGAAACGGACCGCGCTCATTGTCATCACTACTACGCCGAACACGACCAGCGCCGCGAACTGCGTCCAGAGCACATCGATTCCGCTTCCCTTAAGAAACACGCCTCGGGCAATCTCAATGAAATAGCGCAAGGGGTTGAGATAGGTCAACCATTGCACCGGTTCGGGCATATTGCGAATGGGGAACGCGAACCCGCTCAGCATGAACGCCGGCTGGAAGAAGAAGAACGTGGCCATGATCGCCTGTTGCTGCGTGCGGGACACGGTGGAAATGAAGATGCCCGCGCCCAGCGTCGTGAATAGAAAACAGATGGCCCCGCCCAGCATCAGCAGCGCGCTGCCGCGAAACGGAATGTGAAACACCACCATCCCCAGTACGATGATCATCGCCAGATCGAACAGCCCGACCACTGCAAAGGGCAGCGTCTTGCCTAGCATCAGTTCCACCGGCCGGATGGGAGTGACCATCAACTGCTCCATCGTTCCGATCTCCTTCTCACGAACGATCGCCATTGAAGTCAGCATCAGCGTCACAATGGTGATGATGTTCACCGCTACTCCCGGAATGAAGTAATTGCGGCTCTTCAGTTCCGGGTTGAACCAGACTCGATGCTGCAGGTCGATGCCGGGCGCCTGCACCTTGGCAACGGCTCCACCGCGGGCCATTCGCTTCTGGTTGATCAGTTCCACCATCCGTCCGCTCGAATACGTCCGCACGATATCCGCGGCGTAGTTCGAAAGAATGGAGGCGGTGTTTGAGTTGGAGCCTTCCACCAGCATCTGGATCTTCGTGGCCCGGCCGCGGGCCAGGTCGCGGCCAAAATCCGGCGGTATCACCAGCGCCGAATGCACGCGGTCGCGATCCAGCATGTCCTGCATCTCAGCCTCATCGGCCGGCGTGCCCGTGACAGTGAAATATTTCGAGCCTTCAAAGGCGGCGCGCAATTCACGGCTGGCAGGCGAGCGGTCAAGGTCCAACAACGCCAGCCGGGAGCGCTCCACATCCAGATTGACGACAAATCCGAACACCAGAAATTGCAGGATCGGCGGAACGAACATCGCCGCCCGCGTGCGCGGTTCGCGGAAACTCTGACGAAACTCCTTGCGGACGATCTCTTTCGTTCGTTGCCAGTTCATGCGATCTTCTCCCGCAGTTTGCGCGTTACCAGCGCAAAGACAATGGTTGCGTAGACGAGCAGAAATACCAGTTCCCACCCGAGAATCTCCAGACCGGCGCCTTTGAGGAAAATGCCCTTCGACAGCGCAACGAAGTAACGCGCTGGCACAATCATGCTGATGATGCGCGGCGCCAGCGGCATGTTGTCGATGGCATAGATAAATCCCGACAGCAGAAACGACGGCAGAAAACTGCTGAGCAGTCCCATTTGAAAGGCCAGCAGTTGATTGCGGGTGATGGCGCTCAATAGCAACCCCCAGCAAAGCGCGCCGAACAGGAACACGCCCCCGCTCAGCATCAGCACCCACACACTGCCGCGCAACGGTACGTCGAAAATGAACACGCCGGCGAGGATGGCAGTCAGCATATCCACCGCGCCCAGGAGGAAGTATGCCGAAAGCTTTCCCAGCACCAGTTCCGATGGCCGGACCGGAGTGGACAGCAATTCCTCCATCGTTCCGTTCTCCCATTCGCGGGCAATCGAGAGGGACGTCACCATTGCTGCGATCATCATGATGATGACGGCGATCAGCCCCGGGACAATGTAGTTCCTGGAGCGCAGTTCGCTGTTGAACATGACGCGCAATTGCGGATCGACAGGGGCCTTCAACTCACCGGCCCCGCTGCGCAATTGATACTCCGTGCGCACCTCGTTCGAGTACCCCGAGATGAGCGCCCGTGCGTATCCAAGGGCAATGCCGGCAGTGTTGGAATCGCTGCCGTCCAGAAGCAGTTGCACCGAGGCCTGCCTGGCGCGGGTCAGGTCTTCGCCGAAACCGCGTTGGATGGTGAGCACGCCCATCGCATCGCTTCGCAGCAGCGGCGTCTCGGCAAGCGTATAGGAATCGACGTGACCCTGAATCGAAAACAGCACCGATCCTCGAAAACGGTCCGCCAAGGCGCGGCTCTGCGGGCTGCGGTCGTTGTCCTGGATCAATAACGGAATCTGGTCGACGTCCAGTGACAACGCGTAGCCGAACAGAATCAGCATCAGCATGGGCAAAGCCAGCGACAAACCCAGACTCAGCGGGTCTCGGAGAATATGCGTAACCTCTTTGCGCGCCATGGCCCGCGTGCGGCGAAGTGAGATCATTTCGCCTGCGCCTCCTCGCGCTCGATCATGGAAACGAACACGTCTTCCATGGTGGGTTCCGGCAACTCCGGCGTGCGCAGCCGGTCACGCAACTCCGCCGGTTGCCCCAGTGCGATAATGGCGCCCCGGTACATCAGGGCCAGCCTGTGGCAATATTCCGCCTCCTCCATGTAGTGCGTGGAGACGAACACCGTCTGCCCTGCGTGCGACAGGTCGTTGATCAGGTCCCAGAATGCACGCCGCGCGATAGGATCGACGCCGCTGGTTGGTTCATCGAGAAAGATGACCGGCGGCTCGTGCAGAATCGCGCAGCCAAGCGCCAGGCGCTGCTTCCATCCGCCGGCCAGCAGCCGCGTCATGGTCGTGCGCCGTTGTTTCAGCCCCGCCATTTCCAGCGCGTACTCGATGCGCTGCCCCAGCTTGGACTCCGGCACGCCGTAAACACCGCTGAAAAATTCCAGGTTTTCTTCCACACTCAAGTCGTCATAGAGAGAGAACTTCTGCGACATGTAGCCGATGTGTTGCTTGACGCTCTCAGGCTCGGCCGAAACATCGAACCCCGCGACGGAGGCCTGTCCGGAAGTAGGCGCCAGCAGGCCGCAGAGGATGCGAATGGTAGTGGATTTGCCTGCCCCGTTCGGCCCCAGGAAACCGAAAATCTCACCCCTCGCCACATCCAGAGACACGTTGTCGACGGCAGTGAAGTCGCCGAATCGTTTCGTCAGACTGCGCACATGGACAGCATTGTCAGGCGGCACGGCTAGACTCCTTGCCGACTGTGGCAATGAACACATCCTCGAGTGAAGGCAGAATGCGGCGGAACTCCGCACCCGTCTGGCGTACCACTTCCTCCCCAGCGCCGGGCCGCAGGAATACATGCAGCTTGCTGCCCGCCAGCTCGACGTCGGCTACTTCCGGCTTCGTGCGCAGCCCATCGCGCAGGGCACGCAGGTCTGCGCCGCGGACTTCATAACACGCCTCGGGCAGCGATTCCTTCAGCGCCTGCGGCGTGTCCATCAGGATGATGCGCCCGGCGTTCATCAGCGCCACGCGGTCGCACAGGTCGGCCTCATCCAGGTACGCCGTGGTGACGAAAACGGTCAGGCCTCCCGCCACCAATCGGCGCAGGATCTTCCAGAAATCGCGTCTCGAAACCGGATCGACGCCATTCGTCGGTTCGTCCAGAATCAGCACTTCAGGCTTGTGCAACAAGGTGCACATGAGAGCCAGTTTCTGTTTCATCCCTCCCGAGAGTTTTCCCGCATGGCGGTCTCGGAACGGCAGCATGCGCGTCATTTCCAGCAGCGATACAGCCAGTTCGTTGCGCTCCCGGCCGACGATGCCGAACAGGTCCGCGTAGAAGACCATATTCTCTTCCACCGTCAAGTCGGGGTACAACCCGAATTTCTGCGCCATGTACCCGATGCGGTCTTTGACGGCATCCGTCTCGCGCTTCACGTCCAGCCCTGTCACCCGCACGGATCCCGTTGTCGCATTCACCAGGCCACAAACGATACGAAGCGTCGTGGTCTTCCCGGCCCCGTCCGGACCCACAATGCCGAAGATCTCGCCCTTCGCCACGCTGAGTGAAACCCCATCCACTGCCGTGACCGGTGGAAACTGCTTGGTCAGGCCCGCGATCTCGATCATCGGAGTCATAGGACTATCTCCGCCGCCACCGGCATATTCGCCTTCAACTCCTGATTGGGATTGTCCACATCGACTTTGATGCGGTAGACCAGCTTTACCCGCTCGTCTTCGGTCTGGATCTGTTTCGGAGTGAACTCCGCCTCGGTGGCGATGAAACTAATCCGGCCGAGATAGACTTTTCCAGGGAACGAATCCGTGCTCAGCTTCACTTCCGTCCCGATTTTGATGCGGCCAAGATCCCGCTCGCCGATGTAGGCCCGGAGCCATGGGTGCCGCAGATCGCCGATGGTCGCCACGACCGCGCCGGCAGCGACAATTTCCCCGTTCTCCGCGGACTTCACCATAACTACGCCGCCGATCGGCGATGCGGCCGCGGTATCCTCCAACTGGGCGTCGATGATGGCTACGCCAGCCTTGGCGCGTCCGATCTCCGCCCTTCGCACGGCCAGTTCCTGCTCGCGGCGTTTCAACTCCAGCCGGTTGGTTTCCGCCAGACGGATGGCCGCTTTCGCCCGTTCTACTTGAGCCCGCGCCTGGTCGATCGTTTCCTTGCGCGGGCCTTCTTCGAGCAGCGCCAGGCGCTCTTCGGCTTGGCGCGTGGCTTGAGCCGTGCTCTCGTGCTTAGCCCGGAACTGCTCATATTGTGCCGCCGAAATGTCTTCGTTCTGGAATAAGGCTTGCGCCCTCTCCCAGTCGCGTTTGGCTTGGCCGGCCCAGGTTCTCATGTCCGCCAGTTGCGCTTTGGCTGCGGCGATCTCCTGCGACCGCGATCCGGCTAACAGCTCCGCCACACGCGATTCGGCGGCGCGCAGTTCCGCCTGGCGCAGCGCAAGGTCGCCGTCGATGGCTTGCCGCTGGTACTCGATGGCCGTCACAATCTGCGACAGCATCGCCGTCGCGGCATCGACACCGGCCATTTCTCTCGCTTTCTGGCTTTCCATCGTGAGACGGTCGATGCGCGCCACAACTTCGCCCTTCTCCACTGCCGAGCCCTCTTTCACATTCAACTCCACAATCCGTCCCGGCACCTTGAACGCAATGTCGACCTGCGTCATTTCAATGTTCCCGGAAAGACGGATGACGTTAATCTCTTCCTTGCGGAACAAGTTGGAACGCAGTAGAGCAACTGCAATGGCTGCCAGAACCAGCAGCGGAACAACGATGCGAATGATCTTCTTCATGGCAAGTACCTTTCCACCGCACCCAGAGCCGAGCCCAGATCGAGCCTTGCCAGGTTGTGCGCGAACAGTGCATTGACGCGGGTTTCCCGCGCCCGTGTGAGACGCGTCTGCGCGTCGGTAATCTCCAGGCTGTTGGCCACCCCGGCCTTATAGCGGCGTTCGGCCTGATCCATCTCTCTCTGCGCCAGCGTCAACCCTTCTTCCGCCGTTGCCACCTGCGCTTCGGCGGAGCGTAGATTGTCGAAGGACAACCGCACTTCCAACTCGATCTGCTGCCGCAGGTCCTTCGTACGAATCTGTTCCACACGCAGTTGAGAGCCCGACTCGGCGCGGCGCGCCTCCCGCCGTCCGCCGTCGAACAGAGGAATCCTGACGTTCACCCCGACAGTGCGCGTGGCTCGCGAGTCGTTTACCGCGCCGCCGATGCTGCCGTAGTCGGCGAACGCCGTCGCCGACGGCAGTCTTTCAAACGACGTAGCCCGGTAGGAAAGCTCTGCCGCTTGCTCCCGCCGCCGTTGCGCCATGTAATCGGCCCTGCCTTGCTCGGCGAGTTCCGTCGCCTGTTCCAGGCTGACCGGCGGCGGCGCGGCGTATTGCAGCTTGTCTGTCAGCTCCAGGCGAGTCTCCAGCTTCAGATCCATAGCTCGCAGCAACTGCAAGTGCGCCCGGTTACGCTCGCTTTCGGCGGTAGTGAGCCGTCCCCTCTCGGCAGCCACTTGCACGCCGGCGCGCGTCACTTCGATGGCCGTCCCTGTCCCTGCTTTGCGCTGCGCTTCGGCCAGCCGTTCGACGGCTCGGGCCAGCTCCAGATTTGCCTTCGCGGACTCCAGATGGGCCTCGGCCCGCAGAGCGGCCAGATAGGCGCGGGCTACCTGATCGGAAACCTGATGCCGCGCGGAATCCCCCTCCAGTTTCATGGCATCAGCCGCGGTTTTCGCTGCCTGGTATCGCCGCATCGCGCTGAGGTCGAACACGGATTGGCTTGCCGTAGCCCGCGCATCGAAAATGGAGAACGGCCCAGCGAAAGTCGAGAAGCGAAGCCCCGGAATGGTGGGAAACTCGATACCGAATGCCCGCAGGTTCCGGGTCAGGTTCTGGTAGGATACCGAACCATCGACATGCGGAAGAAGTGCCGCCCGTGCCTGTTGTCTCCGGGCCTCTGCCTGTGCGATGGCCTCTGTGGCGATCTCCAATCGAATGCTTCCATCCGGGGCCGCCGCGATTTCGATGGATTTCCTGAGGTTCAGCGGAAGCACTGGCTCCTGCGCTTGTAGTAGTAGCGAAATGAATGCCGGCATCAGAATGTGCATGCGGATTCCTCCAACGCCGGCGCGCGTAGTCCGGCGGCAATGTAGTGGATCAACTGGCGAAGTACCCAGGGGAGAGCTTCCTTCATTTGCCCGCCGGCTGGCATCGCTTGCAGATTGCGGCTGGCCGCCATCGTATGGGCGAGCGAACCGATGGAGAACTGCATGCGCGCCGTGATCTCCTTCTCCGATAAATGTGGTAGCGATTTCCGAAGTGCCCCTTGGAAGCGAATCAAGACTTGGTGAAACTGCTGTTGAAACACGTTCCGGGAAGCCTCGTGCGCATCCAGATACAGCAACCGCACCATAAGCCGCGGGACGCACTCGCGTGATTCGCCGATCTCGAACAGGGGACGGATCAGGGCATCCAGAATCTGCTCTACCTCCAGCGGTTCACCCGAAGACTCGAATTGGGTCAGCAGTTCTAATCGTTTTGCGTTAACCGGTGCCGAGCGGCGCGCGTACACCGCCTGCAGCAGTGTCTCCTTTGATTGAAAATGATAGTTCACCGCGGCCAGATTCACCTCCGCCGCCGTGGTAATCATGCGCAGGGAGGTGGCATCGAAGCCTTTATCCGCGAACAGACGCTCGGCCGCGTCGAGGATTCGGTTCTTGGTGTCGATGGAATGTTCGGATGGGGCAACCATGTGATTGGTACGTTTAATTGAATCAAACGTATGTTTGAATCATACGATAGAATTTTCCCCCGCGCAAGCACTTTCTCACTCCGCCGCAGATCGCGCCCCACAAAAAGCGGTGGACTTCCTCAGGGATTGGGCGTAGTCTGAGGGTGGTACTGCATGTACTCCCCGATCACTCTCGCAGGGCTCGCCGCGCCCCTATGAGAATGAAGTCTTGATCTCCTAGTGGGAGGTGATTGGTATGGAAGCCAATGTGCCGCGCTCCGCTCTGCTGTGCCATTTGGATCCAGCTTTGCAAGCTGAGCTTCGCGCCGCCCTGTCCGATCCGCAGTTGAATTTTAGTATCTACACATGTAGTTGCACCCGCGACTGCCGTCACTTGAGCGCCTCTTGTTCCCCCGACGTCCTCTTTTGCGCTATGTCTGAGGATTTTCAGGAACTCCTCTCCTCCGTGAAACATCATGTTCCCGTTATCGTTGTCGTCCGCGTGCCGGATACGCGCGAATGGATTGCAGCCATGGAGGCCGGAGCCGCGGATTACTGCGCTCCCCCATTCGAAAGCGCACAACTTCGCTGGATGCTGAGCACCGCCAGCCAGGGGGGTAGCCTGCTTCGGGCAGCGGGTTAAAAACTATAACTGTAACTTTAAAACACGACTGGATCGATACCCGGGCTTGTTCTCTCCGCCCGGTATGACCAGCCCCCCGTCCCACTTGGCAATTCCCGTGGTAACAAGCGAAGCCGGCATGTCCCCAATCCGGTTCCATGTCCCTGCCTCGATATCGAACGCGTATGCACCCCGATGGAATCCAGGGTGTGCCGCATCCGATTCCCGATCCCCCCAACTCCCATCGTTGCCGCCGAAAAACACCACCTTCCCGCGATACTCGGCTGCTACCCCCCCTTGTAGTGCCACCGGCAGATCTGGCATCCTGGACCACCCGGATTTCATGTTGTAGCGATAGGCGTCACGGCGGAACAGGCGCTTGCCACCGCCGAAGTCGGTCCCGCCCGCCAGATACAGTTCATTTCCTACAACAGTCATTGCGGCAAGAAAACGGGGAGACCCAGACCACCCGTCGATTTCCCGCCACTCCTCCGCCGGGTTCTTCAGGTTGTACGACCAGAACGTACGATAGGCCTGATTCGCCGAAGGGAACCCGCCGCCTCCGCCCGCCACATACAGCCTGTCCCCGATCACTCCCGCCGTACACCAGGCGTTCGGCAAAGGCATCCGGTGCAATTCACGGAGTTTGATCCCCGCGCCGCCGATCGTCAACTCCAACAGTTGGGACGACACGGAGCTATCGGTCTGCCCGCCCACCAGCAGCAACGCACCCCTAACCGAAACAGCCGCCCCGTAAGCCAGCGGGCGCCCCAGCTTCCCCAGCAACCGCCAACCTTTGTCTCCGGGCCGCAACCCGTACACCGCATCGGACCAGAATTTCTTCCCTCCGCTCCAGGGTGTTCCTTCCCACCATGTGCCGCCGGCAACAATCAGATTGCTTCCGATGGATCCCACCATCTGCCCCGCCAATCCCTTCGGTAGCGCCGGTAACTCACTCCACATCAAGTCCTGACCTCTCACTGCCGCCGTAGATGCCGATGCCAGAAACGCCCGCCGTGAATAGCGCATAGTTGGATTGTTCCACATCGATCTGCAAAACAGCGGGAACTCCGGCTAACGCCCCAGGGCTTTCTTGCCGGCCTCCAGAACCCGCAGGATCTCTTCGGTGTCGTACACGCATCCGCCCCATGTTCCGCCGCTCACATCCTGCAGCGCGGCCCACAGGCGCGAATCGGAAGGCAACAGCGGATCGGGCGCCAGATCCGTCCGCGCCTCGCGCGAGGCAATCGAAGCGGCATCGAAATCCGGCAGGTTAATGGAACCTTCCAGCCGGTTGCGGTCGATGACGATTTCAATCTTGTCGCCATCGCGTACCTTGCCGATCGGCCCACCCGCCAGAGCCTCCGGGGAAACGTGCCCGATACAGGCGCCCGTGGACACGCCGCTGAACCGGGCATCCGTAACCAGCGCCACATGTTTACCGAAAGGAAGGTGCTTCAGGGCAGAAGTGAGCTGGTAGGTCTCTTCCATCCCGGTACCCATGGGGCCGCGGCAGATGAGCACGATCACATCGCCCGCATGAATGCCGCCAGTCTTGATGGCGTGGATCGCCGCCGCCTCGCTGGTGAACACTCGCGCCGGCCCCGTCTTTCGATAGACTCCATCCTCGTCGATAACACTGGGATCGATGGACGTGCTCTTGATCACCGACCCGCGCGGAGCCAGGTTGCCGACCGGAAAACAGACCGTCGACGTGAGTCCCGCCCGGTGCGCCGATTCGATGGAGTGAATCACATCGCCAGGGTCCACCCCGTCCGTTTCCGCAAGCACCTTGCGCAGAGCCGCTCGGCGCTCCGAGGTCTCCCACCACTCCAGCGATTTGCCCAGCGGCTCGCCCGTCACCGTCAGCGCCCGCAAGTCCAGCAATCCCGCGTCGCGCAGGTGCAGCATCACCTCCGGCACGGCCCCGGCCAGGAAAACCTGCACCGTGGGAAAGCTGCGCGGCCCGTTGGGAAGCGCATCCACCAGGCGCGGCACCTTGCGGTTGACCTCGGCCCAATCGTCCACGTTTGGACGGCGCAACCCGGCCGCGTGCGCGATCGCCGAAAGATGCAGCAGAATATTCGTCGACCCGCCGAATGCCGCGTGCACGATCATCGCATTGCGCAGGGCGGCTTCCGTGAGGATATCCCGCATCGCGATGCCCAGCGATTCCAGCTTCCGCACCGCCCGCGCCGAGCGGCGCGCCATATCGATCCAGATGGGGTGTCCACTGGGAGCCAGCGCCGAATGCGGCAGCGACATCCCCAGCGCCTCCCCAATCACCTGCGAACTGGCCGCCGTCCCCAGAAACTGGCAACCGCCCCCGGGCGATCCGCAGGCACGGCAGCCCATCTCCGCGGCGTACTCCAGCGTGATGGAACCGTGCGCAAACCGCGCTCCGATGGTTTGTACCTTGCCGGCATCCTCACCGTCTTCGGCCACCAGCGTCACGCCGCCAGGCACCAGCACGCAGGGCAGGTTGTGGGTCCCGGCAAGCGCCATCATCATCGAGGGCAACCCCTTGTCGCAGGTGGCCACCCCAATGACGCCGCGTCGCGTCGGCAGAGAACGGATCAAGCGCCGGAAAACCACAGCCGCGTCGTTGCGATAGGGCAGGGAATCGAACATGCCCGCCGTCCCTTGGCTGCGCCCGTCGCAAGGATCGGTGCAATAGCCGGCAAACGGTACGGCGCCGCTTTCTTTTAACTCCTCCGCAGCCGCTTGCATCAGCAGCCCCACTTCCCAATGCCCGGTGTGATAGCCGAGCGCAATGGGAGTCCCGTCGGCCGCCCGGATGCCGCCATGCGTGCTGAGAATCAGGTAGTCCTGCCCGTTCAACCGGGCTGGATCCCAGCCCATCCCGGCATTCTGCGTCCATCCGAATAAGTCGCCCGACGGGCGCTCCCGCAACATCTCGGCAGTAAGAGGCAGCGCCCCCTTCGGACCGGGCTGCCGCGACCGGATGCGAAACAGAGAGGCGTCGTTGGAATCGAAAATGGGATTCGACATGGGCGTCCTTCAATGATAGAATCCCCGCCATGCCCGTGACACGACGCTACGCCATGACCGCACTCAGCGCCGCCGCTTATCAACGCATCTTAGGAGCCAATGACCGGATTCAGGTCGGCTTCATTGGCTTCGGCCTCATCGGACGCCAGCATGTCTACGACTTCAAAAACCAAAAGGATGTAGACATGGCCGCCATGTGCGAAGCGCACCAGCCGCGCCTCGAAGAAGGCCTCCAGGAGATGGGCGCCAATGCCAAGGGCTACCGCGATTTCCGCCGTTTGTATGAGAACAAGGATCTGCAGGCGATTGTCGTATCGACTCCCGACCACTGGCATGCCTTGCACACGATCCTCGCCTGCGCCGCCGGCAAAGACGTATACGTGGAAAAGCCGCTCTCGCTGTTCATCGACGAGGGCAAGTGGATGGTGCGCGCCGCCCGCCGCTACAATCGCGTCGTCCAGACCGGCACGCAACAACGTAGCGGACTGCACTACCAGAAAGCGCGTAATCTCATCCGCGAAAACTACCTCGGCAAGATCCACAATGTCCGCATCAGCGCCGCGCGCAACATCACACCGGGTTTCGGCAAGTTCTCCGACGGAGCGCCCCCTTCGGAACTCGACTACGAAATGTGGCTCGGCCCGGCGCCCAAACGCCCCTACCATCAGCTCCGCTCGCTCTATCATTTCCGCTGGTTCTGGGATTACTCCGGCGGGCAGATGACGAATCTCGGAGCCCACAGCATCGACATCATGCAATGGGCGATGGGCGTCAAGGGGCCGCAATTGGTCTCCTGCGTCGGCGGACGCTACGGCCTGGAAAGCGACGGCGATGTCCCGGACACACAGGATGCCGTGTTCCAATACCCCGGCTTCACCGCCATCTGCTCCATCCGCGAGGCCGGCATCGGCCGCCGCGCCGCCGGTCTCGAGTTCATCGGCACCAAGGCCAGCATGACCATCGATCGCGGCGGGTTCGAAATCGTCCCGGAAATGAAGATCGATCCGAACAATGCCGTGCCCCAGTTCCGCGGCCACTCCTCCGGCGGAGTGAACCGCTCCGACACAAAGCCGGCGCCCTACGTCGACCCCATCAAGGAAAAAGGCGCCGCCGACCAGCAGTTCGACCTGCACGTGCGCAACTTCCTCGATTGCATCAAGACCCGTCAACGTCCCATTGCCGACGTCGAAGACGGTCATCAGATCACCACGGCCTGCCATCTGGCCAATATTTCGCTCCGGCTGGGCGGTCGCAGCATCCGCTGGGACGCCGCCAGGGAAACCATCACCGGCGATTCCGAGGCCGCCGCCATGATGCGCCGCCCTTACCGCAAACCGTGGGACAAAGTCCTGGATGATCTGAAACTCTCCTAGTTTCCGTCTGTAGGCACGTGACCACCATTCTGGTGATTCGTGCCGAACAGATGAATGCCTTCCGCCGGCAACTCACCGCGGACATGGCCAGGCGCCTGCGCGACGCCATCTCCCACCAAAGCCCCGATTTGGTGGCGCAATGGCCGGCTGCCGCTCTCCCCGCACTCATCGACAAGGCCATCGCCACTGCCCACCGCCACGGTATCGTTGCCGAAGACCACCTGCTCCACTTCCTCGAACTCGTTTTGCAGTACGGCCCGCAGTTCGGCGCCAAAGAGGCTACGCCGTGGGCCTGGAACATCCTCCACCACCCTTCCTTGACCCCCGATGAGAAACTGCGGTTGCTCGACGGGTATTCGCTCTTCGGCGATGGGCGGACCCCGAAATGAGCCGGCGCCGCGCCATCAGACCCGTCGATCCGGACGCTGCCCGCGCCGCCGACGAAGCCATCGCTTCGGAAACCGGCGGCCGCCCGCTCACCATGGGCGATAACGATGAAGCCCTCCGCGAAAAATGGATGGATGCCTACGTCGCCAACGGCGGCAAAGTGCGCGGCGCCAAAGCCAAACCCGCCGGCAACAAGCCGAAGAAGGATCCCACCAATCCGGTCGAACCGTGTCCGAAACGCTTGGAGTGGATCCGGCTTGTGTCCCTCGAATACCTCTCCGATCACCGCCTCATCAAGGATGAGGAAGACCATTGGACCAATACCGGCGCTCTCTATCCGCTTCCCCATTGGAAAGAAGGGATGGACGAGGCCCACCCCATCACTCACAACATGAATCGAAAGGTGACGCTCCAGCTCGTCTTCGAGGCCGGCCCCGAAGGCGCCTGCCCGGAAAGCGGCGACATCCTGGGCATCGGCGACAAGGGACTCTCCTTCTCCGGCGAGGCGACTTTCTCCCCGGGAACCCTCTCCATCCAGCTCACCTCGAAAGGCAAGCTGCCGAAACTGGTGACCGATCACTACCTCTTCATCGACTGGTCGGTAAAGACACCACCCGTCTCCTACAGCGTGACAACCGGAGGATGGTGTTATCTCACCATGGACGATCCCAAAGTAGAGGGCGAACGCGAGGATGGCGTCACCCGCAAGCGCATCGCCAAGGCCGTGGAGTTGGTAGGCTACGCTGGTTCCCTGCGCCCCCACACCATCGTCGAATATCTCATGGAAATGTTCTCGTTCTACACGCTGCAGCGCGACCCGTTGATCCCTACAGTGTTCCGCCACCCATCGTTTTTCAACGATATCGGGGGCGCCTGGGCGATGGCCGATTACTCCGATCTCTCCGGAGAGTGCCAGGCCATCGTCCGTTTCGTCCGTGGCGTCCTGCATCAGGTCGGCTGTCCCGGCACTGCTCAACCGGTCGTCGTATGGGCCGATCCGGATATACGAAACGGGCGCCGTGTCCTGGTGAAAGAGGGAACTCCCATCACGCTCCACAACCACCGCAAAACCGTGAACGGCGTTACCTGGTACGTGTCCCTTGCCGACCGCGATCCCGTGTCCGTGGGGACTGTGTTCAAATACGACGACATTGGAATGAATACCTACGAGGCGTGCCTTCGCTTCACCCACGGCGGCGTCACGAAATACTACGGCGGCGGCGCCGACACGTTTGATTCCCCTGAGGAAGTCATCACCGCCTTCTTCGCCCTCGTCTGGTACAGCATCGAGTACGTTGGAAATGTGATGCACTTCAAAATTCAGGAAATCGTGCGGCGCTACCGCTAGAAATCAGGAAGGAACCCGAGCGTGCTAGAACCCGACCTCACCGCCATCTGGACCGAGTCCATCCTCCGTATCCCCCCCACCGGCTGGCGTCTCCTGGCGGACATCGATCTGCTCCCACCCGCCGTGCGCGCCGATTCCGCCATGTGGGCCGAAAGGTTTCTCACCGATGCGGCCAATCCGCATCTCCGTCCCCATGCCGCGCAGTGGAGTTTCGTCCTCGCTACCGAGGACACACCCGATGCCATTCGCGCCGGCTACCGCGCAGACCGCTACGATCTCGACACTGTGGAAACGCGCGCCTATTTGCTAGTGCGCCTTCGATTGCGGGAGTTCTCCGCAGCCGCCATCCAGGAGGCCGCCGACCGGCTCATTCAACCCGCGCAAAGCGGCAGCCGTTGGCGCTTCCAGTTCGTTGAAACGCCCTCCGAAGGTTCACGGTTTTCCACCAGCCCTGCTTCCAACCCGCTCACTATCGCGTCCTGGGATGACCTTGTGGAAGGCGGCGTCCGCAACGGAGCGCCTTACTTCCTGCGCTTCAAAAAGCACCACCAGCGGCAGGGTTATCCGAACCTCGGCGCTTGGTTTGACCCCGATTTCCGTGCGCGGGCGAAGTGACGCCGGGCGGTTCACGAATTCATCTTCTGCACCCGCCGCAGCGTGTAGATTTCCGGATGCACCTGTCCGGTCTCCAGCCTCTTCCAATCGTCGTTGACGTGAATGATCTTCCCGCTGATGTGATTCGACCGCTCCGAAGCCAAAAACATGGCAAGCTGAATTTGTTTTTCCGGCGAAACGCCGCCCGTGAGCCTCACCTGGTGAGCATCCTGGCGCTCCTTCCATCCCGCCCTGTCGCCGGCCCGTAGAATCTCGTCCGTCATCGCCGTATACGTCCCGCCGGGAGCCATCGCATTCAGTTGCACATTGTGCTCCCGAACCTCCTCGGCCACGGACTCGATGAAACGCGCCAGCGCAGCCTTCGATGCCGCATAGGCGGAGAAATTGGGCCGCGCGCTAATGGCCCCGCCGCCGCTCAGTACAATGATCTTCCCCCGCCTTCGTTCCACCATGTGGGGCAAAGCGGCCCGGCAGACATGCATCGGACCCAGCAGATTCGTCTCCAGAGTTTCCGCCCACAGCTTCGGAACACATTCGGCAACAGGTCCGATGGGACCCTGAATGCCCGCGGCACAGATCGCCACGTGAACATCGCCATAGTGCGAGCGCGCCCGCTCCAGCGCCGTATGTACCTGTTCGTAATCCCGCACATCGGCACGAATGCGAAGGGCGCTGCCGCCGGCGTGCTCGATCTCAAGGTCAGCCAGGTCGAGTTCCGCTTTCGAGCGGGCAACCAAGGCAACTTTGGCCCCGGCGGCTGCAAACCCGATTGCCAGCCGCTTCCCGATGCCTCTCCCCGCGCCGGTGATGAACACACAGCGGTCTTGTAATGAACGCAAAATCTGGTCCCAGCCTCCACCATAAGGTAGTGCAATTGATAGAGTGCCTGTCAAGGGGTCGAGGAATGCGACTGCGCCTTGGCAGCCAGCAGGGACTGCCCAGCCCGTTCCATGAGCGCCTGTGCGCTCTCCCCCTGCCGGTACTCGGCAATCCCCATCGCAGAGTGAATCTCCACCGAGGCGGAGGCGCCGGCAGCCGTCAGCAGTTCGTATCGGCCATTCACCTTGGCGTGGATCTGGCGCGCGCGCGCGATCCCTATGTGCACCGGACACCCTATAACGGCCACAAAACGGTCGCAACTCCAGCGCCCTGCTCTGTCGCTGTCGCGAATCGAACTGGCCAGCCGTTGCGAAAACTGGCGTAAAACCTCATCGCCGGTCTCCAGTCCGTAGCGGTCGTTGACCGCGTGGAAGCGAACAATATCGAAAAACACCACACAGAACGATTCGCCGGCGCGTGCCCGTTCCTCCAGCGACTCCTCGATCCCCCGGCGATTGCACACCCCCGTCAACGGATCCAACACCAACTGCTCCTCGGCGTCGTTGGTCCTCTTGCGCATCGTCGCCAGTTCCGTGCGCAGGCGCCCGATGACAAGGGCGTTATCCCGCACCATCGCCTGCATGCACTCGTTCATGTGCCGCACTTCACGCCGCAGATTGGATCGAACATCCTGCAGATCCCCCAACGCGGCAATGCGCTCCACTTCCGTAGTGAAGCGATTCCATTCGGCGCCGCTCCCGTCCGATTGCGTCTGCAATGTCTCCGTCGCCGAACTCACCAGCCTCAGCATGTCTCTCAGGTCTCTTGCCGTCGCCTCGTATTCGGCCGCTCCATCTTGCCCCAGCCGTGAGACCCGCGTCAGAAATCGCGTCCGCGACGACTCCAGTTCATCCACCCGCATCCCCGGCCGCACTTCTTCTGCAATGCCCCGCAACTCCGCGCCGTGCCGGTCGATCATCGGAGGACACATCCGCAACAAATGGTCGCAAACCGCCTCCACCGCCGTGGCATAAGCGCCGATTGCCTCCAGGCAGAGTTCCTCTTTACTCCGTAGCTCTTTGCGGAGCGCTTCCTCGTCTTTTACACGCAGAATCGAGATCATTGACTCTCTTCTTGCTTATCGGCAAGATACGGTATAATTTTTTCCGATACGCATGAGCAAAGAGGACAGCATTGAGGTAACCGGCACGGTTGTCGAGAAGTTTCCCAGTGGACTTTTTAGCGTACAGCTCGATCAGGAGCGGGTGGTGCTCGCGCACCTTGCCGGCAAACTTCGCCGCAATCGCATCCGTGTCCTGGCCGGGGACCGCGTCACAATCGAAATGTCGCCTTACGACTTAACCAAGGGCCGCATCACCTACCGTCACAAGTAGTGCCGTCTACTCCACCCGGTAAATATGGATCGACCCCGCCACCACTGCCTCCGGCTTTCGTTCCCGGAACCGCCGGAAATAGTCCCTATACTCTCGTTGGAATAGCTGCCCCGTCAAAAACGTCGCACTCACCGCATACAACCCCGCCTCCGGCTGGTATACCTTTTCCTGAACATGCTGCGGCGTCCAGGGAGCTGCCTTCATCTCCAACCGCTCCTCCCTCAATTGCTGCCACGCATTGTCATTGCCGAAATAGAAAACACTGACCTTCTTCACCCCGTTCCGGTCCAGGTACTCGCGCAACGCGTGTAATCCCTGTCCCCAATCGAGATTGCTGTCCGACAAATAGCGAATCCCCTGCTCCGGCCCTCCCACCCAAAGATTGAAATACGCAATGTAGTCGGGATAGCGGATAGCAGTTCGCGTCGCCTGCCAGGTAAGCAGTGCCGCCACCGCAAAATGGCTCCACCGGCGCGCCGTCACCCACTGCAGTCCCCGGCTCGCCGACATCCAGGAACACACGATCGCCGGTAGCACCAGGCGGATTCCCAGTTGCAAGGACGACATCGACGCCAGTCCCATATAGAGCGCGGCCGGCAACAGCCAAAAGGCATCCGTCGCCGTGCGTTTGCGAAACCACCGCCAGCCCCAGAATGCCAACCCCAGCAGCACCATTGCCTGTACGGCCACCGGAATCTTCACAGCCCAAGCGATGAAGAAATACAGGGGATGCCCTTGCGGATAGACGTTGCCTAACAGATACACCCCAACCCCGCTCGCGTCCGATTGCGCCACCGCCGCCACTCCGTGCCAGAACATGCGCGGCAACGGCACAAACCGGAGTACGGACATGATCGCCGTGAAGTGCCAGGGGAGATCCATGGCGCGGATGCCGGCCCATTCGGCGCGCGGCAGCACTGTGATCCTGCCGGGCCACAGCACGACGATCATCGCGTAAATCACAGCCACCAGAATCCCCAGATGCCGCCCGTAGCTCCTCCAATCCATTCCCCTCTTCCAGGCCACTCCAGCCAGAAACAGTGGGACCAGCGCCGTCACCGCCAGCATCGAAAGCTTCGTCAACAGCGCGAAACCGGCCGCCAGTGCAAACCCTGACAGCGTTCCACGCCCCGGCTGCGCCGCATAGCGCCACCCCGTGTAACAAACCAACAGCAGCCCCAGGCTCGCCGCCAGATCGTTCTTGAACAGCATGCCGTGCGCCAGCACCGTGGGACTCAGCGTGAACAAAGCCGTCGATACCAACGCTGCCGGCTTCCCAAAGAGCTGCCTCGTCCACCACCAGATGACCGCCGCGCAGCCAACCGGAAACACGATCATCGGCAAGCGGCTCAGGAAAAACGTGCGGCGGATCTGGTCCGCCTTCATACTCTCCATCAGACGCAGCGCCACCTGCCATTCATGATTGTCCTTCCAAATAGCATCGGTTCGCGCTGGCAACTGGACCCCAGTCAGGTGCGACACCCACCCTCCGGCAATCTTGATAGCCGGAGGCATATCGTAAGGCGCAAGCCGGTCTTTTCCCTCCCAGTACAGGTGCGCCGACACAAGATGGCTGGGCTCATCCACCGTCACCCCCACCTCCCAGGCAAGCGCTACCAGCACACAAACAAAGATGGCCAGAATCGACACCAGGGCCGCCAGCTCTCCCGCGCTTAGACGCCCGGCGGCGGTCGCCGGCTGGTCTTGTGTCATCGAATACACCTCCGGCCAAGGCGCCATCGGCGCTCGGCTTGGAAAGGAACTTCTGTCTCGGGGGGGACTTACGAGTGGCCCGCCATCGATGGACGTGTCAACCGCTGCCGCCACGCTTCCAACCAGGGCCGCACCACCAGTTTCCGGTGCAAGTCCAGCAACTGCACGAAAGTGGTTGCCAGGCTCTTGATGCGGAAGAACTGCGAACGGCCATGCTCCCGCGCCAGATGATTCACCGGAACTTCTATCACCCGCGTGCCCGTCGCCTCGATCTTCTTCACCAGTTCCACGCAAATCGTGCCGCTGGTGCAAGTCAGGTTGATGGATTTCAGCGTCGCGCTGCGGATCAGGCGGTAGTCGCAATCGATGTCCCGCAGCTTCACCCGGAACAGCCGGCGCGCAAACTGATTGTACAGCGCCCCAATCACGATCCGGTGCCAGGGATCGTGCCGTTTCATCTTGTATCCATTCACCAGCCCGGCATCCGGACCGGCATGGCACAACAACGCCGGCAGTTGGCTCACATCGTACTGCCCGTCCCCATCTGTATAGAAAACAAACTCCTTCGATGCCGCCGCGAACCCGCTCCGCAAAGCTCCGCCGTAGCCTCGATTGATGCGGTGCGTAACCACCTTCAGCCTCGGCCCATGCTTCCGCTTCAGCTCCCGCAATACCTCTTCGGTGTTGTCGGCCGAACCGTCGTTCACCACGATCACCTCAAAGTCGTCCACGTGCGCCGTCAGGGTGGCGAAGGTCGCCCCAATTAGCCGGGGCAGAGAAGGAGCGTCGTTGTAGGCTGGGAAAAAGACACTCAGACTGTACGGGAAGCGGAAGGTGTTCATGGTTTGCTCGTATCGCAGTATTCAGCCGGCTCACCCGCCGGCGGGGTTTCATTCGGACCCAGAACTTGCTCCGGCGACCATCCCAGGCGGATCGCCGCCGCCTGGCGGAAAACTTCATAGCCGTAGGGTGCGCAGGTAATCCGCACTGGGCCCTTGTTGCTCGCCGCGTAGCGCAGAAATCGCTCCGTTGGCTCTACGCGGCGCTGGTATTGATCGTATTTCTTGGTCCAAAGATAGCCCAGATTGTGCGTCAGCACGGCCGCCAATGCTACAGCGGCCACGGCCGTACTTCGCATCTCCCGCACCGTCTGCCAGGCGCATCCCATCAAAACGGCAATCCCCACGCTGGCCAGATACGTATGGCGGCTCGGGACCCGGTCCATATAGGTGAGGAAACTATACGGGAGCAGCGCGATAACGATCCATACCAGCGCCCCCGCAAGGTGGCTCTTCCATATCCTGATCCCTTTCCATGCCAGCAGCGCTAACGCCACCGCTCCCCACGGCCACAACAGCCGCAGCGTGCTATGCACCATGGTCCACAGAAAGCCAAGTTGCACGGTGAACGTTCCGTCGTTCAGATGAAGATGGTTGTCCTTTGCCGAAAAAATAGAATAGGCATAAAGCGCGTCCAGCACCCCAAACAGGGCAATCATCGCCACCGGAGCGCGCCAGTTGCGCGCCTCCAGCCACCAGATGAGCACCGCAAAAGCCGGAAACACAGCCGCCGATTCTTTCGACAGAAGGCCGAGTACGAAAGCAACCAGTGACGCCGCTCCCCACAGCGGCCGGCGTGTGTCGAGCCAGCGGATCCAACTGAGCACGGCCGCCAGCACAAAAACAAATGCCAACACTTCCGGTAGGGCAGCCACCCAGATCACAGCTTCCTGGTGCGCTTCCCGCAAGGCGAAGAACGCGGCGGCAGGCACCGACAGCCGAAAGCCGATCCGCCTCCAGACCCCCAACCCGGCCACCAGAAACGCCGCCACCACATGCATCCCAAGGTTCACCAACCGGTGCGGCAGCGCTCCGTCACCGGCGACGCTGTCCGTAAGATACGTCAGAACAATGGAAGTCGCCCGGCAACGGTACAGTGCATCGTTGGCCAGATTACTCCAATATTGCATTGGACCGTACTGCCGGCCAAGGCCGATCTGTATGTAATCATCTGAAAATAAAGGGATTAATAGAAATGGAAAATATGGCAGCAATGCACACACCGCTACCGCGGCGAGCCCAGAGGGAACGGGACTCGCCGCGTGGGTACGGGGAATAGACCAGGTTGACGTCGCGGCCAAGTAAAAAGGTTACTGAACTTGAAACAAAATTTGGGACTATCTTTAGGATAATCGCATACCATCTTTCGACTGAAAAGCCGTTCAGCGTAGAACTTCCGTTTCCCAGGTACTTGGGAATTCCATAGACTAGATATCGTGCGGGAAAGGCACTCATCCGGTTCGGCGCTGGAAAAGCTCATCAACGCTCCCAAGTGGGCTCTGCTGGTCTGCTCGGGTCTTCTCCTCGTGACGGCCGCCTTGGTGGATCGCTCCATGCAGGATGTCTCGCTCGGGGTGATCTTC
This sequence comes from Bryobacterales bacterium, assembly GCA_016789755.1. GTDB lineage: Bacteria > Acidobacteriota > Terriglobia > Bryobacterales > Bryobacteraceae > CADEFT01. Next base: position 47,397 of record JAEUQG010000458.1, read on the forward strand.
GTCATCCCCATGCTTCCCGCGGCCATCGCCATGAACCGCTGGCAGATTATCAGCTTCGCCTTCGTATTGGCATGGCTGAGCTCCACCTCGTTTCGCAATCTCCCCACAACGGATTACGTCAGCCGCTTTGCCCTTCGCCTGCTGGCCAACAGCACCACCGGCTTCCTCATCGTGGAGCTGATGCGCAACCGCAGGCTGATCCTGGGACACACCTCCCAGTTGGAAGAGCAGGTCGCGCTCCGTGAGGAGGCCGAAAGTCATCTACGCTCTTTGGCGGAAAGCAGCCCCGCGGCCATCGTAACCGTTGGCGAGGATGCAAGCATCCTGTCCGGAAACAGGGCATTGCGCGAAATGCTGGGTCTCGGACCCGGCCACAAGCTTGAGGGCTTGAATATCCGCGACTATCTGCCGGTCCTGGCCGACGCCCTGCGCTTTGCCGCCGATTCGCCCGCCTTTCGCACCGCCGCCCAATGCCAGGGCCGTAAAGTCACCGGGGAACTCTTCGTCGCCCAAATCTGGTTCTCCACCTATCAAACGCCGCTCGGCCGGCGTCTGGCCGCCATCGCCGTCGACATTTCCGAAGAGATCCGCGAGCGCGAAGAACAGAATCTGCGCCAGTTGCTCGCCAACAATCGGATTGTCGCCGGAGCCGTCTCGCACGAGATCCGCAACGTCTGCGGAGCCATCGGCATGGTCTACAGCCAGCTACGCACCTCGCCGGGCTGGAAGGACAGCGAAGACTTTCACGCCCTCGGCAATCTGGTCGGCGCACTCACCCAAATCGCCTCCACGGAACTAGTCGCCAAGGCCGGCAACAGCAAAGCTCAAACCGACCTCTCCGAGGTGCTGAGCCATTTCCGCATCATGATTGCCCCCGTCTGGGAAGAGGCCGGTGGCGACTTGGCTTGGGATGTCCCCGACCACCTCCCCCGCGTCTTCGGAGAATCGTTCGGAATCCTACAGGCGCTCCTCAACCTGCATCAGAACAGCCTGCGCGCCACCAACAACAGCCCGGAGCGGCATCTGCGGTTTGCACTCGCCGTCAACCACGAGTCGGTCCGCATTGCCGTCACCGATTCCGGACCCGGCATCCCTGACACCAAGAACCTCTTCGAACCGTTTCGTGCCGGCTCCGAGCAAAGCGGCCTGGGTCTCTACGTCTCCCGCGCCATTCTGAGAAGCTATGGAGGAGATCTGCGCTTCGAACCCGTGGAGCGGGGATGCCGCTTCGTGGCCGAACTGCGGATCGCCAAGAGGTAATGCTCCTGTGATTACGCCAACGGGGAAGATCCCCCTTCTTCTGATTGACGACCACGCGCTGTTCCGCGAAGGCCTGGCGCGGCTGCTCGAAACGCAGCCGGACTTCGAAATTGCCGGCAAAGCGGATCACATCGCCGCCGGCCTGCAACAACTCCACGACTGCGGGCCGGAATTGGTTTTGCTCGATGTCGATCTGGGCGGCGAGCGGGCTCTCGATTTCGTCCGCGAGGCCCGCGGCCGCGGCTACACCGGCAAGATCCTCATCGTCACCGCCGGCGTCACCGACCTCGAAGCCATGCAGTTGATCCAGGCCGGCGTTTCCGGCATCTTCCATAAACACAACCCGCCCGAAACTCTTTGCGAGGCCGTCCGCCAAGTGGCCGCCGGCGAACTGTTCCTGGAACCCAGATACCTCCGCGGGCTGTTCGCCGCTGTCGATCCCCAGGCCATCGACGACCGTCCGCGCCTCACGGAGCGCGAACGCATCGCCATGCGGTGCCTGCTCGAAGGCCACGCCAACAAAGAGATCGGCGCTCGTCTGGATATTTCCGAGAGTTCCGTCAAGGCACTCCTCCGAGGCCTCTTCGACAAACTCGGCGTGCGCACGCGCAGCCAGTTGGTGAAGATCGCCCTCGATCAGTACCGCGATCAGATCTGAGCCGCGCGCAGACACTCCTCAATCGTGTCCAGAGCGAAATCCGCCTGGTCTTTGGTGATCACCAGGGGAGGCGAGAGCCGCAGCGAACTGGCGCCCGCCTCCAGCACCAGCACCCCGCGGTCGAACGCCATGATCTCGATCCGGTTCCGCAGTTCCGGGAACGGCTCCCGTGTCTGTTGATCCTTCACCAGTTCGATTCCGATCATCAGCCCGCGCCCGCGCACGTCCCCCACCACCGGGAACCGCTTCGGCCATTCCCGCAGGCGCTGGAATATGTGCTCCCCCACCCGCCGCGCGTTGTCGATCAGTTCCTGCTCCAGCAACTCGATAGTCGCCAAAGCGGCGCTGCACGACACAGGGTTGCCGCCGAAGGTCGATGCCTGCGAACCCGGCTTCCACTGCATGTAGTCCACCCGGGCGATAGTCGCGCTCAAGGGCAATCCGCTGGCGATCCCCTTCGCTACCGTGAGAATATCCGGCGTAAGCTGAAAATGATCGCTGGCCCACATCTTGCCCGTGCGCCCCATCCCCGATTGCACTTCATCCACTATCAGGATGGTCCCCAACCTCTTTGCCAGCGCCTGCAACTCATCGAAGAACTTCTGCGGAGGCACAACATAGCCGCCCTCCCCCTGAATCGGCTCCAACACGATCGCCGCCAGTTCCTCAGCCGGCAGAATCGTCTTCACCAGTTGTTCTTCGATTACCTTCAGGCATTCCACCTTGCAGGTGGCGGGCTGCTTGCCGTAGGAGCACCGGTAGCAGTAGGCATAGGGGATATGGTGCGCTCCCGGCACCAGTGGTCCAAATCCCTTGCGTTGCGCCGTTTTGCTGCCCGTCAGCGAAAGCGCCCCCATCGTGCGCCCATGGAACCCGCCGAAGAACCCGAGAAATTTATCCTTGCCGCTGTGGTAGCGGGCCGCCTTCAGTGCCGCCTCCACGGCCTCCGCCCCGGAGTTGCCGAAGTATACGCGCCGCGCGATGCCTCCCGGCGCCAGCGCTGCCAGTTTCTCCGCCAGCAGCACCATGTTCTCGTAGTAGAAATCGGTGCCCGACATGTGGATCAGGCGCGCCGCCTGTTCCTGAATCGCCTTCACCACCCTTGGGTGGCAATGCCCCGTCGCCACCACGGCGATGCCGGCGTTCATATCCAGAAAACGGTTCCCATCGACATCTTCCACCATGGCCCCCTCCCCCCGGCGTACCACCAATGGGTAGGGACGGGTATAGGAAGGCGAAAGCACAGCGGCGTCGCGGGCAATAATCTCTTGCGCGTTTGGTCCGGGCAGAGCCGTCACGAGATGCGGCATGTCTGGCCGGACAAGGGTGGATGTCCTGTTCATAGACACAAAGCCTCCAGAAAAATATTTCGGATTGGTCAGCGATGAGAAAACCAACGGAGGGCGGCTCAGTCTGAGCCGAACAAGGACGGGCGAGCCTGGATGGGCAGCACCATGCTTCTATTATAGGATGACGTCAATGGTCCTGTTCCTGTTTCTTCTCGCCGCCCTTCCCTCCTTCTCCGCGGAAGTATTCCGGGACGACTTTTCCCGCTTTCCTCCCGGCGCACTATCCGCCCCCATGGGCCAGCTCAACGGAGCCATCCAGGAATACCACTACGTCGCCTACCGCGGTGTCCCCACCGCCCCCTGGCGCAACCCGATCGTCCACGAGGACGCCTGGCTCGCCGGCGACGAGAACGGCAAAACCTACCTCGAACAACACACCATCGTCACCGATAACCGCTATCACCCCCTCTTCGTCACCGGCGACGAGGAATGGTCCGACTATACCGTGGAGGCCCGCGTCCGCCCGCTCTCCCGCAAAGACACCGCCGGAATCGTCTTCCGCTATCGCACCTCACGCCATTACTACCACTTCGCCTTCGACAGCGGAACCTCTGTCCGCCTCGCCTTGCGGCTCCCCGAAGACGAGCAGTTCCGCCGCAGCTCCTGGAAAGTTCTTGCCGTCAAGCCGTTCCCCTATGACACCAGGCGCTGGTACACATTGCGCGTCGAAACCGCTGGCCCGCGCATCCGCGCCTTCGTCGACGGCCAACTGGCGCTGGAAGCCTCCGACGATTCCATCCTCAAGGGCCAGGCCGGGTTGACCGCGCGCTTTCCGGCTCGCTTCACCGATTTCCGTATCTCCATGCCGGATGCCATTCTCGCTTCGATAGAAGCCCGCGTCGCCGCCCGCGAGGCGGAACTGGCCAAACTCCGCGCCGCCAATCCCCAGCCGATGCTGTGGAAGCGCTTCAGCACCAACGGCTGGGGCGCCGGCCGCAATGTCCGCTTCGGCGACCTGGACGGCGACGGCCGCCTGGACATGCTCATCGCGCAAAATACCCCCCGCGTCCGCGGCGATGCCTTCGACACGGTCGGTTGCCTCACCGCCGTAACGTTGGAAGGCAAAATCCTCTGGCAGATAGGCCGCCAGAATCCGTCCAGCGGCCTCGTCACCAACGACACGCCGTTCCAGATCCACGACCTCGATGGCGACGGAAAAACGGAAGTGGTGCTCGTCCGCGACTTCCAACTCCAGGTCTTGGAGGGAAGCAGCGGAAAGCTTCTCCGTTGGGCCTGGATGCCCGCCGCGCTCTCCAACAATCGCGACGAGTTGCCGTATGAGCTCAACAGCGGCGACGCCATCGCCTTCGTCAATCTCTCCGGCAAAGGCCCCCGCGAGATCCTTATCAAAGACCGCTACCGCGGCTTCTGGCTCTACGACGCCCAGTTGCGCTTCCTCTGGGAAGGCCGCGCCCAAACCGGGCACTACCCCTATCCCTACGACATGGATGGCGACGGCCGCCAGGAATTCGTCATCGGCTACGGCCTCTGGAACCATTCGGGCAAAGCGCTGTGGGCCCACGACGAGAAGATGAAGGACCATCCGGACGCCATCTCCATGGGCAACTACTCGGGCGATCCCAATGGTCCCGTGCGCGTTTACATCTGCGGCAGCGACGAAGGCCTGGTCGTCATCGGCCGGGACGGGCAGATCTTCAAACAACTTCGCATCGGCCACACGCAGACGCAAAGCGTCGCCAGGTATCGCGACGACGTCAAAGGCCTGCAACTCATGATCGCCAATTTCTGGCGCAATCCCGGCATCGTCAGCGTGCTCGATGCCGATGCCCGCATCCTCGAACAGAAAGAGCTTACCCCCGGCTCCACCCATCTCGCCCCAGTCAACTGGCGCGGCGACGGCATCGAATACGCGTTACTCTCAGGCAACATCCGTGAAGGCGGCATGGTGGACGGGCGCCTCCGCCGCGTCGTAATGTTCCCCGATGACGGCCATCCCGATCTTACCTATCACGTCGCCGATGTTACCGGCGACGCCCGCGACGAAATCATTCTCTGGGACCGCGCCAGTGTTTGGATCTACACACAGGACCGCGCCGCCGCTCCGGGAAAGCCCGTCTACAAACCCCGCCGCAACCCTGACTACAACGATTCCAACTACCGCGCCACCGTCTCTTTGCCGCAATGACGTTCTTCCAATGCGTCGAAGATTGTGCCGGGGAACGGGTCGCCCTCCATGTGCTGGAGCTGAACCCTCGCAAAATCCGCCCCGCCGTCTCCTTCCAGCCCGAATGGAATCACTCCCGCGGCATCCTGCGCGGTCTCATCGAAAACGGTGAACTCCAGGAAGATCACATCGACGAAGAGATCGCCGGTGGACGCATCGTGCCGTCCCCCCAGCGCATCGCCGGAGCCGGCGCCATGCGCCGCCAGACCTGGTCCATCGAGCAGCATCGGGCCGCCTGCCAGGCCGCCCATCCGGACTCGCAAATCATCGCCATGGTGGGCAACGGTAACCTTGGCGCCAACCCCCGCTTCATAGCCTCCGCGCACGGCCGCCTCATTCACCTCCACAGCGAGCAGCACCGGTTTCACACCCACCGCTACAGTTGCCTCGCCGCCTGGGATCGGCGCGTTTCCATCGAAGACTTCGATCTCAGCCAGCCCCTTCCCCCCGGCCTCGATGGCTTCACCTTCGGCCAGCGCCTGGTGCGGAACGGCGAGCCTGCCGGCACGGAGCAAATCGTCGCCATGGCCTGCGCGCAAGAGTTCTACGATCTGCGCCACCTTTTCTTGTTCGGCAGGATTCCCCGCGGCAATCAGCGTTGGATCGATGCCGGGCTCGCCGCCTTCTGGAACAACGGCACGCTGGACACTGACACCCTCTCCCGAGCCATCCGCGGAGAACCGGTCGAGGCCCCCGTCGGCCAATTCCCCCGCGACGCCACCGTCGCCGCCCTCCGCGCCAAAGACTACCTCGAATCACCCGATCCCCGGCGCCCCGGCCAGTTCTCCCTGCGCGGCGATGTCCTCCGCATCGTCCTGCGCGAAGGCATCTACCCCCACAATATGATCGGCATGCGCTCCGGCGGCGCCCTGATCTCTGTGGTCACCGGAGGTCTCAGCAATCGCGCCGGCCTCACCATCCGCGGCGCCGCCCTGCTCATGCATTCGCTCGGGGCGCGCGATGCTCTACTGCTCGACAACGGCGCCGACGTCATGATGCACTTCGACGGCCGGCAGATTCTTGGTTCGCCCGAGGGGGAGCGCACACGCTTGCGCTCCGCCTTGTTCTTCCTGCACAGCGAACCGCTCGATGCCGCCGATGCCCGGCTCATCTCCTACCCAAGGCAGCCCTGCCGCCTGCCGGTCTATTGATTCGGCTTCGCCGGAGCCGCCGCCGGCGGACGCCCCGCTCCAAACGGCCGCGGTGGATTCTTCACAAAATCGGCGACATCCCGCGCGGCTTTCGTTTCTTCTCCCGATTTCCCCAGAAAACCCAGGTCGCGCATCCAGTCGATCAACCGAAACTGCCAGTTCCCCAGCGGAATCCCTTTCCGGTCCGTCAGCCCCCCACTCATGCGGCTTCCGTCCGGCAGCGGATCCCCCGGGTGCCGTCCGTTGCCGTAAACGTGCATTTCGATGTTCGGCACACCAAGAGTCAGCATCGCCGAAAAGTAGTCCATCGCCCAGATGGCGTGGACACGGTCGCCCGATCCCGGTGTCGCCAGAAACGCCGGCGGCACGTCTTTGGGAATCGGCGGCGCCGTGCGATTGCGTGCAAACGGAGTCGGCCCCGGATAGACGATCCCCACGAAATCGGGCCGCGCGCTGATCCCCTCAAACGGATCCCCGGCGCTACGCTTGTCGAACTCCTCGTATTGCACCGCCGTCGAAGAGGACAGCTCCGCCCCCGCCGAAAAGCCGATGATTCCGATCTTCTTCGCGTCCAGATTCCATTCCTTGGCGTAACCGCGAACCACGCGAACCGCCTGCAGCGCATCGTTCACCGCGTCGGTGAAGGGCTGATACCCGTCCCGCCGCAGCCGGTTGCGCAGAATCACCGTGTTGATCCCGTAATTGTAAAAGAACGGCACGAAATCGGCTGCCTCCCCGCCGACGTTCAACGTGTTATGCCCGCCACCCGCCACCAGGATCATCACCGACCCGTTGTTGATCGACCGCTCCACCGGGTGAAACTCGATCGACGGATTGTGTATCCCGACAATGCTGCTGATGCGCCCCGGCACAGCCTGGCTCATGTTGTACTGCTCCGGCTCCTTCACCTTGTCCGCCTTCAAATAGGGCGAATTCGGCGCATACAAAGGCACAACCACTCCACCCGGCAGGATCGCCTGCGGAGCGTACGGCCCGTCGCCGGCATTCGCGGGCTTCGGGATGCTCTGCGCCGCCGGCAGCGGCGGCAGCGCCCGTGTCTGTGCAAATACCGTGACGGAACAAATCAGTACAAGTATGTTTCGACGCACCATGAATCTCAGTACCCCGCCGCCTTATCCACGACATTCACCAGCGCCTGCCCTTCCACATACCGGCGCACGTTATCCGCGAACAGCGCGATCAGCCGCACCTGGCGGTCCGGACTCCACCCAGACGTATGTGCCGACATGATCACGTTCTCGCAGTCGAAAATCGGGTGGTTCGACGGCGGAGGCTCCTGCGGAAACACATCCAGCCCCGCTCCCGCGATCCAGCCTTCTTTGAGCGCCTTCACCAGCGCCATATCGTCGAACAGCTTCCCCCGCGACATCGCCAGGAAATACGCCGTCTTCTTCATGCTGCGGAAGACTTTCTCGTTGAACATACGCTCCGTCGCCTTCGTGTGCGGAGCCGCCGCCACCAGCACATCCACCTGCGGCGCCATCTCCATGAACCACGACGGATCGTGCAACTCGGCCACATACTCCGGCTTCGGCAACGGTTTGGCGTCGGTTGCCACCACCCGCATGTCAAAGCCGCAATGCGCCCTCCGCGCGATCATACTGCCGATGCCGCCCAATCCCACGATGCCCATCGTCTTCCCAGCCAGTTCAACATGATGATCCGATTTCACCGTGCCCACCGGATTCATCGTTCGCTTGTAAAACTGCGGCATGTAGTATTTCACCAGCCCGCGCGTCAGCGCCAGCAGCAAACCCATCGCGGTTTCCGAAATCCCATGCGCGAACGTGCGCGCATAGTTCGTCATCACCACCGGACTCCGCCGGTGCCCGTCATCGAGAACACCCTCCATTCCCGCGCCACCCGTCTGAATCCACTTCAACTTCGGCGCCAGATCCAACTCCGCGCTCTTGATGTCGCCGTAAACTACTTCCGCATCTTTCAGCCTGGCGCGGAACTCGTCCCGTGTCGCGCAGTAAATGATCTCCACCTTCGCCGCCTTGGTCGCTGCCTGGATGGTGCGCACTTCATGCGGCTCGAATTGATACATCGTAACGATCTTCAGGGGGTCCTGTTGCGCCTTCGCGTTCGATTGCAGATAAGGCGCGGCGGCCACGGGTTGCCGCTGGCCGGCGGCGGATTGCGCGGCCGCGGGAGCCGCTCCGGCGGCAGTGACAAATACACGTCGGGTGACTGGGTTGTCGGGCATGGCGATCAGGGTATCACACATCCGGCTCTGGATCGCCGGTTCGCCCCGCCTTACCGCAGCAGTTGCAGCAGGCTCCTCAGTTCCTCGCGGATCGGCTCCAACGCCGATGCCGCAATCCCGGAACCGAACAAGTCTCCTTGCACTGCCGGAGCCGGCGCTACCTCCAGCTTCTTCTTGCCCTTGGACAGTGTTTGCGGCTTTGCCGCCGCTTTGCTTGCCAGGTGATTCCTTGCCCCTTCAATCGTGAACCGTTCGTCGTAGAGAAGGCGCTTGATCTCAAGCACCAGTTCCACGTCCTTGCGCCGGTAAAGCCGGTGCCCGGTGCCCGATTTCTTCGGCCCCAGTTGCGGAAACTCCGACTCCCAGAAACGCAGCACGAACGGCTTCACCTGAGCCAGCTTGCTCACGTCGCCGATACGAAAATACAGCTTGTCCGGGATTTCCGGATGGGGTTGTACCGTGGATACAGCAGGGTTCGCCATCTTCTCTAAGCTACGAGGGGAGGCTCCCTTCAATCCTAAAGAAACACTACGCCCGCGTCAAGACGAACTTACGCCAA
>JAEUQG010000464.1 GCA_016789755.1 Bryobacterales bacterium
AGACGAGTCGTTGTATTGTACAAGAACTTACGCTGAAAGTGTTCGGAGAACACCGGGAGGGCTGACGAATGCGAGGCTATTGCTCGATGCAATAGAGCCGTGCGGACACCCCGCAGGTGGCGGAGGTGGAGATACTCCAGCCGCTTTCGGTGGCTTGAGGACTGCCCCCGCGCCCGAAGACGTTGTTGGTGCTCGTCCAGTTTTGGCAGTGGAAGGTTCCGTAGACTCCTCCGGCAATGGAGGTGTTGGTCCAGGCGAGGATAGGTGCGCCGACCTGAGTTCCGGCGGCATTCAACAGGATAGGGGCATGCAGGGAACCATCGGTGAGGTCGGCCCAGTTGTAGGCGACGAGAGCGCCGTCGCTGCGGCGGTAGGGGACGGTGGACTGCGTCATCCGTGAGGAGGGCGACTGCGTGCTGTCGGAGAGCCAGGCCTTGAAGGTGCCGGTGCGTCCGGCGGCGGCAGCTTCGAGGTTGCACCGGTTGTCGGCCGCGGTAAGGCCGCCGAAGTTTCCGGGGGAGGCGCCGTTCGTAACGAAGACGAGCTTCGAGGGGCACTCGAGCCCTTGGGGCAAAGGCCGGTTGGAGGAGCGGAGCACTTCGCACAGGCCTAACTGGACGGTAGGGCTGACCTGACCGGCGGGGCCTTGGATACCCTGTGGGCCGGTGGGTCCGGCGGGACCTTGAGGGCCCGCGGGTCCGCTGAGGACAACGCGAATTTCGGCTGGGAAGCTGGTGGCGGTGTTCTCGCGGCTGTCGATGAGGAGGCTGGCGCCGCCGGAGGGGTCCGATGCGATGTCGATGCCGAAAGCGGAGGCAGGGGAGGTGATCCATTGCTGGACGAGGGCGGTGACGTCGAAGAGGTTGAGGCCCTGCACGGGGTTGAGCTGAATAAAGGGCACGGCAGCAGGGGGAGCTGTGGCTTGTGTGGCGGTGAGTTCCTGGAAGGGGCCGGAGAGGGTGGAGAGGCGGATGGGTCCGGCTGTGGCGATGCGATTGACGTGGAAGACAAGAGTGGCTTTGACGACCTGCGTGGGGCTGAGCGTGGGGGGAAGCGGGCTCAGATCGAAGCGGAGCAAGGCGCGATTGCCGGCGCCGACGGCGAGGTTGGGGAGAACGCCGGCTTGCGGCGTGGTGGCGCCGACATGGACATCGGCGATGACGGGGAGATCGGCGGCGGCGAGGGCGCCGGCGGTCATGGCGAGGAAGAAAGCGGACAGTCTCATCACAACCAGCAAAGCGACTTTTGCGAGAGGGGAGCTTCACGGCTGACCCGCATTTTCCGGTTTCCCCGCAAGTGCTATCGACAACCCTATTTCAGGAGAGGAATCAACGCAATGAACAAGACATCTTTGCGCATAGCGCAGGCATTGCTGGCGATGGCCAGCCTCGGCACAGCCGGGGCCGATGTGATCGTATTTCAGGAGGACTTCGAGAGCGGGACGGCGCCATCGCAGATCACAGGAGGCGCCGTACAAACCACGGGTGGTATCCATGCCAGCGTGGGGAGCCGCCAGTATCGGAACGGAGCTACGCTCTCGCTGACGGGTCTGCCTGCGCATCAGCAGATTCGCATCAGCTTCACGTTTCTGGCTTGGGATTCCTGGGACGGAACCGGGAGCGGAGACGGCCCGGACTACTTCAATGTGAAGCTGGATGGGACGTCGCTTTTCGCCGAGGCCTTCGCCAATGCTTCCGGCTCAACCACTTTTGTGACCAGCGGCGGAGCGGGCTATACAGGTTCGCAACTGGTATCCCCGTTTGTGGGCGACTTCGCATTCCTGGCGTGGAACGACGCGGCGTACACGATCGACATCCAGTTTGTGAATCACACGAGTTCAACGGCCACGTTCAGCTTCTTCCGGTCGTTTGCGGGCGAGGCTCCGAACACGTCGGGGCCCGACGAGACCATCGGGCTCGACAACATCGTCGTTGCGGTGAACGACGTGCCCGAGCCGGCATCCATTGGACTGGCCGGGCTCGGGGGACTCGCGATGGCGCTGCTGCGGCGGCGCTAGCGGAGGAAGGCTTCCGAGAGCCCCGCATCGACGGGGATCACGTTGCCCGTGGTGCGGGCGCTGCGCTCGCCGGCAAGCCAGACGATGGCGTCGGCGCAATGCTCGGGAAGGATGGGGTTCTTGAGCAGCGTGCGGCTGGCGTAGAACTGGGCCAGCTTGTTGCGCAACTCGTCGGTGGAATCGGCATCGGCGAAGGGGATGCCGTACTTGGTGAGCGAGGAGATGACGCGGTCGCGGGGGAACATGGTGGATCCGGCGACCACGGTGGCGGGAGCGATTCCGTTCACGCGGATGAGGGGGGCGAGGCCGACGGCGAGTTCGCCGATCAAGTGATTGACGGCCGTCTTGCTGACATCGTACGCTTCGCTTCCCTTTTTGGGAACAACCGCATTGGCGGAACTGGTGAGAACGATGACCGAGGGCAGGTTCTGGTCGGAGAGGACTTTCTGAGCCTCTTTGGCCAGGATGTAGTTGCCGGTGACATTGACATCGAAGGTGAGCCGCCAGTGGTCTTCGGGGATATCGCCGTTGGCGTCGGGCGGGATGAAGATCGCGGCGGTGTTGATGACCCCGTCCAGCCCGCCGAACTGGGCCACAGTGGCGGCGATGGCGGCGGATACGGAATCGCGGTTGCGGAGATCGATGACGCAGGAGGCGACGGCCTCCTTATCGTATTTGGCGCACAGGGCGGCGGTCTCGGCGGCAGCCTCGGCCTTGATGTCGGCGATCATGAGGTGAGCGCCTTCGGCGGCGAGGCGCAGGGCGGAAGCACGGCCGATGCCGCTGCCGCCGCCGACGATCAAAATGATGCGGCGGCTGAACTCTTTTTCAGCGGGCATGCGGCGGAGCTTGGCTTCTTCAAGGGCCCAGTATTCGATACGGAAAGCCTCGCGGCGAGGCAAGGCGACGTAGTTATGGAAACTGGTGAAGTCGCCGGCGCGCGCAGGATCTTTGGCGTGAGGCAGCGGACCGGCCGGGGCGGCGGCGTCTTCCATTGCCGTGGCGCCCATCATGACGCGGATGGCGTTGCGGTAAAACTCACCGGTGATGCGGGCCTCCTTCTTGGAGCGGCCGAAGCTGACCATGCCGACACCGGGGATGAGAACCACGGTGGGGTTCTGATCGCGGAGGGGTGGTGAATCCGGCTCGGCGAAGGACTGGTAGTAGGCCTTGTAGTCCTGGCGGTATTGGGCGAGGCCGGCGTCGATGGCGGCTTCGAGAGTGTTGAGATCGCCGGTTTGAGGATTCCAATCGACCAGCAGCGGGGAGATGCGCGTGCGGAGGAAGTGGTCGGGGCAGCTTGTGCCCAGCGAGGCAAGCTGGCGGGCGTCGTGCGAGTTGATGAAGCTGAGGGCTTCTTCCGCTCCGTCGAAGTGGGCGATGGAGCGCTTGACAGAGCCGGCGCGGCCGCGGAGTTTGGGCAAAATGGCCTGGGCGATGGAGGCGGCGTCTTCCCGGGTGGTGGACTTGAGCCCACCGAAGAGCTTGCGGCCGGGGGCGTGTTCGGTAACGAACTGGCCCAACCGGTCGATGATGGTCACGCTGCTGAGGTAGGATTCGCGCTGGGTATTGCCCCAGGTAAAGAGTCCGTGACTGCCGAGAACGATGCCGTCGCAGCCGGGGTTATCGAGAACTGCCTGGCGGAGCATGAGACCAAGCTCGAAACCGGGACGCTGCCAGGGGAGCCAGACGAGGTTGTGTTGGAAACGGCGGTTGAAGGCCTCCATTTTCTCTTTGCCGTTGCGGCTGGCGGCCATGGCAATGGCCCAATCGGGATGGAGGTGGTCGACATGATCGAAGGGCAGGTAGGCGTGGAGAGGGGTATCGATGGAGGCCGCGACTGTGTTCCCGGCAAATGCGCAGGAGGGGTAGAGAGCGACCATGTCGTCTTCGTGGGCTTCGCCGCGGTAGACATTCTCGAGTGCCGTGAGGCGGTCGAGGTACAGGACGGCGAAGCCGCCGGCGGCGATGGAACCGAGATCTCCTCCGCTGCCTTTCACGGCCATCACGCGGGTGGGTTTCCCGTTCAGGGGATCGATGACCTCATATTTGGTGCTGGTGTTGCCGCCGCCGAAGTTGGTGATGCGGAGGTCGGCGCCGAGAAGGTTGGACCGGTAACGGAGAAGTTCCAATGGGACGCCGCCAAGAGAGGCGGCATGGGAGTCATTCCACAAGTCTCGTAGGTATTTGAGCATTACGTTTTAGTTAAAGAATGGGGTGAAATTGCCAGTAGTGTGCGGGCAGTAATTGTATGATAGCAAATCCCGCGGGAGAGGATTTGCCGGGCAGAGCGTCCCTGGTGGCCCGCTGCGGCGTTCTTCATTTCGGATAATTCTTGGTTTATTGAAGCGAGGATTAATCGATAGCGGACCGGCGGACCGGCGCGCGGCGGGCGCGCGTGAAATGATGGAGGGATGAACGTAATGGGATTCCCGTTCCGATTGTGCGCTGCTCTGAGTTTGTCGCCTGGATTGGTTCTGGGCTGCTCCTGTTTGGCGGAGCGGCTGCCGTGCCGGGTAGCGACGGGAGCGGCGGCGATGTTCGTGGGGCGGGTGGACGCGATGGCGGCGGCGGGCGAGCGGCATTCACGGTACACGTTCGCCGTCGAGCGGGATATCAAGGGCACGGCGGGGAGGCGCGTGGATGTGGTGGCGGGGGACGAGGAGTCCCTTTGCGGGGTACGGTTCCGGCAGGGGGCTACGTATCTGATCTACGCCTGGAAGGACGATCAGGGGCAGTTGCGGACGCAATTGTGCAGCGGCAACAAACCGCTAGAGGCGGCGGGGCTGGACCTGCGTTATTTCGGGGACGGGGAGGCCATCCGGCGGGCTGCGCAGCACGGGATGTTATATGGGGTGGTGACGCATCGGATGCGGGATTTGAACAGCGGGCCGCGGGTGAGTTGGCCGGTGCGGGGGGCGCGGGTTACGGTGGCGCAGTCCGCTCTGCCGGTGGCCGAGACCCGGACGGATGAGGACGGGATGTATTCGTTCTCGCAGCTTCCGGCTGGGGCGTACCGGGTGCACGTAGAGGGAGGCGCGTTTTGGGTGCAGGATACGGCGCCGCTGGTGGTGATGCCGGGTGTGTGCCGGGAGCAATCCTTTTACGATGCGGGCAAGGCGGTTTTGGTGGGAGAGTTGCGGGATGCGGAGGGGGAGTTGGACGATTCGACGGACGTGGTGCTGATGCCGGCGGATGGGAGTTTGCGGGAGGTCCCGGGGGAGAGTTCGGAGCTGGAAACGGAAACCGAGGGGGGCAAGTTCCGGCTGGAAGTGCCTCCGGGGCGATACCGGCTGGGATTTCGGGAATTGGGATATAAAGAACCGGTTTATTATCCCGGGGAGTTGGATTTACGGCCGGAACGGGAATCGGCGGTTGAATTTCGATTGCCTCGCCGTCCGGTGCAGAGAGTCGCGGGGGTGGTAGTGGATGAGCTGGAGCGGCCGTTGACGGGGGCACGGGTCTCGATGCGGGGGGAAGCGCCGGACGGGCTGGTGGTTTCGGGAACGATGACGACGGGGGAGGATGGTGGATTTACGTTTGAGGCGATGGAGTTGGATTACGAGGTCGCGGTGCGGGTGGCGGTGTGCGGGGAAACGGTGGTGGCTCGGGGGATGGCGAAGCGGGGACAACGCGAGGGGATGCGGCTGAAGGTTGGGCCGGGGTGTTCGTTGCCGCAGTGAGGGATTGGCCGGGCGGCGCCCGCTCCCCTTCCCTCCCCCGTCAGCAATATTCGACCCGGTTTTCTGCCTGACTAGGAATTCACCGGGGTAAAGCGCGCCTGAAAGAAGCGCAGAAAGCGGGGCTCGAAGGTCATTTGCAGTCCACGCACTTTGTCGCGTTCTTCGTAGACGCAGTAGACCGATTCAGCCGTGACATCCATATGGGCCTGGGTGTACACGCGGCGGGGGATGGTGAGGCGGACGAGTTCCAGTTTAGGGAAGCGCTCGGCGCCGGTAAGGGGGTCGCGGCCGGCAGACACGGCCCCGCGTTCCATGGCGCGGACGCCGGAATCGAGGTAGAGGGCGGCGGCAAGGGCTTGGGCCGGATACTGGCTTTGCGGAATGTGAGGCAGGAAGGCGCGCGCGTCGAGGTAGATGCCGTGTCCGCCGATGGGGAGGACGATGGGGATGCGCCAGGCGCGGAGTTTTTCCCCTAGATATTCGACCTGGCCGACGCGGGCGCGGATGTGGTCGTCTTCAAGCGATTCTTCGATGCCGATGGCGACGGCCTCCATGTCGCGGCCGGCCATGCCGCCATAGGTGTGAAGACCTTCGAAGACGACAACGAGGTTGGAGATCTCATCGGCGACGGTCGAGTCGTTGATGCCGATGAAGCCGCCGATGTTGGCGAGGGGATCCTTCTTCGCGCTCATGGTGCAGCCATCGGTGAGGGCGCAGAGGTCGCGCACGATGGCCCGGATGGGGCGGCCTTGCTGGCCCGGTTCGCGTTGCTGGAGGAAGTAGGCGTTTTCGGCGACGCGGGTGGCGTCGAGGATGACTCGGGTTTTGTGGCGGTCGGCGAGGGCGCGGACGTGGGTGAGATTTTCGAGAGAAATGGGCTGGCCCCCGGCCATATTCACGGTGGCGGCGGCGCTTATATAAGGTACGCGGCCGGGGTGATCGCGGAGGATGGATTCGAGTTTCTCGAGATCGAAGTTGCCTTTGAAGGGATGGGTGGAGGCGGGGTCGTGAGCTTCGGCGATGACGGCGTCGTGGAACGTGCCTCCGGCCATTTCCTGATGCAGGCGGGTGGTGGTGAAGTACATGTTGCCGGGGATGACGTCGCCGGGCTTGATGAGGACGCGGCTCAGCAGATGCTCGGCCCCGCGGCCCTGGTGGGTAGGGATGACGTGGCGGTAGCCGTAGGCTTTTTGCACGGCGGCTTCGAGGTGGTAATAATTTTCGCTTCCGGCGTAGGCCTCGTCGCCGAGCATCATGCCGGCCCACTGGCGGTCGCTCATGGCGGAGGTGCCGGAGTCGGTGAGCAGGTCGATGTAGACGTCGCGCGAGCGAAGCAGGAAGGTGTTATAGCCTGCCTCGGTGAGGGCTTTGGCGCGCTGGCCGGCGGTGGTGAGGCGGACGGGCTCCACCACTTTAATCTTGAAGGGCTCGGCCCAACTGCGGCGGGTGAGTGGCATGCCTTCAATGTAACGGCGAACGGAGCTTTAGGAAATAGCGATCGTTAGGCACAAGGGCCGGGCGGGTTTCCGTTTGTTATGCTATTTTCGGTTTTGCATGGATGATCGGGATTGGCAAATACTCACCGCATTGCAGAGCGAGGGACGGCTGTCGTTTGCGGAACTGGGGCGGCGCATCGGGATGTCGACGCCGGCGGTGGCGGAACGCGTGCGCAGGCTGGAGGACGCGGGGGTGATTGAGGGCTACCGGGCCGTGGTGAATGCGGAAAAAGCGGGGTTCCCGATCGGAGCGCACATACGGGTGCGGGTGAGCGGCAGCGAATCGCAGGCCAAGCGGCTGATCGCGCTGGCGGCGGAATCGCCGCAAATCGTCGAATGCCACCGCTGCACGGGGGAGGAAGCCTTCGCGCTACCGGTTCGGGTGCGGAGCGTGGAGTAACTGGAGTAGCTGATCGCACGGCTGACGCCGTTTGGGATGACGGCCACATCGCTGATTCTTTCGGCTCCGGTGCGGGACAAAGCAGTGGTGAATTTCGCAAGGTAATGATGATGCTACTGGTTGCTTTTCTTTGGGCGGCGGGAGCGGCGATGGCCGCCGATGTGCTGATAGTGGACCATCCGGCATACCGGTCCGATCCGCTGGCGGGGCCAGCGGTGGCGGAAGTGGTGGCGGGGATGCCGGTGGTGCTGCGGGCGGGGGTGGTGAATGTGACTCCGTTCGGGAGCAGTTCGAGTTTCACGTGTATGGATCCGGAGACGGTGCGGGTGGTGTATGCGATCGAAGGCGGGGAGGAGAAGGAACTCAAACTGCATCGCGAATCGGCGTGCCAGATCGACATTGCGGCGCGGTTGCCGCAGGATCTGCCGTTGGGGCTCGTGCAGGCTTGGCTGACGGATGCGGCGGGAAGGAAGTACGGTCCGGCGCGGATGGCGGTGGTGGCGACGCGGGTGGGGATTTTGAACCGGTTGGACCAATCGTGGAAGCGGATGCCGGCGGCGGCGCGATTGCTGCAGTTGGGCCAGCCGGCG
>JAEUQG010000481.1 GCA_016789755.1 Bryobacterales bacterium
TCCAGTGTTGGCTGAAGAACCGGCCGGCGAAATGGGGCGCGCCGATTCTGGAACCTCCCGACGGCGACGGTGACGAGAACCGGCGGGATAGGTTGCTGGATACCTGCTTCCACATTGCGAAACCCAACCAAGTGGTGGCGATCGTGAAAGCGCGGGAAGAAGGATGCGCACTGGGGACGGATGTTCGTGCGCATGTGTCCGTACTTTCCCGGATGCGGGAAGAAGGCATCGATTTCCAACAATCCACCAATGCATTCCTGAAGTGTGGCAACCCCGGGCGGTTGCAAGAACTGGCCGACTCCCTGACGACGCGCGACTTGCTCCAGTGCGGTCAGAAGTGGCTGGCCGCGTTTACGCCGTTCATCACCGACAGCGAACGCCGGCGGCAAGTTCACCACAGCCGATCTCTACGTCCCGGCACTCGATGCTTTGGGCAGAACCGCCAGTCCAAGCTACGCGCGAAGGGATTGGTGGAATGAATTCCGCACTCGCGCCGCTACCGGTTGGCCGGCAAGGGCTACTCCATCTGGGCTACTCCATCTGCGTAGCGTTTCTCAAGTTGTTCGAGAGAATCTAC
Organism: Bryobacterales bacterium; assembly: GCA_016789755.1. Taxonomy (GTDB): domain Bacteria; phylum Acidobacteriota; class Terriglobia; order Bryobacterales; family Bryobacteraceae; genus CADEFT01. The sequence goes on from JAEUQG010000481.1 coordinate 578, forward strand.
GCGCCCCTCACCGCGGGTTTGCTCCAGCCATTCCGCGAAGATCGCGTTCTGGCGGAAGACAACCGCTGTGAACTCGACCGTATCTATCAGCGCGTATGCGATGATTTGGACGCACTGGCAGCGTGCTGTTGGCCTTAAGGTCGCGGTCTGAACCCGTAACGAGAACAAAATTCTCGTTGCGACCGGTATGACGGCAATCAAAATGACGGCTCGGCGTGTACGCCTGGCTCCAAATCGCGTTCCGGACGCCGGACCACGATCGATCCCTCCTGGAGGCCTGAGAGAATCTCGACCTCGGAGTCATTGCGGCGTCCGATTGAGACGGTCTGGATCGCTGTGCGGCCGTCGTCGATCCGGAAGACGGCCCATTCGTTGCCGCGACGAAAGGCGGCGCTCGACGGGATCTTGAGAATCCGATCGCCCGACCACACGACGACCTTCGCTTCGACACGATAACCGACGCCCAGTTCTTCCGGGCGGCTGAGGAAATCGGCGATCACGTGAACACGCTTCTCTTCCACACCTAAGGCGGAGATCTTCGTGAAGGCTTGCGGCTCGATTTTCCGGACCCGGGCTTCGAGCGGTTGCTCTCCGCCCCATTGATCGAGGATCACGCGGCCGCCCTTTCTAATCTTCACCGCATCGGAGGAAAGAACATCGATCACAACCTCCAGGTCCGAGGAGTCGCCCAACGTCAGTAGCGGAGTCCCCGCGGGAATGACTCGTTCGCTCTGTTGCAGGATGCTGAGCACGCGTCCGCTGACTGGCGACCGCACGGCGACGGCTGCGGAGGGGGGAGGATCGACGGCCAACCCGGTGGCTCGCAATGCTGCCACTTCATGATGCGCGGCATCGAGCCGGGCGCGGGCAGCGGCTACCTGCTGACGGGCTACGCTTTCGCCGGAGCGGGCGACATCCAGGTTCTTCTGCGGAACATCTCCGGACCGCGCCAGCTTTTCCATGCGCGCGAGTTCCGTGCGGGCCAGATCCAGCTCGCGTGCCGCTTGTTGGAGCCGCGCTTCGGTTTCCCGGACCGTCGATTCGGCCGCGGCGACCCGTGCCCGGTTCTCCGTGCGCGGCAGAATGGGCAACGGCGAAGGCCGCAGGAAGGCCACCACCTGGCCGGCCTGGACGCGATCCCCTTCGCGGAGTTGAAGACGGCGCACTTCCCCTTCGACGGGAGCGGCAATGACAAACGGATCGCGGGCGCGCGTTTCTCCTTGCTCTTCAACCACCACCATCATCGGGCCGCAGGCAACTTTCACGGCATCCAACCGCTGAACCAGCGGACGTCGCAAGTAGAGGGTGACTGCGGCGGCCCCGGCGCCAAGCGCGGCCATCACCAGCAGGTTTTTGAGAACACGCGTTCCCCGCATCGGTTCACTCCCTTGTTTTGAGGGCACGAAGAAGATCCAGCCGCAGCACGCCGCGCAGGGCGAGCGCCGCGGAAAACATGCTCGCCAGCAGCAGGATCACCAGCGAGTAGAGATAGGAGTCCTGCGTCAGCACGACCGGAAACCGGTATAACTCCGATTCCATCGCCCGCGCGAACATTTCGCAAAGGGCACGGCCCATCGAAAAACCCGCGGGGATGGCCGCAATCGTGAGCGCCAACTGCTCGCCGATCAGAACAATGGCCACTTCGGGTTTGGTGAACCCAAGCACACGCAGCGATGCGAGTTCATGGGCGCGTTCGGAAAGCGCAATGCGCGCGCTGTTGTAGACGATGCTGAATGCGATGACGGCGGCGAACACCGCGAGGATCGTGACTGAAACCTGCATGTTCTCGGCAATGGTCTTCTGAAAGCTGGCGATCATCGCCTCGCGGACGGCAACGCTACTCACTGCCGGGGTGCGTTTCAACCTGCGGTAGAGCGTTTCCGCCTGAGCCGGGTCGACCCGCAGATAGGCTCCGGAGATGGCGTGGCCCTCCTGCAGAAAACGGTTGAGGGCGTCGAGATCCATGTAGGCGGCGAGTCCGATCAATTCATCCACGAGGGCGCTCACCTCTAGCTGCCGGACGGCTCTCTCTCCCTCCAATACTTCGACTGTCAGCCAGTCGCCTTCGCGCACATGAAGAATACGGGCAAGCGTCCGGGTGAGCACGACACCGGCCCGCGGCAGCGGCACTTCCCGCAAGTCCGCATCCAGCAGCGTGCGCATTTCGCTGCCAGGGGCGATGCCCTGCAATGCAAGGCGATACACGCGGTGTTCCCGGCGCAGGCGGACCGGGACGACGCGGAAGGGCTCGACGCGCAGCACACCCGGCATGCGGCCCAGTTCGTACCGCGCGGCAAGTGGTTTCGGCTCCTGAAACACGGCGGTGGCGTTGTCCCGCTGCACAAGCTCAAACTGAACGCGCATCAGGTAGTCGAGCGAATCGGTGAAGTAGCGCGACACCAGCAGAACGGCAATCGCCATGCCGAGCCCGGCGACGGTGAAGGCCGACTTGACGGGGCGCCGCTCCATGCTGCGCAGAATCATGCGGGCCCACAGCGGGAGCAGGGCGCCCACGCCGGTCCAGTCCGATAGGCCACGGTGATAGAGTCCCGGTCCTTCTTCGCGCATCGCTTGGGCGGGTTGCAGGGCGACGACACTGCGCACGGCGGCGAGCGCCCCCACCAGCGCCGAGGAAACGCTCACTGCCAGCGCTCCCAACAGGATCGCCGGGCTGAGTTGGAAATCGAGGGAAGGGAAGCGGAAGAACCGCTGGTAGAGTTCGGCCAGCCCCTGACCGAGCCAGATGCCGATGCCTGTACCGAGAATGGCGCCCAGCGAGACGGGAATCATGGCAAAGAGAAAGTAGTGAAACCCGATGGCCGAGTTCGCGTAGCCGAAGGCTTTGAGCGTGGCGATCTGGTCGCGTTGGCGCGTCACCATCCGCGTCAGCACCGCATTGGTGAGGAAGGCGGCGATAGCGAGGAATACAGCAGGAACAATGATGCCCGTGACTCGGTCCTGCTTGATCTCGTCGGAAAGAAAGCGGTGCGAGAGCTGATCGGAACGGCCATAAGCTCCGGTGCAGCCGTATTTTTCCAGGACGCGGTCGACGGCGTCGATGGCATCTTTCTCCCGCGCCCCCGGACCGAGACGGAGGCTGATATCGTTGAATGCGCCTTCCATGCGAAAGGCCGCGGCGAGGGCGTCGCGGCGCATCCACATCACACCGAAGCGGCGGTTGTCGGGAAAGACGGCGGCCCCGCGCAATTCGTAGACGTATTCCGGGCTGATGGCGACACCGGTGATCTGGAATTGCGTCCAACGGCCGTTCAGGACGCCGGCCAGCGGTTCACCCGGAGAAAGGCCGTTGGCTTCGGCGAATGCTTCGCTGACGACGATTTCACGGCTGCGGCCGGGCTCGGGAAGACGCCCGCGGCGAAGGTGAATGCGGTTCAATGCCGGCTCCCCTTCGTCCGGGATTGAGAGCAGCCGGCCCGAGGCAGGTTCCGGCAAACCCGGCACATCGAGGGTGATTTCGTACACCAGGCGGGTTTCGACCTCAGTTACTCCTTCGATGGAGGCGAGCCGGATGCGCTCGAACTCGGGGGCTCGCTTGACGAGGGCGAAAACATCGGCGAAACGATAGGCGATGTAGTAACTGTTGCGGGACTCCACCAGCGATTCGTAGGCGCCGCGCATGGTGACCCACATGGCGATTCCGGCGGCCACCACCGTGGTCACGGCGATCACCTGCCCCTTCTGGCGGGAGGCGTCGCGAAGCACCTTGCGGTAGAGCGTGGTCATGTCTCACCACCGGATTTCCGCCGGAGCGGCTTTTCGCTCGTTCCAGCTTTTCTCCACAATTTCGCCTCCACTCAGCCGGATGATCAGGTCGGCCATCGCGGCGATGGGGGCATTGTGGGTGATGACGATGGTGGTCGTGCCGAGTTCGCGGTTGATGCGCTCGATGGCTTCCAGAACAACCCGGCCGGTGCCATAGTCCAACGCCCCGGTCGGCTCGTCACACAGAAGCAAGTCTGGTTGCTTGGCAATGGCGCGGGCGATGGCGACTCGCTGTTGCTCGCCTCCGGAGAGCTGAGAGGGGAAGAAATGCATCCGTTCTTTCAGTCCCACTAAATCGAGCGCCTGTGCGGGAGGCATCGGCCGCGCGGCGATTTCCGTGACAAGGGCCACGTTTTCAATGGCGGTAAGGCTAGGAATCAGATTGTAGAACTGAAACACAAAGCCCACGTGCTCGCGCCGGAAACGGGTAAGCTCACGCTCTCCGGCCGCGGTCAGGTCGTGGTCGAAGTAGTGCAAGCGCCCGGTGGTGGGGACGTCGAGTCCACCGAGAATGTTGAGCAGCGTGGATTTGCCGCTGCCGGACGGGCCGAGGATGACGACGAACAGCTTGGACTCGAGTTCGAGGTTGATGTTGCGGAGCGCCACGACTTCGACATCGCCGAGCCGGTAGACCTTGCTGAGGCCTTCCATCGCGAGAATGCGCTCTCCCGATGCCATCGCTCTCTCTGCTTCCAGACTAAACCCGTGCGCGCAAAAAATAAAAGCCCCTCCGGGGCGTCCAGTTACCCCGGAGGGTGGAGGAAATTGCGAGCGTCAATTGGCACTCATCCGGCCATGACACCGGATTTCTACAAGGAGAGCTCGCAATGCGTCTTTGGTGTAGTCATCTAATTCATAAGACGCGATGGGGTGGGGTGTGGTTTCAGACTCACAGGGAGTGTCAACCCGCTCGCGACGGTTAAAAATCCTTAGCGTCGCGCGAACTCCCCACCATTTCCTTCCGCAGCTTCAGGTACTCCTCGAACTTGCGGGTTTGCTCCGGGTTGAGCAGCTTGCGGATCTCGTCATCCTCGTGCATCCGGATCTGCTTTAGCTCTTCCTGGAGCTGTGCGGTGACTTTTTCCTGCTGCGCAACGGCCTTGCTGTCGTGCGCCAGACGAGCCCGGCGCAGGACGCGAAGCTCACGATTCAGGTCTTGCCGCTTGGCCGCGAACTTCGGCCGGTGTGCAGCCTGGATTGCATCCGTCTGGCGTGCCTGGTCCATCGTAAGTCCAAGCGCCGATTGGAGCGAAGCGTCGGCCCAAGCAAGGTTGGACAGGCTGAGGAGCCCCATCAGGAGGATTGGCATAAGTTGTTTCATCGGTGTGTTTTTCCTTTCCTTCTTGATTAGGGCAAACAGAGACTGCCACACGTCACGCGCTACCCTGAAAGATCGCCATGCCCCGCTATGCCGATGTCAGCCTTCCCGTACCGCTCGATCAGGTCTTCACTTACGATCTGCCGGAAACCCTTCGCCACAGAGTGAAGCGCGGCTGCCGGCTCCTGGTGCCGTTCGGACCCCGTAAGCTGACCGGTGTAGTACTGCGGACCCATGACGAAACCCCTTCAGTGGATACTCGCCAGGCTCTGCAATTGCTCGGCGAGGAGCCGGCTCTGGAAGAGGAATTGCTCTCGCTGGCCGATTGGATCGCCAACTACTACTGCGCCCCTCTGGGAGAAGTTCTCAGGGCCATGACTCCGCTGTCGTCCGAAATCCGTAAGGGTAAGGTCTACACGCTCACCGACACCGGGCGCGATGTGGTCCGGCAATTCATCTTCGCGGAAGGAGACGAAGATCCGGCAGTCTCGTTGTTGCGCCTCCTGGAGCACCGTTCGCTCTCCGCCGCCTACCTCGAAACAAAGGTGAAGAACGCGGCGAATGTGATCAAGAGCCTGCTGCGGCGCGCCTTCATCGCCGTCGAGGACGTGGCCGAACAAAAGGACCCGTTGCGAGCCCCATCGGACAAACTGCAAGTCGAGTTCCTCACCCGTGCGGAGGGTGAGAAACTGCGCAAGGCTGAGCGTGAGCTGATCTCTTTCCTCGAACTGCATCCCGGCTTGCACGAACTATCCGCAGTGGAAGCACAGGTGAAGAATGCCTCGGTGGCGGCGCGGTCGCTGGCCCGGCGGAAGCTGGTGACGCTGAAGCCGCTGACGGTGCTGAATCTGCATCCCGGCCAAGCCTCAGCCCCCCACGCGTTGAACCCTCATCAGCAGACTGCCCTCAACCACATCCGGGCATCGCTCGAAGAACGAAAATTCCAGGCGATTCTCCTGCAGGGGGTAACCGGCTCCGGCAAGACTGAGGTCTACCTGCAGGCGATTGAGGCGGCGCTGGCATTAGGCCGTGGCACTCTCATGCTGGTGCCGGAAATCGCGTTGACGCCGGCGGTGAGCGGGCAGTTTCTCAATCGCTTCGGGGAGCGTGTGGCGCTGCTGCATTCGGCGTTTTCCGGCTCCGAACGGGCAGAGCAGTGGCGGTCGATCCGCGCCGGCCGCGCGCAGGTGGTTGTCGGAACCCGATCGAGCATCTTTGCGCCGGTACAGAATCTGGGCCTGATCGTCGTCGACGAAGAACACGACGGCAGTTACAAACAGGAAGAGAACCCCCGCTACAACGGGCGGGATGTGGCCGTCGTGCGCGCCCATGCGGCCAATGCGGTGGTCGTGCTCGGGTCGGCGACACCGAGTCTCGAATCGCGCTACAACGTGCAGCGCGGCAAGTACACCCTTATCGAATTGCCGGAGCGCATCGCAGGCCGGCCCATGCCGGAGGTGGAAATCGTCGACATGCGGCAGGAGTTTCTCGAAACCCGCAAGCAGGCCACGTTTTCCCGCCGCTTGCTGGATGCCATGGCGGCACGGTTGGAATCGAATGAGCAGGTGATGATTCTGCACAACAGGCGCGGCTTTTCGAGTTTCGTGGCCTGCCGTTCCTGCGGCGAGCGCGTGCAATGCATCAATTGCGCCGTGACGCTGACCTATCACCATCGCGACCGCCGCATGCTCTGCCATTACTGCGACTACGCCGACCGGCCGCCCAAGCGATGCCCGAAGTGCGACTCCGAACACATTCAGTTCCTTGGCACCGGAGCGGAGAAGGTGGAAGACGAACTGCATTTGGCGTTCCCGAAGACTCGAATTGCCCGAATGGATCGCGACACCGTGACCGGCAAACGAAAATACGAAACGATTCTCCACGGCTTCCGCGCTCATGAGTATGACGTGCTGGTGGGCACGCAGATGATCGCCAAGGGGCACGACATCCCGAACGTGACGCTGGTTGGCGTGGTGTCCGCGGACGTCGGTTTGGGAATGCCCGATTTTCGCGCCGCCGAACGTACCTTTCAGTTGTTGACGCAGGTGGCGGGCCGTGCCGGGCGCGGCGAGATACCGGGCAACGTCATCGTGCAGACCATCAATCCGGAACATTACGCCGTGCGATACGCGGCCGCGCAGGATTACGCCAGCTTCTATGAAAAGGAACTGCAGTTCCGCAAAATGATGCGCTATCCGCCCTTCGCCGCTCTGGCCAACGTGATGGTGCGGAGCCAGGCGCAGCAGCAGGCCATCGACATGGCGGCGGAAATCGGGAACTTCTTCGGACCCAATCCGCAGGATTTGAAAGTGCTGGGGCCGGCGGAAGCTCCCATCCCGCGGCTCAAGGCGGAGTACCGCTATCAACTACTGATCAAGGCCGCTTCTCGCAAACGCCTGAACGATCTGCTGCACAACCTGCGAGCCTTTGCCGAACAGAAACGCTGGCCGGCGACATCGCTGGTGATTGACGTCGATCCGCTGTCTCTGTTGTAATGCCGCGATAGGCTTTGGCGGACTACGAGATCATCAACGACAACCTGCGGGAGGCGCTCGCCGCGTTCGCGTTGGTGCGTGCCGGCGGCAGGGCGGTACACCTGCCCGGGTTGAGTCTGGTGTATGCCGGCGTTCCCTACGGCCTGTTCAATACCGCGCTTATCACGGCGACGCTCCCCTCAGACCAAGGCTGCTTCTACGATCAGGTGGACCGCGCCGAGGATTTTTTTCAGCGTTACAACGTGCCGTGGTCCGTCTGGTTCTGCGACGAGATGATGACCCCGGAAGAGCGCCGCAGAGCACGGGTGGCGCTGGCCACGCGCGGCTTGCGCCTGACCATGGAAGCGCCGGGAATGATTGCATCGGCGGTGATTGCCGCCGATGGCGAACTGCCCCGTCTCCATTTCACGCGGGTGGAGAATCCCGCCACGAGAGAGCATTTCAGCCGTGTGATGTCGGAGGCATTCAGCGTGCCCATGGACATGTCGAGAGACGTGTACTGCAGCGACACGCTATGGACATCCTCCATGACCGGCTGGATTGGATATCTGGGCCACGAAGCCGTGACCACCGCCGCCGTTGTGAACACCCCCGGTTCGATCGGGTTGTATGCCGTGGCTACCCTGCCCCGGCATCAACGGCGCCGTTACGCGGAAGCCGTCATGCGGCATGCCATCGCGGCGGCAAGCGCGCAACTGCACTTAGGGCAGACTGTCCTGCAATCCACTCACGCCGGCTATCCGTTGTACGTGCGTATGGGGTATCGCCCGGTCTCGCGCTATTTCGTTTACGTCAAATAGCGATCGCTCCTCAAGGCCATTCGTCCATCTCTTCCGGATGCACACGGCAGTGATCTTCGGCGGGCTCCAGGTGCGAAAGCACCTCGGAGTTTGGCGGAAGTTCCCTCGCCAGCCGTGTCTCGAATTCCGTGGCAAGGTGGTGCGCGTCCCGCAAAGTGACCGAATCGGCGAATAGCAGATGGAGGCTGACCATCCAGCGCTGGCCGGTGTCGCGGAAACGGAGCCGGTGATATTGAACGTTCAATTCTTCCGCTACGGCGTTGACCTTGCTCTCCAGTTCGCGCACTTTGCCCGGATCCGGCAGGTCCATCAGTCCCCGCACGGACGTGCGCACCAGTTGCCCGCCGGAGCGTAGAATGTTGACGGCCACGGCAATCGCCAGCAGCGGATCGAAAGGCTTCCATTCGGTGAGCAGCACCAGCGCAAGCCCTACCACTACGCCGAAACTCGTCCAGCTATCGGTGAGGACATGCTTGCCGTTGGCTTCCAGGATCAGCGATCCCGTGCGTCTTCCCGTGCGCACCAGATGGTAGCCCAGGGCGAGATTGATCAGCGACGCCAGCAATACCAGTGCTGTTCCGAGGCCGAGCCGTTCGATGGCGAGGCCGGCGAGCCACTTCTGAACGGCTGCGGCGATAATCCACAGTGCGGCGACAATGATCATGCCGCCTTCAAATCCCGCCGAAAAGAACGCGATGCGCTCATAGCCGAAGGGCGATTTGGCGCTGGCGGGCTGCAAGCTCAGCCACAAGCTGAATGCCGCAAAGGCAACGGCAACCACATGGATGAGGCTCTCGGCGGCGTCGGAGAGAATAGCCACCGATCCGGTGATCCAGAAGGCGCCGAACTTGCCGGCCAGCATGAGGGCTCCGACGGCAAGGGACCATGACATTGCTTTGTGCCTGTCGTCGAACTGTTGTTGCCGTTGCATTCTGCCGATGGTCTGGGTATGAGCCGATTCTGTGTGGCCGCCTTCTTGATTCTCACATTCCTGCTGCCTTGCGCAGAAGGCGGCCTCTTCAGCCGCAAGAAGCAGCCGGGCGGGGCTCGCTATGGGGTCAGCCGTGGGGCGCAGGCCAAGCGTGCCGAAAAGGCCCAACTGCAGAGGCAGCGGAACCGGGACAAGCAACGAACCCGTCAGGCCGCCTCCCAACGAAGCAAAGGAAAACCTGTGGAGGTGCGCGTCAAATCGACGCCTGTCGACAGTAACCAATAAATCTGCTCGCCCGGGCGCGAATTGCAGTAGCATGCAATAAGCGATGTCCACCCGCCGGCGCGATCTGTTTCTGGGCTCCTTGGCCGCTGCCGTTCCACTTTCGGCAGCCACGATCGCGAATGAAAATCGAAAGCCGGGTACCACCGGCTGGCAATTGACCAAGGTCCGGCCCAATGCCGGGAAGAACTTCCGCACCACCCTGATCGAAGGATATTGCTCGCGGCAAAGCGTAGAGGCGGGTGAGACCCTGCAATTTCACGTCAGCGCCAATCCCGCGCGGCGATTCCAGATTCACCTCTACCGGATGGGTTATTACGCAGGCGCCGGCGCGCGCCACATGACCACGCTCGGCCCGTTTCCGGGTAAGCCCCAACCCGATCCCGGCGTCGGAGAAGGGCGCCTACGCGAATGCCAATGGGCGCCTTCGGCCGAGTTGAAGATCCCGCCGGATTGGACCAGCGGCGTGTACCTGGGAAGGCTATCGACCATCGCGGAATCGAAGCACGAGCATTCCTGGGAAAGCTACACCGTGTTCGTCGTGCGCGACCGGCGCAAGGCGGACCTTTTGTTTCAGGTGAGCGACAACACCTGGGCCGCCTACAATCGCTGGCCCGACGACTATTCGCTGTACACCGACCCGCGCCATCCGTGGGCTCCCGAGGTCGCCGTTTCCTTCGATCGCCCTTACGGTAAGTACGCGCAGATTTACGATCATCCGCTTTCGGTGGGCTCCGGCGAGTTCCTGCTCTGGGAGTTCCCACTGGCCTACTGGCTGGAGATGTTGGGCTACGACGTTTCCTACGTGTCGAACTCCGACATGCTGCGTCCCGAGGAGTTCCTCCGCGGGAAAGCGTTTCTCAGTGTGGGCCACGATGAGTATTGGGACCCGCGCCAGTACGACGGTGCGCTCGCCTCGGTTGCCTCCGGTGTGACGCACCTTTATTTGAGCGGCAACGCGGTGTTTGGCGTGACTCCGTTCGAGCCCAATGCCGCCGGCGCGCCGAATCGCAGAATATCCCGCCAAGGCGTGTATGGGGGAATGTACGGCACCTTCCGCGATTACTTCCAATATCCATTGCCCACGGAAGGGCCGAAAGCCAACCGGCTGATTGGGGCGCACAGCGTGTATCCGTTCAACGGCGGCGCGGACTGGATCTGCACTCATCCCAGGCACTGGATCTTCGATGGAACCAACATGCGGGCCGGGGAAGGCATCCCGGGATTAGTGGGCTGGGAGTTTCACGGCGATCCGGCCGATATTCCGGGATTGGAAATCGTGGCCGAAGGCGATGCGCTCAGCGGCGGCGTGCGTCCCTCCCACTACACCGCGACCATTTATCCGGCGTCCAAGGGCGCGTTCGTTTTCAACGCTTCCACCATTTGGTGGGCGCAGGGATTGTCCTCGCCGCCGGGGCATATCCTGCCTTGGTCGCACTGGGTGCGCCCGCACGGGCCCGATGCTAGAGTACAGAAGATTACCTCGAATCTGCTCCGCCGGGCGCTGCGCACCGGGAAAGGATAAGCGATGCCGTTCTGCAACAACTGTGGGAATGAAATGGAGGCTGTGTCCCGATTCTGCGTGCGCTGTGGCGCAGGCGTTCCGGCGGCGGTGGTTGCTCCGCTCCCCGCGCAGGCCGTTGTCCCGCACCGGTTCACCTTTCATGGTTCGGGCGGAGAATTGCTTCTGCTCTACGTCAAGACTTTCCTCTTGTCGATGATCACCCTGGGTATCTACTCGTTCTGGGGACGCACTCGCATCCGGCAGTTCTTTGCCGAAAACACGCGCTTCGACAATGTAGCCTTCGCCTACCACGGCACCGGCTTGGAGTTGCTCATCGGCTTCGGCAAGGCGCTTGGCGTGATCCTTCTGCTCGGTGTTCAGTTCGGAGTCTTTCAGTTGGCGGCGGGGGAGACTCTCGGTTCGATTCTCGGAGGCATCGTGTTCGTCGCCGGGATGCTGAGCCTGGTTCCTCTGGCGATGGTCGGGGCCTGGCGTTACCGTTTGAGCCGGACTTCGCTGCGTGGAATCCGCTTCTCATTCCGCGGCAATCTCATCGATTTCTGCAAGGTGTACTTTCCGGGGTTGCTTCTCACCGCGATCACCTTCTCCATCTACGCGCCCTTCTTCTGGAACAACGTGCGGCGCTACTATGCGCGCAACGCCTACTACGGCAATGCCCGATTCGCCTATGAAGGCGAAGGCCGCGATCTGCTCGCTCCCTGGTTGATCGGGCTCCTGCTCACGCCCTTTACGCTGGGCGCCAGTATGCTCTGGTTCCAACTGCAGCGGTTCAACTATCAGTGGAACCGCACTCAGTTTCAGAATGCCCGGTTCGCTTCCGCGGTGTCATTCGGAGACTATTTCCTCCTGCACCTGACGAATTTCCTGCTGGCTGTGTTTACGCTGGGCATCGCCATGCCGTGGGTCATGATCCGCACGGTGCGCTTCGCCTTCGATCGCGTCAGCTTGAACGGATCTCTGAACCTGCAGGCCATCGCTCAGGAATTCATCGATTCGGGAGCGGCGGGCGAAGGCATGGATACCCTTCTGCAGGATGGGGCCACCGATCTCGGCTTCGGAATGTAGTCCAGGCAATGAATTCATTTCCCGGGCAGTATTACGATGGGCGCTCCGCGCAGAGCCACGCCGTCGAAGTCACGCCCGCGCCCCACGGCCTGGCGATTCAGCTTCCCGGCGCCGGGCAACTATGGTGGCCGTTTGAGCAGGTGTCGGTGCGCCGCACCGCGCAGTCGATTTCCTTTCACAAAGGCGAGCCGTTGGCCGAATCGGTGGTAATGGATCACCCGGCATTCCTGGCCGTCCTCAGGGAACTCAATCCCCGCGTGGCAAACGGTCAAAGTGATTCGGCGGTCGATGCCTGGGTGAAACTGGGCGGCCTGGCGGTTGCCGCACTGGCGATCGTCGCCGTTCTGGTGGTGTACGGCTTCCCGCTGATGATTTCCGTAATGGCTTCACTCGTGCCGGTATCGGTGGAAAAGAAGCTCGGCGAGGCTGCGCTGCCGGCGCTTGCTCCAGCGGCCAAACGCTGTCAGGATGCCTCGATCGACCGCATCGTCAGCCAGTTGAGCCGGGCCTCCGGCGACGACCGTTACCAGTTTCACACCTACATAGTCGAAGACCCGATGGTGAACGCCTTCGCCGCGCCGGGCGGATACGTTGTCCTGTTCCGCGGCCTGCTGGACAAGACACGCCGTCCGGAAGAGGCCGCCGCGGTCCTTGCCCACGAGATGCAGCACGTCTTGCACCGCCATAGCGTCCGCGGGTTGATGCGCGGGGCATCCATCTGGATTGCCTTGGCCCTGCTCACCGGCGGCTCCCCCGATCTGATCACCGGTCTCGCCGGTTCTTTGGGCGGGCTGGCTTATCAGCGTGGCGATGAATCCCAGGCCGACCGCGATGGATTGCGCTTGCTCGAAGAGGCGCGCATCGATCCCGCGGCGATGGTGCGCATGCTCGAAATCCTCGAGAACCTGCAAGGCGATGCGCCCGAGCCGTTGCGTTACTTCTCCTCGCACCCGCTCACCAAAGACCGGATCGATGCCGTGCGCGAAATGGCCTCCTCGTTCCAGGGCAAGCCGGTGCGCTTGCTGAGCGGAGAACCGTGGCCTCCTCCGGTGTGCCGTTAGACACTCCCTCGCGTTTCTAGTCCAGCTTCATCAACTCCACCTTGCGAAACTCCACCGGATGGCTCTCGCTCTGCAAAGAAATCCATCCTTCTTCGAGCAGCGTCCCATCTTTTTTTACCGACGGATCGTGCCCCGACACATTGCCTCCGCCGATCTGAGGCTTGTCGTACTTCATCACCGATTTACCGTTCACGAAATGCTCAATGGAATCGCTGCCGAGGACCCGCACTTCCACCCGAACCCACTGTTCGCCATGGTAGGTTTCCGAATTCGAGTTCAGGCAATGGCGCGTAAACAACTCCCCGTTGCGCACCACATTCGTGCCCGGAGTGCACAAATTGGCCGTTGTCCGCGGCTTCTCGCCATCGCCGCCGAGCAACTGCACTTCAATCGAAATGGGGAAATCCTGATCCTTTCCCATCGTCTTCGGGTCCTGCGAATGCACCATGATGCCGCTGTTGCGCGTCGCCCAACCCGGGCCGTCCGGCGCCTGCGCGCCGACAAAGCGGTACTCGGCGGCAATGACATAGCGCGAGAACTTGGTCTTGTAGAAAATGTGTCCGAACTTGTTTCCGAACGTGGAATACTTTTCGTAGGAGACCTTCATGACTCCGTTCTCCACGCGAAAGGTGTTGCCGAAGTTGTCGTCCAGTTCGTGGCCGGTGATCTTCACGTGCCAGTCCTTGAGGTCCTTACCGTTGAAGAGCTGGATCCATTTGCCGGTGGATGCCGGCTGGGCGGAGGCCGCGCAGGCCAGTCCGAAGAACAGGAGATAGGTTCGCACGGTTAGAGTATAGCGCCCGCGAAAAAAATTGTAAGAAACAGTTCGTTGCGTGAGACTATCCGTGATGAGGGGAAATGGCCTCCGCGGGACAGACCGACAGCCGGGAACAAGAGCATCGCTACCGCGAAGCGGCGCGCGAGCACGGCGCAATGTGGGCGCGGTTGGCCCGCGGCTACGAGTTCGACGCAGAAAAACGCCGGGATCTGGAGCAGGAAATCCACATCGCCATTTGGCGCAGCATGGCCGTCTTTGACTCCCGTTGTTCTGTCCGCACGTGGGTGTATCGGGTGGCGCACAATACGGCGGTGTCCTACGCCATGCGCCATAAGCGCACGGCAGGGACGGTCAGTTTGGAAGATCTCGACGTCGCCGATGACGGACAGGGGCCTGCCGCGGCCGACCGTCAATTGGCAATGGAACGCCTGATGGCGCTGGTGCGGAAGCTTAAGCCGCTCGACCGGCAGACGGTGCTCCTGTACCTGGAAGGAATGGAAGCGGCCGAGATCGGCGAGATCACCGGGGATTCCGCCGGCAGCGTCGCGGTGCGCATCCACCGCCTGAAGCAGGTTCTGGCGCGTCAGTTCGCCGAAGGAGGACGACGATGAACCCCGAGTCCTTACGCCAGCTTTGGCAGTCTCAGGAGGAGCAATCGCAGCCCATGGAGTTGGAAGAGTTGCGCCGCAAAGCGGCAGAATTCGATGCCCGCATCCGCCGCCGCAACTGGCGCGAGTACTACGCTGCTCTGTTCGTCGCAGCCTGTTGCGTAGGGATGCTGGTTGCCCGAACTCCCTGGCACATACGCGCCGGCGCCCTGCTACTTCTGGCGGGTATCGCCCTCGTCTGCGCGCACTTGTACCGCAAGGGCTCGGCGGAGCCGCTGCAGCACGGCGCCACGGTCTCGCGCGATTGGTACCGCAAGCAACTGGAGCGCCAGCGCGATCTGTTGCGCGGCGTCTGGAAGTGGTACCTGGGCCCGATGACGCCGGGGTTGGCGATGTGGCTCGCAGGCGGATTGTGGGAGCATCCCGAGCGTTGGGGCCGGTCCGCCATCTCCGGCGGCATCGCCGCGGCTGTCTTCCTGGCTGTCGGCAGACTGAACGCCCATGCGGCGCGGAAACTGGACAAGGAGTTGGATTCTCTATGAAAATCGCCATTCTGTCGATGGTTGGCGGCGCTCTGCTCAGCGCCCAGATAAGCACGGATACGGTGCGCAACATCCTCCGCTCCCGCATCGATGAGCACAAGCGCAACGTCGGGCTGGTAGTGGGCATAGTCGATGAGTCCGGCAAGAGGGTGATCGTCCACGGCAAGCGCGCGGCGGCCGATGCGCGGCCCCTTGACGGCGACACCGTCTTTGAGATCGGATCCGTCACCAAGGCGTTCACCGGACTCCTGCTTGCAGACATGGCCATCCGGGGGGAGGTGTCGCTGGACGATCCGGCCCAGAAATACCTGCCCGAAGGGACTGCCATGCCCCAGCGCGGCGGCCGTGCCATCACCTTGCGCGATCTCGCCACCCATCATAGCGGCCTGCCGCGTCTGCCCGGCAACCTGAAGCCTGCCGATCCGGCCAATCCCTATGCCGATTACACCCCAGCGTTGTTATACGAATTCCTCGCCGGGCACGCTCTGGGTCGCGACCCTGGGGCAGGTTACGAATATTCCAATCTCGGCGCAGGGCTTCTCGGCCACCTGCTGGCCCGCCGCGCAGGCAAGAACTACGAAGAACTGCTCCGCGAGCGTATCTGCGACCCGCTCGGCATGCGCGACACCCGCATTGCGCTCACTCCAGCAATGCAGGCCCGTCTGGCGCAAGGCCACGGTCCCGATCTGCAGCCCGCGAAGAACTGGGATCTCGATGCCCTTGCCGGGGCCGGCGCGGTTCGCTCTACCGCCAACGACATGCTTCGCCTGCTCGATGCGGCCATGGCGGGCAAACTGGGCGAGAAACTGGAACGGGCGCTGGCCGCGCGAAAGCCCGCCGGACCCTCTCTCACGGTCGGGCTCGGATGGCATGTGTTCGAGGGCGACCGCGAGATCGTGTGGCACAACGGCGGAACAGGCGGCTACCGCTCCTTTGCCGGTTTCGCGCCGAAAAGCGGCCGAGGCGTAGTCGTCCTGACCAATACCTTCTTCAGTGCCGACGACATCGGACTGCATCTGCTCGACCCCTCGCGCAAACTGCAAGAGTTTCGCAAGGAGATTGTCCTGCCCCAAACCGTTTTGGACCGCTACACGGGCCGCTATTCGTTTGCGCCCGGCATTGTTCTCGGTGTCACCAGCGAGTCCGGCAGGCTGTTCGTGCAACTGACCGGGCAGCCCCGGTTCGAGGTGTTTGCCGAAAGCGAAAAGAAGTTTTTCCTGAAAGTTGTTGAAGCGCAGTTGACGTTCGCTTCGGAAGGGGATGGCAAAGCGACCGCGGTCACGCTCCACCAGAACGGACGCGATCAGTTGGCAAAACGCATGGAATAGAACCTGGGGGGCTATGCGATTCCTGCGCTGTCCCATCCTGTTTCCTCAAACTCTCTCTTTTCTCGCCGATCAAGGATATGAGGGAGGACACATTGGACCCGCGCCAGAATGGCTTTGCAGAAGCTCCCTTTGCGTATCAGGAAATCGACGGTGACGGGTTGGTGCAAGCTGCGAACGACGCAGTGTGCGGGGTCTTGGGCTATTCCGCCGAACAGTTGCTGGGCAAGCCGTTGTGGGAACTGATGCCGCCCGCGCAGCGCGAAGAGGGCCGTCGCGAAGTCCTCGAAATGTTGTCCGGAGACCGGGCGTGGAGGCCTTTCGTGCGCGAATTCCTTGGCTCGGATGGGCAACCCCGTTTTCTCGAGTTGCATCCCATGCCGCTCGCCGCCCCCGACGGCACAACCAATGGTATCCGCACGATCCTGCTTGACGTCTCTCACCGCGTCGCCGCTGAGGCGGAACAGCGGCATGGTGCGGCGTTGCTGCGCGAAGCCGAACAGATGGCGCGGCTGGGACATTGGGAGTGGGACCTTCCTACCGGAACGGAAATCTGGTCGGAGGAGAACTACCGCCTGACCGGGCTGACCCACGCCGAGCCGCTGCGGCTGGAACGGTTCCTCGAAATGGTGCATCCGGAGGACCGCACCGACTTTACCCAGGCCGTCGAGAAAGCGCTCCGCGACAGGCGGCCATATGACTTCGAGTTCCGGCTGATGACCACCACCGGGACGCTGCGGGTTTGCCGCGCCCGTGGCAAAGCCTTGTTCAAGCCCAGCGGCGAAGCTCTGCGCCTGTTCGGCACCACCCAGGACATCACGGAGCAGAAACAGGTGGCTCTCGAACTGCAAACCGCCACCAACGCATTGGAAGGGGAACGTGAAGTTCTCAAAATGCTTGCCGGCGGCGCCGCTCTCGATCAGGTGATGACGGCCATTCTCACCAATATCGACTTCATGTGGCCGATGGCGTACTGTGCGCTCCAACTGCTCAATGACAGCAGGCAGAAATTCGACCGCAATTACATGCCCTCTCTGCCGCCGGAGTTCCAACAGGAGTTCGGCGAACTGCCCGTCATGCCCGGAAACGGTTCACCGGCAGCCGCGGTGTACTTCAACAGGGCGGTGATCACCGACGATATTGGGCGCGACCCGGCATGGCGCCAGGTACGGGCCATGGCGATCCAAAGGGGGTTGCGCGCCGCCTGGACGGTTCCCGTGCGTGACCGGCGGAGGATGGTGCTCGGCGCCCTCACCGTGTTTCACTCCGAACCCCGCACGCCCGGCGCGGCCGAACTCGGGGTGATTGAAGCCTCGGCGGAACTGGCCGGTCTGGCGATCGAACGAAAGAAGGAAGAGAGCGTCCTGTGGGCCAACAAACAGCGCTTCGAGGCCCTCACGCGGAATGCTCCGGTAGGGATCTTTCTGACGGACCCGGAAGGGGAGATTCTCTTCGCGAACGAACGTTGGAGTCAAATGACCGGCGCCACTGCGGAGGAAGCGCGGGGTCAAGTCTGGACGCAGCATCTGCATCCGGAGGACCGCACGCCCATCCTGGCGCAGTGGGAGCAAACACTGCGCCACGGCGGCGAGTTCCAGGCGGAATGCCGCGTGCAGCGGAAGGACCGCAAACCCTCCTGGGCCACGTGCCGCGCCGTTGCTTTGCGCGACGAGGCTGGCGGGCTGACCGGTTATCTCGGCACGCTTGTGGACATCGATGCCAGCAAGCGTGTCGAGGAAGCCCTGCGCGCCTCCGAGCAGCAGTTACGACTGCTGGTGGAGAACCTGCCCGCCGGCGCCGTCTACTGCAAAGGCGACTTCCTGCTGTTGAACCGTGAAGTGGAATTGCTTACGGGCTACCGCCGCGAGGAGATCTCGAGCGTCGGCGACTGGTTCCGCCTCCTCGGCCGGGAGCGCGCCGCCGAAGCGCGGCAGCAGCACGATCACTCGCGCGCGAGGGGATTTCCCGCCCCACGGCTGGTCCGCTTCTATCGCAAGGACGGCGTCGAGCGCTCCTTTGAAATTGCCGCCTATGCCTACGAGGACGGCGAGGTGTGGCTCTTGCAGGACGTCACCCGACGGAAGCAGCTCGAAAAGGAATTGCGCGCCGGCAAGCTTCGCTTTGAGTTGGCCGTGCGCGGATCGAACGACGGCGTTTGGGACTGGGACATTCGCGGGGGCGCCATCTACTATTCGCCGCGGTTTCTGGAACTGGTCGGCGCGCAGAGCAATGAAGTTGTCGATTCCATCCGCTTCTTCACCGGCCGTGTTCACCCCGACGATCTTCCCGGAGTCGAGAGCGCCTTGCGCGAGCACCTGCGCAACCGCACGCCCTTCGACATCGAATGCCGTGTGCAGACCGGCGGCGGCAATTACGGATGGTTTCGCGCCCGTGGCTTGGCCGTCTGGGGCTCGGATGGACGCGCCCGGCGCATGGCCGGTTCGGTCAGCGACATCACCGCCCGCAAGCTGGCCGAACAGGAATTGCAGACCATGCTCGGCGAGCTGCGGGATGCCCATCGCAGGGCCGAACTCGCGGCGCGCGCCAAGAGCGATTTCCTCGCTCACAT
Organism: Bryobacterales bacterium; assembly: GCA_016789755.1. GTDB lineage: Bacteria > Acidobacteriota > Terriglobia > Bryobacterales > Bryobacteraceae > CADEFT01. Next base: position 19,660 of record JAEUQG010000481.1, read on the forward strand.
GAGCCATGAGATCCGAACGCCGATGCACGGCGTGCTCGGGATGACCGGGCTGCTGCTGGAAACCGAGCTCAGCACAGAGCAGCGCGAATATGCCGAAACGGTGCGGCATTCGGCCGAATCTCTTCTTCGCGTACTCAACGACATTCTGGATATCTCGAAGATTGAGGCCGGAAAACTCGAAGTGGAGAGCGTCGCCTTCGATCTCGAATCGAACCTCGGCGAAGTGGTGAATTTGCTGGCTCCCAAGGCCCGCGAAAAGGGAATCGAACTGTTGATGAAGGTGAGCCCCGATGTCCCCGAGGTGCTCATTGCCGACCCGGCCCGGCTGCGCCAGATTCTTCTCAACTTGATGGGCAACGCGGTGAAATTTACTGAAGCCGGCTACGTGAGCGTGGAGGCCGAAGTCGCGCCGGGGAAGGGAGTCCGCGCCGAACTCCGCGTCACCGTCAAAGACACCGGCATCGGGATTCCCAAGGACAAGCAGGGGCAGTTGTTCCAGCAGTTCATGCAAGCCGATGCTTCCACGACGCGCAAGTACGGAGGCACGGGGTTGGGCCTGGCCATTTGCCACCGGCTGCTAAAACTCATGGGCGGGTCGATTCAGGTGGAGAGCGATCCCGGCAAAGGGACGGCCTTCATGTTCACGTTGCCGGTGGAGGTCTCCGCCGGCGCCGAGCCTCTCAGTCAGGCGTGCGGGCTGGGCCAGGCAAAGGGCCAACCCATGCTCGTGATTGGAACGCACGAGCCTGCCCGTTCCATGCTCTCGGACATGTTCACCGCGGCCGGATTGGCGGTTTCCCAGTCACCCGACGCGACGCAGGCGCTGGAGAGTCTGCGCGCCGCCACTCCATCGGACGGCATTCGTCTGGTCGTCATCGACCACGGCGCGGGGCTGGATGCTTACGATCTCTGCCGCTCGCTCCAGGCCGAAGCAGACCTTGGCGCTGTTCAAATCATCGTCCTTACATCGTCGCGAAGGCGCGCCGATCGAATGATGCTGGAGGCTGCCGGTGCAACGACCATTCTCGCCAAGCCCGCCCGGCCTCGCGACCTCTTCCAGGCCGCTGCCGCCTGTTTCGGCATACGAAGTCTCGAGGCCGCATTGCTGCCCCCGCGCACGCAACGCGTTGTCTATGAGAAGCCTGTTCCGATGCGCGTTCTGGTGGCGGAAGACAATCCCGTCAACCAGAAACTCGCCCTGCGGCTACTCGAAAAATACGGCTATCATGCCGATCTGGCCGTGAACGGCAGAGAGGCCTTGCTGCGTTGGGAATCGACTTCGTACGATCTGATCCTCATGGACTGCCAGATGCCGGAACTGGATGGCTATGAGGCGACCATGGAACTGCGGCGCCGCGAGTCCTCGATGAGCAGACCTCGCACGGCCATCGTCGCCATGACCGCCAATGCTCTGGAAGGGGATCGGGAGCGCTGCCTCAGCGTCGGCATGGACGATTTTCTCCCCAAACCGGTACAGTTGGACGAACTGCGCAAGACACTCGTGCGCTGGGGCAATCGCAAGGCGGAAAGCACGCCCATCGCGATGTAAGCACCGTCCGCTTGCTGACTTCCCTCCTACCACAAAGCGCGTATGTAATCAGCCAATGAGTGCAACTGGTCGACGTGGTCGGGAGCACTGTTGCCCGCATAGCCCCGCAACTCGAACTTTCCAGCCTTGCTGGAACTCGTCTGTTGCGTCCCCATCGGGCCCCACCGCAGCACCGGTCTTGCCTTCAATCCCAACTCGCTGAGCAGCCAGTCAGCCGTCTCCGTGGTGCTGGCAAAAGTTCCGGGAAAGATCTCCGAGTGCGTCACCAGGAACCGCTTTCGCCGCGCGATGGCGTCGCGCCCCAGATCGCGCCAAACCGCAAGCGGGGCACCATCAATCCTCGATTCCAGCGGCCCAGGCGCGCCGTCCACATATCCTGTGTGCATCCCATCGATGCACAGCACGGCATCAATCCGTTCGTAGGCGGGCCGGTGCCTGAGAATGGACCGCAGCGCGCCGCAACCGGCGCTCCATCCGCCGATGGTGATTCTCCTGAATTTTCGCCCGGCCTTCGACTCGGCTTCCTCCAGCAACTGCGCGAACCGTGCAATATCCTGAAACGCAGCGCTATACACGCCGCTTCCGGCGCCGATCTGAACGCTGATGGCTGCCATCCTGTTGCGCGCCGCCGCAGCTTCGGGAAGCCACTTGCCTCCATGGAAGAACACCAGCAGACCGCGCGGATGGGGCGGCACGAACAGACTCCCTACAGACAAAACAAAACGCTCTCCGCTTGGTTTCGACTCCGCCAGGCGGGGATGCGCTCTGCGATGTTCCACCATCGGCGACGGGTTCTGCTTCATCTGCCCGCACGCGAAATCCGCAAACAGAACCGCCAACAGACCTACCATGCCGCCACGGATCCATCCGCGTGAAAGACACGAGCCATCGGTCTGGTGCCCCCAAACGGATACTTCTTCAGTTTGTCCTCGCTTAGTTCGAAGCCCAGTCCCGGTTTCTTTGGCAGCGGGAACCTCCCGTCCACCATGCGCATGGCGGGAAATCCAAGCCATTCCTCCCACACCTTCTCCTTCATCTCCGGCTGCACGCCGCTGCAGATTTCCTGCACCAGAAAGTTCGGCGTGGCGGCATCGACGTGCAGCGTGGCCAACCCTCCGATGGGGCCTTCGCAGGCGTGCGGCGCCAGTGAAATACCGGCCTGCTCGGCCAGCGCGCCGATCTTCCACAGCGCGGTGATTCCGCCGCAATGGTTGATGTCGGTCTGGATGATATCCACCACGCCCATCTCCACCAGTTGTTGAACGGAGTAGGAGGCGACCAGCCGCTCTCCCGTGGCGATCGGCGTCGTCGACCGCCGGGTAATTTTCGCCATCGCCCGCACGTTCTCCGGCGGACATGGTTCTTCAATAAACAGCAGATGCAGCGGCTCGGCTTCCTTGATCAGAATCGAAGCAACCGACGGGCTCGTTTTGGCATGGAAGTCAACGCCAATGTCGATATCGGGTCCCAACCCCTCGCGCAACATCTCCAGTTGCCGCACCGCGCGGCGGATGGAGGCGCGTGTTTCGATCCACTCGTAGTAGCCGGGAATCCCGCTCTTGAAACACGTGATGCCCTGTTCGGCCGCCGACGCCCTTACGGCGCGCAGTTGCTCCAGATTGCCGGCGCGCACATGGTAATACCCGCGCACGCCCCGCGCGTCCATCGGGCCACCCAAAAGCTGGTACACCGGCATCCCCAAGGCTTTGCCCCGAATGTCCCACAACGCCTGGTCGATGCCCGACATCGCTGAGCCAATCACCGGGCCGGCACGATAAAAGCTGTGCACGTACATCGATTGCCAGATATGCTCCACCTGCATCGGATCGGCGCCGGTAAGGAACTCGCGGAAATCCTCGATGCATGCCATCACCGCCGCGGCTTTCCCCTCCAACGTGCCTTCGCCCCAGCCGGTGACACCCTGATTGGTTTCCAGCTTCACGAAAACATAGGGCCGGTCGGAATCGGGCGTGAGCGAGACACCGAACACCTTCATGCCGGTGATGCGGAAGCGCGAGCCGGTGGATTGGAATGCATCCGCGCCTACCGGTTGCCGCGTCTGCATCATCGGCGCACAGCCGCACAGATCGGACGCTTCCCCGGCAGGTGCGGCCAGCGCGCCCGCGGCAAGACCTTGAAAAAAGCGGCGGCGTTTCATACGATGGGGCTCCCATAGCGCTCGATGGCCTGTCGCTCGACGCTGATGCCCAGGCCAGGCTGATTGTTCAGCGCGGCGAATCCGTCGCGCACAGACTCCACGCCTCCCCCCGCGATGGCGGCCCGCATCTCGCGGTCGGCAGCCGTAGCCGCGGTGGGAATGTGCTGGATGAAGAAGTTGGGAAGGCTGGCCGCCAAATGCAGTGCTGCCGCCGTGTTGATGGGGCCCTCGCCGTGCCGCGGAGCCACTGCCGCATAGTACGTCTCGGCCAGCGCGGCAATCTTGCGAACCCCGCTGATGCCGTGCAGCGCCAGCTCCGGCCGTACAACGTCGATGGCATCCTCCCGCAATAGATTCTGGAAGTAGCTTGCCTCAGCGCCCTCAGCCCCGAAACCCAGCGGCGTGACGTTTTCGTCGGCGATCTTCCGCACCGGA
>JAEUQG010000538.1 GCA_016789755.1 Bryobacterales bacterium
GGGCCTCGTCCATCGTGGCGATGGTGGCGTTCAAGTCCGGCGCCAGTTCCTTGGCCAGTTTGATGCCGTTGGTCTCGACAACGAAGTCGAGGTCGCGGATGGGGAAACCGCCGAGCATGTCCCGCATCGCTCCGCCGGCCAGAAACACGTTGACGCCCGCGGCATCGCAACTCGCCTGCAGCCGGGCGAGGCACTTGGCCTGCCCGGCGTTGAGGTGGTTTTCCAGCATGAACATGTAGTCGCTCATGTCGTCAAGATCCTCATGCGCGTGGGTGATGAGAGTCCACCGCCGCCCGCAAACGTGACTTTGCGACGTGCGTGTAGATCTGCGTGGTGCCTATGTCCGCGTGGCCGAGCATCGTTTGCAGGCTGCGCAGATCCGCGCCGCCCTCCAACATGTGGGTGGCAAACGTGTGCCGCAATACGTGCGGGCTCAAGCCACGAAAAATACCTGCCTGCTTGCCGTAACCGCCGAGCGCCTTCCAAAATCCCTGGCGAGTCAGCTTTGAGCCGCGGCCGGTGACGAAGACGAACTGACTCGGGCGGCCCTTCAGTACCGCCGGACGGCCCTGCTCCATCCAGTTCCGGATTTCCTTGACGGCTTCGCTTCCCATCGGGACCAGCCGTTCTTTGTTTCCTTTTCCGGTCACTCGAACCAACCCCATCTCCAGGTTCAGATCCGTCATTTGCAGCGAACACAACTCGCTCACCCGCAGACCGCTTGCATACAACAAAGCAAGCATCGCCCGGTCACGCAGCCCGTTCGGCTTACCCGGATCCGGAGCCGCTTCGAGCGCGTCCACCTGTCCGGCGTTCAGATACTTGGGGATCTTGCGCGGCTGCCGCAACACCGGCAAGGCAGCCGTCGGATCCTCGCTGATCTTTCCTTCCCGCAGCAGGAAGGAATATAGATTCTTGATCGTGCTCACATGGCGGGCAATCGACCGGCTGCCTAGCCCCGCCTTGTACAAATCGTCCAGGTAAGACAGCAGTCCAGCCGAATCCGGCAGATCCCCGTCCGTCCGTTGCGATGCAAAGTCAGCCAGCCGGGCCAGGTCCCGCCCGTAGGCGTCCACTGAGTTTGCGGCCAGTCCCTTCTCCATCCGGCAGAAATCAAGATACGCCTCACGGGCCGCGGACACAGAGGCGTGGAATGGCATTGAGCCAATGATACAATATCCGCAATAGTGTTTTGAACAGTTTGCGCGTGTTTTGAGGGAACGCGCAGTGATCGGCGAAAGGATCCGGAGTGGCTGCATCGACCAGCAAAAAGGCCTTGATTCAACGGTTTGACAAGGAAAACCTGTATGGATACTTGAATCTTGGCGCTTACCTTCTGCCCAACGGCGTAGAGATGCTCAATCCCTCCGGCGCCCTCCTTGTTATTCCTTACGAAGAAATCAAGTCTGTCTCCCTCGTGCGCGAATTCGAGGCCCCCGATCCGAACGAGAAGCGAGTCTTTACCACCCGCCCCAAATCCCAGGGACTATGGGTGCGCATGTATTTTCGGGACAACGATCAACTGGAAGGCCTGATGGCCAATAACTTGCTAGCTGTCGAACCGTATGGTTTCTCCTTTACGCCGCCCGACGCCTCATCGAACATCCAGAGGGTGTTCGTACCGCGCCAGGCAGTGACGGGATTTCAGGTTCTGGCCGTCGTCGGCAGTCCGCAACGGGCTAAGGCAAAGGCCAAGCCCACTCCGAAAGAGCAAATGGGGTTGTTTGAATAAACGATGTCTCGTGTTCGACTTTGGGTTCCTTTCTTCATTCTTTGCCTGATTGGCATTGTCTTGCTGGCAGCGCTCTACTTCCGCTCCACTACGCCGCAGGTGCTCGTCCAATCCCCGGTCAAAGTATTAGGCGAAGCAACACCTGTTAAGCTATTGGCAGTAAACCGAAATGGCGTCCGCCGCCTGTCCGCTGCCATCGAGCAAGGGGGCAAGTCCTTCCCTGTCTATCAACGCGAGTTCCCTTCCCTCCGCTGGAGCCTGTTCCGCAAACCTGCGGCGCCGGCCGTCGCCGAGTTCACGGCAGGCAAGCAGTCCGCCTCAGGGGTGGCGGATGGGAAAGCAACGCTGCGCCTGGATGCCGTGTCGAACGATCTCGCCGGCCGCAGCGTAACATTGCGGCTGCCGGTGGAAATTATTTCCAAACCACCTGGGGTAACGGCGGACGAGGACGAGATTGTGGCCACACTGGGCGGAGCGGGCGCAATCGCCTTCACCACTAGCGGCTACGTCACCGAATCGGGTGTGCGCGTGGGGAAGTACCGTTTTCGTAGCTGGCCGATGCCGGGTGGCCCGGGTCCGGATCGGCGCATTGCCTTCTTCGCCCTGCCCCACGACTTGCCCGAGGGTGAAGTGCCGCTGGTCTACGCCACGAATCCATCGGGCATGGAGGCCATCAGCCGCATCCGCCACAATATCACCCGCAAGCAGTTCCGCCGCCGCGAAATCCTGCTCGACGATGCCTTCCTGAACAAGGTGTTTCAGGAATTGGATCTCGGCGGGAAAGGCGTCGAAGTCGCCCGCTTCGTGAAGATTAACAAGGACATGAGGCAACTGAACAATCAGCAGTTGGCCGATCTGCGGTTGAAAACCGCCGGCCGGATGCTGTGGAACGGGCCGTTCCAACAGTTGACGAATTCTCAGGTGGAAGCGCAGTATTGCGACTACCGGACGTACTTCTATAAAGGCCAAAGCATCGATGAGCAGGTGCATTTGGGGTTCGATCTCGCCACCACGGCCCGCGCCCCTGTCACCGCCTCCAACGACGGCGTCGTGATCTTCGCCGGACGCCTGGGCATCTACGGCAACGCCGTGGTGATCGATCACGGGTGGGGATTGCAGAGCCTGTATGCCCACCTGAGCGAGTTCTCCGTCAAGGCGGGAGACAGCGTGAAGAAGCGCCAATCGATCGGGCGCAGCGGCACCACCGGACTTGCCGGCGGGGACCATCTGCACTTCACGATTCTCCTGGAGGGGGTACCGGTTAACCCAGTGGAATGGTGGGACGAACACTGGCTCCGCGACCGCGTGTTCTCGCGCCTGAAAAAGCAGTAAACGGCGCGGCTATTGCCGCCGTCTATGTTTCCAGCTACTCTCGTAATCGGAAGGAGTATTCCTCGCATGCGGCTGGCGATCCTAATGGTGGCAGTAGTGTTGGCGCCTGCTTCGGCGCAGCAACGCGGGATGTACGGAGGCGTTTCCACCGGCCAGATGGTGGGTTCCATCAACTCCACTGGATTCGCTTCGGGATTGGGAGCAACCGTCAGTTCGTTGCCCCAAACCGGAAGGGTGATTCCGATGGGCCCCGGGGTTTACTCGAATTCGGTGCGAACGCCCGGACACAACTGGTCGCCGCGCGGCGCCCGGACGGTGGCCGTGCCGTGGGGCTTGCCGATCACCACCGGCTATGTCGCCACCGTGCCGGAATACGTTCCGGTCCCCGTGCCGGCCCAGGTGCAGCCGAGCCCTTCGGTGATCATCAATCAGTATTACAGCCCGGAACAGGTGCGTCCGCAGATGAAGGAATACGACGATTTGCCCGAGGCACGGCTGCCTCGCACGGAAGTTCAGGGCGGCGATGTGCGCGTCCATCCGCCCGCCGCGCGCCAGCCGGCAGCGGCGCCCAAATCGGCCGAAGTCGCCGAAGCGGCCGCTGCCGATTCCTCCAAGCCGACCATCACGTTGCTGGCGTTCAAGGATAGTTCCATCGTGGCGGCGATTGCGTATTGGGAACAAGCCGGCGACCTGCATTTCGTGACCAGCGCATTCTCGAAGCGGATCGTGCCGGCCGGCGCCCTGGACAGGATCCTCAGCGAGCAGTTGAATAAGGAACGCAAAGTCGAATTCAAGCTGGAGTCGATGCGCTAGAAAATCCGGTGCATCCCCCAAATCGACGGCTGTGACCGCTTGGCCTTCCAGAATGCCAATGCCATGGCGATCACCAGATCGTCGTGCACGGATTCCTTCTCCGGGTCGTAATTTTCCTGCCCCTTGGTATTCATCCGCAGCCGCAGGTTGCGCAGTTCGTCCCGGATGTGATCGATCTCGCCGGCGTGCGCGGAAATTTCCAATTCCCGTTTCTCCAGCATCAAGGCCAGTTGCGACATCAGTTCCCGCCGGGGCATTTTGTAGCCGTAGTGGTCCACTTTTACGTTCTGCCCACCGGTAATGGTGACCGGATCGAGCGGGCATTTGGCGCTCTTGCGCAACATCTCCACCACCGGCGATCCCACACCGCTCGCATCCACCACCAACGTCGAGCGGTCCACCAGTTCCCGCGATTGCATCAGCGCAATCACTTTCTCCACCACCTCCACATAACCGAGCCCCAACGGCAACCGCCGAAGACACCGGCAGCGATAGCGTATCTTTTCGTGGTGGCTGCGCGTGCCCGCGTCCAGGTCCGCGGACTTGATCGTATGCCGTTCAATGACGGCGATTGCCGTGTAGTCCTGACGCTGCCCCAAATCCAACCCGACGAAAAAGCGCCGCGTCGATTCGTCGATCGTCCAGCCCGCCATCGGCGTATCGGGGCGACCCAACGGAGGCACATCCTGGCGCAAAGCGTCTTCGATCCAATCGTCGCGAAACGCGCCGTCGTCGCGGTCGAGGAAATCGCACATGTACTCCTGCCGGAAGAAACGGTCGCTGTTGGATTTGCGCTCTTCTTCCAGAAATTGCGGGGAAATACGCGGGCATTCCGTCGCCGGCACCCGAATACGGGTCCACGACGGGCCGCCCTTGGCCCAGGTGTCGTAGAAAAACCCCGTCTTCCCGTTGGGGGTGCTCATCAACCACAGATCGCCCCCGATCCCGCCCCGGCCGCCTACCGCCAGCATCGGGCGCACCGCGTGATAGAGCTTATCGCTCACGCGCGAGGCTTCATCGATGATCATCAGACCGACGGACGAGAATCCGCGGATTCTTTCCTCGGTACTCGGCAGACCCACAATCCGGCTCCCGTTCGGCAGCATCAGCGAGATTTCGTTATCCCCATCCCCGCGCGGCCGTATTCCCAGCCGTTTGACGAAACCCGACGCCTTGCGCAGAAACTCGGCGCTTTGCCGCCCGCTCGGACTGAGCACGAGAACCAGGCTCTCCGGATGAACATAGGCATGATGCACGCACTTGACGGCGGTGACCGTCGACTTGCCCCACTGCCGCGTGCAATTCACGATGCAACGGTGGGCGTCCGAGCGCAATAATTCCAACTGGCGCGCGTCTGGCGTGAACCCCAGGAACGAGTGGGCAAAGGTCACCGGATCGAGATGGTCCAGCAATTCCATTGGTTCAGCCCTTCCTCGTCAAAGTCTCGATCACCTGGCGCTTGGCGTCGGGGTGCTCATCGAGAATCCGCACCAGCCGGACATAATCCGGATCGAGCGCCGGCCCGGCACCCGATTTGGCCGCCCCCGGTGCTGCGCTCCCGGCCGTTCTCTTCACGGGCTTGCGGCCGTTGTCCAGGGAAGTCGTCCACATAGAAATTGATCTCCAGCCTCCAAAAAGGGAAAAGGCCGGCAATTCCCGCTCTAGGAACTGCCGGCCCAGCCATTCCACCACCGTCCCGCCTCAAGGGCAGGGCTCAAAGCCATCCATCTGGTTTCATTGTAGTCGTGGCGGATGTAGGGAACGATGCCGGAACGCAGCCCGTCCCCATTATTTTTCAACCACTTACAAAAATCTCAACGTCTGTGACTGATAAAGTTCACATCGGGTCGGCCGCCACTACTTGCAGCTACAGAACCGCCGCCAGATCCTTCCACTTCCGCCCTTGCGATTCCGCCACCGCCGGATAGACAATCTCACCGCGATAGGTATTAATCCCTTCGCGAATGGCGTTGCTTTCCATGCTGGCGCGCTCCAGCCCCTTATTCGCAATTTCCAGCAGATATGGGAATGTAGCGTTCGTCAGGCCGTAAGTAGAAGTGTGCGGCACCGCGGCGGGCATATTCGACACGCAATAGTGCACCACATCATCCACCACATAGGTGGGATGGGAATGCGTGGTCGGCTTCGCCGTTTCAAAGCAGCCGCCCTGGTCGATGGCCACGTCCACAATCACCGCGCCTTTCTTCATGCGCTTGATCATCTCGTGCTTGACCAGCCGCGGGGCAGCCGCCCCCGGCACCAGCACCGCGCCCACCACCAGATCGGCATTGCGCACCGCCTCGCCGATGGTCCAGGAATTCGAGGCCAGCGTCATCACATGCCCATTGAAAATATCGTCGATTTCCCGCAGCCGGTTGAGGTTCTTGTCAATCAGCGTCACGTCCGCGCCCAGCCCGGTGGCAATCTTCGCCGCGTTGTGGCCCACCACCCCGCCGCCGATGATAACGACGTTCGCCGGGGCCACACCGGGAATGCCTCCCAGCAGGATGCCGCGTCCGCCATTGGGAGCTTCCAGATATTGCGCCCCCACCTGCACCGACATGCGCCCCGCCACCTCGCTCATCGGCGTGAGCAGCGGCAGCGAGCCGTCTTCCTCGCGGATGGTCTCATAGGCCACCGCATTCACCTTCGAATTCACCAGCTCCGACGTCAAAGCGGGCAACGGAGCAAGGTGCAGGTAAGTGAACAACGTCAGTCCGGGACGGAAAAAAGGCGTCTCGGCCGACTGTGGTTCCTTCACCTTCACCACCAGGTCGGACTTCGACCAGACATCGGCCGCGCGGTCGATCATCATCGCGCCCGCGGCGACATAGTCGGAGTCGGGAATCGTGCTCCCCAGCCCTGCGCCGGTTTGCACTAATACTTCATGGCCATGTTCCCGCAGAGCGGTGACGCTGCTGGGAACCAGGGCGACTCGAGTTTCGTGATCTTTGATTTCTTTGGGTACGCCAATTATCATTGAGGCCTCGCTTGCGCGCTGTTTTGAGTTCGCTGGGGTCCTAATCCCAACGCGATCAAACTGAGCGAGTCAAGCTTGCCGCTGGCGTTCAGGTTCTGATCCTGCTGAAAACGCTTCAAGGCATCCATCGAGCCGGCATCCCACTTACCGGTCGGTTCGCCTCCGAGATATCCTTTTGCTGCAAGAGCCTGCTGGATTTCGCGGTAACGATCCGGCGTCGGTTCCGATTGTCCGCGCGGCTGGGCGGGCGCCTTGTAGCGGCCCCGCGCATAGCGCGACGATTTCGTGCTGGGTGCTTTCCGATAGGAGGTCTTGCCGGCCGTCTTCCTGGCAGCCGTCTTCTTGCCCGATGTGTTCTTCGCGGAAGATTTGACGGCGGCTTTCGGGGCGGACTTCTTCTTTGCTCCGGTGGGAGCCGAAAAGAGAGTCCAGGTGGCCAGCAATACGATAAGGACTACGGCGATTGGTTTCACGCGCTCTTCTATTTTATCAGGCTTCCTGGAGCGCTGACGATTTCAATCGCCACCGGGGCAAACCGCTGCTTGCGAGCCTGCACCTCCAACGTGTGCCAACCCGGTCCAGCCCCTTCCGGCACCGGCAGCACCAGTTCCACTCGCGGCGTGCGCCGGTCGGCCCAGTGCACCATCGACGGCGCCAGAGGCGCTCCATCGAGGCGAAACGACACATCCGCGGGATCGGCGACTTCCTCCAGAATGGCCTTGATATTTCCATGCGTGATGCGCGCGCCGGACAACAGATCGGTCGCGTCGGTAACCGACAACAATCGCGGCACCTGGGGGCTGGGCGGCACCACGCGCATGATCGCCGCGGCGCCCACCTGGCCTCCAAGCCACTCCAACTGCACGGGCGCCAACCCGGTGGGCACATGCTCCGGCAGCAGCACGTTCATCTGCTGTTCCCCGCCGGCCAGCGGAGCGGCAATATAATTTGGCGTTCCCCATTCCTCGCCGATCCGCACGCGGACATGGTTCAGCCCGCATTCCGGATGCAGGTCCGTAATCCACAACGAGGCGCAAGCGAAGCGCCCGGCGCAGGGAACACCCGGTTCGGTGCCGTGCGGATTCGAGATACGCCGGATACGGGCGTGAGTGGAGGGCCGCTCCGCGGGCAGGCGGCGATACCAACCTTCGGGACGCTTCCGTAAACTGGTCCACATGTACTGCGTGCGAACCCCTTCGAGCGTGTACATCTGAAAATCGTAACGATCGGCGAACTCGCGCAGATCGTCGGCCGTAAACCGCACTCCGCTCCAGGTGTCGGGCGGTGCGTCGCTTTCCCCTAGCCCGTTTACCTGAAACCAGAACAGGCCGCCGGTCTTCAACACACGCCGCGCTTCGCGCCAATACGAGTACACGACCTCTTTGTCCGGTATATGCTGAAACACGGCGTACGAGTACACAAAATCGAACGACTCGCTTGCAAACTGCCGCAAATCGGCCCCCGCGCTGAGATGCACATGCGCATGCGGAACATCGCGCAACCGCCGGCGAGCCAAGTCCACCATCTCATCCGATACATCGACGCCGTGAATCTCCCCAAAGCGGCGGCTGAGCGGCCTCAGCAGCCGGCCCGGCCCGCATCCGATCTCGAGCGCCCGCCGCTCCCGCGCATTGCCCCGCGGCAGTCGATTCAGCTCATACTCCAGCCCGTACACCACCTCGTGCGCGGTAGCGTAGAACTCCTCCTCCTCCTGGCCATGCCGCCCGAACGCCACGTAGTAGTGCGCATCCTCTCGCGCGCGCCGGTTCCAGTCCTCGCGCATCCTTGCATCGGCGGCCATGATCAAACCGCAGCCACCGAAGGAAAACTTTGCGCCCGCTGCCGCCGCCTCCTGCCCATCAACGCCAGCCGCACCGCAACCGCCGCCGCACGGTGCGAATCGTGTCGAACCTTCTCGCTCTGCGCCAGCAGTTCGGCCTCCACCACCCGCAATCCCATGCCTTGCAGCGCCTCGATGTCCACCTTCACCGGTTGCGCCTGTTGCGCGGCGTAGCGCCGCCGGTGCGGAGCGCTGACGGCCTTCGAGTTCACCACCACGCAGTCCAGCAGATTGCACCTGGCGTGCTTGTGAATGGCCGCCACGTGATCCACCGCCGAGAAATGCATTGTCTCGGTCGGCTGCCACATCAGGTTGCAGAAATAGGCTTTGATCGCATTGGATTTGGAGATAGCCTCGGGAATGCCGCTCACCAGCAGATTCGGAATGACGCTGGTGAACAGCGACCCCGGTCCGAAGGTAATCAAGTCGGCCTGCTCAATGGCTTCGAGCGTCTCCGACAACGGATGCACTCTGCGCGGCTTGAGCACAATCGACTGAATCCGCGACTTCGCCTTACTGATCTGCGTCTCCCCGGTAACAACGGAGCCGTCTTCCAGTTTCGCCTGCAGAATCACGTTCGCCGCCGTCGATGGGAAGATACGGCCGGCGCTGGCCAGCACCTCGCTCGACAACTTCACGGCATGGGCGAAATCGCCGGTAATCTGCGTCAACACCGTCAGAAACAGGTTCCCGAAACTGTGGCCTTTCAACCCGCGCCCCGCAGAAAAGCGGTATTGGAAGAGCTTCGACAACAACGCCGCGTCCTCAGACAGCGCAACCATGCAGTTGCGGATATCGCCGGGGGGCAGCACGTCAAAGTCGCGGCGCAATCTTCCACTGCTGCCTCCGTCGTCCGTCACCGTCACCACCGCTGTCAGTTCCAGCGGACGGTTCAACGGTTCCCGCACCGGGCTCGCCTCGTGGCCCGATAATGTGGGGTTGGCGTAATACTTCAGTCCCTGAAGCAATGTGGAGAGGCCTGTGCCTCCTCCGATGGATAGGATGCGCACAGGCTCTTCGGAAGAGACTCGCCGCGCCAGCGGATTTCGTAACGGCATGTATTCGAGCAGGTGCAACCTACGAAGGTAGTTGCGTCACTCTCTCCTTTTTCTCCGGAAATACAACCTCGCGTACCGGCGACTGCCTTCCGAATTCCAGAAAATCCGGATCGGTACGGGCGATGGTGCGGTTCTTACCGTCCAATTGAATGGCAGTGGACAGATGCCGCGCAGCGCCGGCCAGATCTCCCAACAAACCCAGGCTGATGGCCAGCGAGTAATGGATATGCCCCGACTTTGGAGCAAGCGCCGCAGCCTTAGACAGGGCTTCGCGCGCCCCCTCCAGGCTCCTCTCAGCGATCAGTCCGATCCCGTAGTGATAATATTCCTCCGCACTATGCAATTCCACAGGCCGGGTCCCGATCCGTTGCTCGCACATGCGAAGGTGTTGGCGGGCGGCGTGGGCCACCTCCCGGCTGCTCCCTTCCGCCGCCGCGGCAAACATCTCTCTGGCCGCTCTGAAGTCCCTCCTGTGGAACAGTTGCATAGCCGAATCGAACATTTCTAACTGAGTACGCTGTTCCTGCTTCACGGTTGGTGTGATCTTCGGCGAATCTCAAATTAGTACCAGATGAGACGGAGCGATGCAAGCTGTCAGCCGCAAGCCAGCCACATTACGGAATGCGCACAAGCATTGCCCCGGTAGTGGCCCGAGCCTCATTCAAGGTAACCGCTTCAATCGTGTTCGCTTTCGCATTGACCCGCATCATGGCCGGCGGCTGCTGCTGCGCCGGTTGCCCGGGCTGGGCGGGCACGGGAGCATTGCCTACATAGGCGGCGCCCGGCGGGTTGGGAATGATGTCCAAGTCCCCGTTGCCCAGATCGTAAACCAGAAATTGCGATCCGCCTTGCCGGTTGCCGCGCGCCACCAGTTTGCGGGTGGCCGGCAACAATCCGACGAATTGCGCCGTGGCGAATCCGTCCGGCAGCAGCAGTTGCCGCACCTCCAGGTTCGCCAGATCGAAAATGAGGAAGCCGCCATCGTTCTGCGCCCGTGCCCGGCCCACGGCCACAGCCAGTTCCATCTCCGGCACCGGCTGCAGGTTCTGAAAGCCAACCACGCCTTGCGGCAGACTCAGCCGGTAAGCGGATAAAGTCACTCCGTCCATGGCGAACACGGTATCCCCTTCGGTGCTCGCCGCCATCAGGAAGTCGTTCAGGTCCGGAACGTTCCCGGTGACGTTGATCTGGCCGTTGCCTGGCAGGGGCACTTCCGTGAACTCCTGATTGCCGAGATCGAGCACCAGAAAACTGAGCGCCCCGCACACCTGCCGGAACTGCCGGTCCGCACTGTTGCTGCCCATCAACACAATGCGCCGCGAAGTCTCCATGTTGGCAATCTGTGCATTGGGAGTGCAGGCCGCCACGAACCGGCCCGCCGGCGTCGCCACTGCCTTCACTTCATTCGGCGAAAACACGGCCAATGCATGGGCGGAATCGTCCGCCTTGCGGGCAACGACATAGAGATTGCGGGTCGGCCCGTCGAAGAAAGTGGCCACGCGGAAGCGCACCTGCACGGCGGCCGCACCGCCGGGGTTGACAATCACGACACCTCCGCCTCCCTGTCCACCGCCTTGTCCTCCCTGGCCTCCACCCGGCGCGCCACCTCCACCAGGAGCCGGCTGCGCAGGCGCATTCGGCATCACCATCGGCAGAAATCCATCGGGAAAATCACGCGACGCCGTGACCTCCGCCTGCGCGTTGAGCACCGCCAGTTTCGCCGCGGTCGGATTGTCCAGATCATTGCCGATGACGACCCAGAATTGCCCTTGCCCGGCATTCACCGGCGGAGTCAGCACTTTGTCCAGTCCGCCGCCCAGATTCACCTGCAACGTCAGCGGGTTAATGGCAACTCCACCGGCCGGCTGTGTGCCGCCCGCGCCGCCTTGCTGTCCTACCTGCAAGTCGCCCGTTTCGACATCGATACTGGCCACCTGCGGAGGCGTGCCCGCAATCAGAGCGTTAAATCCACCCTGGGCATTTCCAGTCACCGCCGTCGCCGCGCCCGGCAAATCGACGGTCATGCCGTCGCGCTTGGACGCCTGAAAAACGGCCACCTTGCTGCTGATTCCCTGCCCTGCCGCTCCCTGCGGCGGCCCCACCAGCGCCGCCAGCGCCGAAGAGTTCTGCGAGGCAATCACCGGAGTGTTCGCATTCTGGTTCCCAATGGTCAGGCACTGGCTGATGTTGGACGCCGTTTTGGCCCGAACGTCGAACAGCACGCTCGGATAGCAGCCCTCCGCGGTGCGCGCGCCGCTGGCAATCAGAAACCCGCCCGTCAGATCCGCTGCCGCCATCGCCCTCACCGCCGGAGCTCCTTCCGGCATGGGAATGAAGGTCACATCCGACCGGTTCATCCGCCGCCAGACCCCGAAATTCGACAACCGGTTGGCCGCCTGCACCAGCAACAGATCCCCAGGCAGCGCACCTTCCGGCAGCGGCAGCGAAATATCGAAATCCCCGGGACGCGTCGTGGACACCTTGATATCGGCCTCCACCTTCGCCCCGCCCAGGTAAACACTCACCGCCTGCCGCGGACGCTACGCCTCCCCGCCCGCCGATTCCCCCGTGTTCACGCGGGGATCGGAGACCCCCAACCCGGAGGCCGTAAACGAGAAATTGGACCCTGCCGCGGCGCCCGCCACTTCGCCGAAACCCTTGTCTTCCGCCGTGCGCACCACCGGGAAAACCGCGAATACGGTAATCCGCGCCGGCCGCGATGTCTGCTCCCCGCGGCGCACCACTACGTTCATCAGCCCGTTGGGAGTCTCAAAGGGAACCTGCGCCACAATGCGCGGCGGCGACACCGAACCGAGCGGGGAAGGCCGGTTGTTGATCAACACCTGCACGCCGCCCAACTCCGTCGGCCACGTAGGCCCGTCGGCTGCCGCCCCCGCCGCCGGCCCAAGATTCAATCCGTTGATCCAGATGATGCTGCCTGCGCCCACCTGCGACGGGGCGGGCTGCTGGGAAAAGGCGTTGACAACGCCCCTTGGACTGATGACGGGAGCGAGCGTCTGCGCCCACAAACCCGCCGAGCATGCAATGACAACTACGCCCGTTCGATATGCTGACATGGACAATCCCTCGTTAAGCACTACGGCCTTCCTAAACCCGAAAGCGGCCGCAATGTTGCTATCCGATATAATAGAACTTCCCCTCGACAATGGCATCCGAGCGCACCAGTGTCGCTGTCCCGGCGTCCCCGCCCCTCTCCAAGGCGTGGCCGGCGGGATATGGACTCCTCGCCATCTACTCCGCCGGCCATTTCACCGTCGATGTCTATTCGGCCGCGCTCGGCGTCTTCCAACCCCTCTTCGCCCAGCATCTCGGCCTCAGCTTCACCCAGGCCGGAATCCTCGGCGGCGCGATGGTATTCGCCGGCAGCGTCATGCAGCCCTTCTACGGATACCTTTCCGACCGCTTCCACAGCCGCCTGTTTTCCGCCCTGGCCCCGCTGCTCGCCGGCGTGTTCATCTCTTCGCTCGGCCTGGCGCCGAACTTCGGCTGGATCCTGGCGCTCGTCCTGCTCGGCGCCTCGGCGGTCGCCAGCTTTCATCCCCAATCTTCCGTGCGCGCCACTTCCGGCATTCGCGACGGGCGCGGCAAAGCGATGGCGTTCTTCATCAGCGCGGGCCAGTTGGGCTACGCCCTGGGACCCGTCTATTTCGCCGCCGTGCTGACTCAGTTCGGTTATGCCCAAAGCTGGGTCGCGGCCATCCCCGGAGTGCTCGCCAGCCTCTGGATGCTCGCCAAGGTCCCCGAACTCCCCGTCGAGGCGCGCGGCCGCACCCGGATCGACTGGCAGGCCCTGCGCGCCGTCTGGCAGCCGCTGGCGATCCTCTATTCGCTGGTCTTTCTGCGCAGCGTGCTGCAAATCACCTTCACCCAATTCCTTCCCCTCTACCTCACCAAGGAGCGCGCCTTCAGTTATCCGGCGGCCAGTCTGGCCTTGACCATGTACTCCGCCATGGGCGCCTTCGGCGGCTTTGCCGGCGGACACATCGCCGACCGCTGGGGCGGACGCAATGTAATCCTCTACAGCATGGTGGGCGCGGTCCCTTTTCTGCTCCTGTTCTTCCAAACCTCCGGACCGCTGGCCATCGCCGCGCTCGCCGCCGCCGGACTCATCCTGCTCTCCACCAATCCCGTCAACATTGTCATGGCTCAGAATCTCGCGCCCGGACAATCCGGCACCATTTCCGCTTTAATGATGGGATTTGCCTGGGGAATGGCGGGAATTATCTTCATCCCCCTGGCCGGATGGTTGGCCGACCGTTATAGCCTCGGAGTCGTCCTGCAAACCCTCACCCTCTTCCCCGTCCTGGGCTTCCTGCTCGCCTTCCGGTTACCCAAATGAAAGCCGTTTGCCTTCTCAGCGGTGGCCTCGATTCCACCACCTGCCTTGCCGCCGCCATCCGCCAAGGCCTGGAAACCTACGCCCTCAGCTTCGACTACGGACAGCGCCACCGTTTTGAACTCGAAGCCGCGGCCAAGGTGGCCAAAGCGCTCGGCGCCCGCGAACACCGCATCGTGCGCGTCGATTTGCGCGCCCTCGGCGGTTCCGCCCTCACCGATGACATCGCCGTCCCCAAGCACAACGACGTGAGCGAACTCGGCGCCGGCATTCCCGTAACCTACGTTCCCGCCCGCAACACCGTGTTTCTCAGCATCGCCCTCGGCTACGCGGAGGTGCTCGGCGCGGAGCGGATTTTCATCGGCGTCAATGCCATCGATTATTCCGGTTACCCCGATTGCCGCCCCGAATTCATCGAGGCCTTCGAGCGCATGGCCAACCTCGCCACCAAGGCCGGCGTCGAAGGCATCTGCCGCGTCCGCATTGAAACACCCCTGCTGCGCTTGACCAAACCCGATATCGTCCGCATGGCCTCCGGATTGGGCGTCGATTTCTCCCTCACCGCAAGCTGCTATGATCCGGGAGAAGGTGGGAGGCCCTGCGGAGGCTGCGATTCCTGCCTTCTGCGGCGGAAAGGTTTCGCCGAAGCCGGTATTTCCGATCCGTTGGAGAGTCGAATCCCATGATGCCCTTCTTGCCCCCGGCCCCGCCGGTCGTTTCCAAAATGTTCAGCGCCATCCAGGCCGAAGGCGGGCTCGCCGGCACACCGGCCGTCTTCCTCGTGTCCATCGATGGCCCGCCCCGCCCCGTCTGGTGCCGCCAGCCCCGCGCCGAATCCGATGTCCAGGCCGCTACCCTCGGCGGCATCCTCAGCGCCGTGCGCCGCTTCTGGTCCGACTATGCCGTCATCACCGGCGGCGAACCTTTGCGGCTCGACGGGATGGCCGATTTCTGCGCCAAACTGCGCGAGTTCGAGCACCATGTCACCGTCGAAACCTCCGGCGCCATCTTCGTCGAAAACTTTCCCTGCGACCTGATGAGCGTCAACATCCGCCTCGGCGCCCCGGCCTCCTCCAAGAAGAAATCCGCCCCTTTCCCCGCCTTCGACATTGCCGCCGTGCGACAGATCGTCGAGCATTATCCCCACCAGTTGAAGTTCTATTGCGAAGACTCCGCCGCCGAGTGGAACGAGATCAAACGCATCGCCGCCGAAGTGAACGTGAAACGCTCCAATGTCTTCCTCCTTCCCACCGCCTCCAAGGGCAAGAACCTTGCCGCGCAGTTGGAGTGGATAGAGGAATTGAGCCGTGTGCAGGGCTACCGCTTCGCCCCGCGCCTCAGCGAATGAACATCGCCGAAGTTTTCTATTCCGTTCAAGGAGAGGGCACGCTGCTCGGCGTGCCTTCCGTTTTTTTGCGCACCAGCGGCTGCAATCTGCGTTGCTCCTGGTGCGACACGCCCTACACTTCCTGGCATCCGGAAGGCAGCGACTGGACCATCGAGGCCCTTGCCGCCTACGTGCGCCGGCACTCCACCGGCTACACCGTGGTCACCGGCGGCGAACCGATGATCCAGCCCGAAACCGCCGCGCTCACCGCCGCCCTCCGCGACGCCGCCCAACACATCACCATCGAAACCGCCGGCACCGTGTTCCGCGAACTTGCCTGCGACCTGATGAGTATTTCGCCCAAGCTCGCCAACTCCACGCCGGAAGGCCCCTTCGCCGCACAGCACGAGCGCTTGCGCTTTCAACCCGATGTGCTGCGCCGCCTGATGAACGCCTATCCCTACCAGCTCAAGTTCGTCATCGCCGCCCCCGCCGACGTGGACGAGGTCTCCCGCATCGTCGAACAGCTTGCCGCCTCGCCTGCCCAAGTCCTGCTCATGCCCGAAGGCACAAGCCCCAGCGTCATTCGCCAGCGCGCCTTGTGGCTCGCCGAAGCCTGCAAACGCACCGGATTTCGCTATTCCCCGCGCCTCCATGTCGATCTGTGGGGCGACAAGCGCGGCGTGTAGCCGTTCCCGCCGGCTTCCATTCGCGCGAAAATAGAAACAATCGGCTCGCACAAAGGAGTCTGCCATGAGCACGTTCCTCAAGGCCTTCATTCTCGCTTGCGTCATCCCCTTTTCCTGGGCGCAGGAGTTCCGCGCCACCGTCAGCGGCGTTGTCACCGACGCCTCCGGAGCGGCCATTGGCGGCGCGCAGGTCACCGTAACCGAGACAGGCACCAATGTCCGCACTTCAACCGTTTCCGAAACGAACGGCCACTATTCCATCCCATTCCTGCTGCCGGGCGATTACGATTTGCGCGTTACCGCGCCGGGATTTAAGGAATTTCAGCGGAAAGGCTGGCGCCTCAGCGCCGGCGAGAATCCCGTCATTGACGCCCCGCTTCAGGTCGGCGACGCCTCGCAAACCGTGGTGGTCACGGCGGAGACGCCGGCCATCAACCTCGAGAACGGCTCGGTCGGCAGCACCATCACGCTGCGCGAAGTGGAAGATCTTCCCATGAATGGGGGCACTCCCATCATGATGGCCTCGCTCGCCATGGGAGTCCTCTCCACCGCGCAACCCTCCGAAGTGCAGCCCTTCTCCTCCGGCGGCGGCGCCAGTTGGAGCATCGGCGGCGCGCCCTCGCAGCAAAACGAATTGCTGCTCGATGGCGTGCCCAACGCCACCTGGGACGGCCGCCTCGCCTACAGCCCTCCCCGCGACGCCGTGCAGGAGGTTCGCCCGCGCGTCTTTGAAACCGACGCCGCCTTCGGCCATTCCGGCGCCGGCACCGTCAATCAGATTCTCAAGAGCGGCGCCAATCAACTGCGCGGCTCGGCTTATGAAACCACCAAACCCAACGCTTTCGTGGCTAACAATTTCTTCAACAACAAGAATGGCCTCACACGCCCGGAAACGCGCTATCACCAGTTCGGCGGCACGCTCGGCGGCCCGCTCTACATCCCCAAACTGTTCGACGGCCGCGACAAGGTGTTCTTCTTCTTCGCCTTCGAGGGGATGCAATTGCGCCAACCTGGAACCGCGTTCATGTCTGTGCCCACCGATGCCGAACGCAGCGGCGATTTCTCCAAACTGCTCGGCCTCCGCACCGTCATCTATAACCCCTACACCGCGGTGCTGAACGGCACGGTGGTCACCCGCACTCCCTTCGCTGACAATCGCATCCCGGCGTCGCTGATCAGCCCCATCGCGCGTAAGTACCTCGAATTCTTCCCCCAGCCCAACGTCACCGCCCGCCGCGCCGACGATTTCGAAAATTTCGGAACCAACAACATCACCCGCGACGGATTCACCAATCAATTGGGCAGACTCGATTTCAGCGGCAACGCGCGCTTTCGTACCTATTTCAATCTGCGCCACACCGAGTATTCCCAGGACAAGGACAACTGGTATCAAAACATCGCCACCGGGTCGAACCTCAGCCGCGCCAACTGGGGCGCGAGCCTCGATCAGGTGTGGATGCTGAGCGCCGCCAACATCCTCAACCTCCGCCTCAACTTCACCCGCATGTTCGAGGATCATTCCTCCCCCAGCTTCGGCTTCAATCCATCCTCGCTCGGATTTCCCGATTATCTCGCCGCCAATTCCCCTTATTTGCAGATGCCTTCCATTACTTTCGCCACCGCCAACAGCGGTTATCGCACCCTCGGCCAGTCCGGCGCCAACACGCTCCCCTCGCAATCGGCGCAGTTCTTCGGCACCTGGAGCGCCGTGCGCGGAGCCCATCAATGGAAAGCCGGCGGCGATGCCCGGCAGTATCGCCTCAACATCATCAATTACGGACGCTCGGCGGGCGAGATCGCCTTCGGCTCCAATGCCTGGACACGCGCCGCCAGCAATGCCTCCAACACGGTCTCCAAAGGACAGGACTTCGCCTCCTTCCTCCTTGGCCTGCCCACCGGCGGATCGTATGAATTGAACTCCTCGGCCATGTACTACGAGTATTACGCCGCCCTGTTTGTGCAGGACGATTGGCGTGTGCGGCGCAACCTGACGCTCAACCTGGGCCTGCGCTGGGACCGCGATTTCCCCTATCACGAACGCTGGGCGCGAACCAACAACGGATTCGCCTTGAGCGATCTCAACCCGCTCAACGCCGCGGCATCGGCAGCCTACGTCCGCACTCCCCATGCGCTGCTCCCCGCCGATCAATTCAAAGTGCGTGGCGGACTCACCTTCGCCAGCCTCGACGATCGGCGCATCTACTCGACTTCCTCAATGCTCAGCCCGCGCTTCGGCTTTGCCTGGTCCCCCCAGCGCTTCGACGGTAAGACGGCCATCCGTGGCGGCATCGGGATGTTCGTGTCCCCTCTCACCATCGCCACCCTGCAGCCGACCGGCGCCTATTCCACCAATCCGCTGCAAACGCAGGCCGGCTACAGCCAGTCCACGGCGCTGGTCAGCACCAACGACAACAACGTAACGCCCTTTGCCACGCTCGCCAATCCGTTCCCCAACGGCATCACACCGCCCGCCGGTTCCGCCGCGGGCTTGCTCACCTTCGCCGGACAGGCCGTGCGCTTTCTCAATCCGCAAATGGAAAGCCCTTACGCCGTACGCTGGACCTTCGGCTTCCAGCACACCCTGGAGCGCGACACCGTATTGGATGTCGTCTACACCGGCAACCGCGCCCAGCGCATTCCCATCACCTACACGCAACTCAACGCCTTGCCCATCGACATGCTGAGCACCCTGCCCGTACGCGATCAGGATCGCATCACGGCGCTCACCGCCACTCACGCCAACCCGTTCTTCGGCCTGCAAACCACGCAAACCACCAATCGCACCCTCGCCATCAACCAGTTGCTGAGCCCCTATCCGCAGTTCCCCAACGGCAACGGCAGCCCGGGCAGCGGAGGCGTCGTGGCCCACAATCAAACCATTGGCCGCTCGCACTTTCACAGCCTGAATGTCCGCCTCAGCCGCCGCTTCGCCAAGGGACTGCAATTCACGTTCAACTACATGCGCTCCACGCTCATTGAGCAGGTTTCCTGGCTGAACCCCGGCGACACCGAACTGGAGCGGCGTCTGTCGCCCTTCGACCGCCCGCATCGCCTGGTGACCAGCGGAGTCTATGAACTGCCCTTCGGCCGCAAGAAGCACTTCCGCATCGAGTCCCGGCTGGCCGAGGCCATCGCCGGCGGTTGGAAGGTGAGCGGCACCTACACGCTGCAGAAAGGCGGTCCGTTCCCGTGGCTCAACGGCAGCACGAACAATCCCGGCGACTACGTCTACTTCGGCGCGCCGCTCAATCTCGACAACCGCCGCATCGACGGTCCCGCCTTCGATACAACGGCGTTCCGCACGCTCGCCGCCGAGCAGTTCCAATTCCACCGCCGTACCTTCGCCACTACGTTCATGAACCTGCGCGCCGACAACACCAACGACCTCAACCTGTCGCTGATGAAAGATCTGCGCTTCGGTGAGAATCTGCGCTTCCAGATTCGCGGCGAAGCCTACAACATCGCCAACCACCCCGTCTTCGGCAATCCGAACACGCAGGTGAACAACTCCCTATTCGGCTACATCACCACCCAGGCCAACCGCCCGCGCACGGTCGCCCTCATGCTGCGAGCCATGTTCTGAGCATTCCCCCGCGGCTGCACGGAACTCCGCCGCCAGCAACCTGTAGAACGCCAGCCTCGTCTCTGCTTCCAGTTGTGCGGCGAACCCGTCGAGCCATGCCAGATGCCGGATGCGGAACCGCTCCATCTCATCCTCCGCCACCCCGTTTTCCGCCAGCATGCCGGCAAACAACAACAGCAGCCCGGCATGATCGGCAGGCTCGTTGCCGTGTACCGGCGCCATCCCGTACTCACGGTAAAACGCCAGCGCCGAGGAGTGCGAATCCCCCATCAACATCGGCGACTCCTGGTCTTTGCAGTACACCGATTGCCAAGGGGGGCACACGGCCCCCCCCGGACTGAGAAACAAACGGACGTATTCGCGCTCCAGATCGAGCGCGTCCACCTCCAGAGCCTCCGGCCACCGCGGATCGGACGGATACGTCTGCTCCGCGGCGGCCTTCAGCTCCTGCGGGTTCGTTGTCAGCAACGCGTTGCCGGCAAACAGGTAGCGCGCCGCGGTCATGATAGCTTCTCCAGGCTGACCACGGCGTCCATGATGCAACTGGCGCCGCCGAAATTGCCCGCTTTCACCGCATCGTCCATCGATTGGGCGGGAACCAGATCGCCATCGCGCACGCCCTTCCCGCCGGCCAGGCTCATCCGCTTCGACCGGTGCCCGAACCCATGCGCCACCATCACGCAATCCGGTCGCAGCCGCTCCGTCAACTGGGCCGGCAGTTCAATGGCGCCCACGCGCGAGCGGATGCGCACCATGTCCCCGTTCTTAATACCCAGCTTCGTTGCCAGTTGCGCCGGGATCAGCGCTGCATTGGTCGGAAACATCTCATTCAGGATGGCGTTGTTCTGCGTCGTGTTGCGCTTGTGCACGCCAGGAATGAACGTCAGGTAGTAGTAGGGATACTCCGCCGACGGCAGTTCCCGCTTCGGATGCCACTTCGGCAGCACTTCCGCACCCTTCTCGCCGAACTGCGGCACGTAGATCTGGCACTTGCCGCCCGCCACGCCGAACGTCGTGCGCGGCACAAACGGCTGCTGTACGGTATGGATGCCCTTCGCGGCGAATTCCGCGAAATTGGCCCCCAGATTGGCGCGGCGCGTCTTCTCATCCAACAGGGTGTTAGCGTTGATCCATTCCCCCGCCGGCGTCTTGAAGTAATCCGGAGCAAGCCGCTTGCCCAGCTCGATCGCCACGTAGCCGATCCCCTTCGTTTCAAAGATCGGCGCCGCTACCGCCGTGCGGGCCACCACCTGCGGCATCCTGGCCTCGTACTCGCGCGTCACCAGATCGTTCGTCTCCAGGTAAATCGCCGAGGGAAGCGCGATGTCCGCCATGCTGATCGTGTCATTCGGCAGGAAGTCCATGGCCACGATGAACGGTATCGTCCGCAGCGCCGCCTCCAGCTTGGTCGGCTCCGGAAACGCCAGCGCCGTGTAGGCGTTGAAAAACGCCACCTGGATCATCCCCGGATACTGGTTCATCAACCCGTCCGCCAGCGTCGAGAACATCCCGCTGCCATCCTCGAGCACAAACGGCAGTTTCTCCTTCCCGTCCACACGGCGCCCGGTCTTGGCCGGATACGCCGGCGGCGGATAAACCGCATCCACACCCGGAATGCTTACCGCCCGCGCGAAATATCGCCCGCCCGGCCGGTCGATCGTCCCGGCAAGGATGTTCAGAATCGAGATCGCAAACGACAACTGCGTCCCGTTGGCGTAGTTCGCCACCAGCGTCTTCTTGTGCGCCGGAACCACCGCCGGGCCGTTCCCGGCAAACTCCCGCGCGATCCGCGCGATGTCCGCCGCCGGAATGTCGCTTAGCGATTCCGCCCACTGCGGCGTGTACTCCTTGAAATGCTCGCGAATTTCTTTCTCGTACTGACCGAAATTAGTGTAGTTCGTGACGAATTCTTTGTTGTATAGATCCTCCGACACGATCACGTTGATCATCGCCAGCGCCACCGCCAGGTCCGAGCCCGGCCGGATCGGGTGCCACTCGTCGGCAAAACGCGCCGTGGCCGAATGCTGCGGATTGAAGCACACCACCTTCGCCCCGGCCGCTTTCGCTTCCACCACGCCATTCGCGTACACGATCTTGTTCTTCGCCAGAATGTCCCAGCCGAACAGCAAAATGTACTTCGAGTTCGCCAGGTCCACGCCCCAGCTCTTGCCGCCCGTGGTGTAGCGCTGAATGATGCGGTCCGACAGGAAACATTCATCGATGTGGTCGACACGGTTCACCACGCCGATGGCGTTCATGAATCGCGACCACAGGTCCGGCGCCGCCAGCGTGACAAATAGCAGCGACTCGTTGCCTTTGAGCCGCTTCGCTTCGCCGATGCGCGCCGCGATCGTGTCCAACGCCTCTTCCCAACCGATCCGCACCCAGCCCGGGTCTTCGTCGAAACCCTTCTTCGGATTCGTGCGCTTCATCGGGTATTTCAACCGGTCCGGGTCATACAGGAACCCCGCCGCCGACGCGCCTTTGCCGCACAGCTTGCCGCCGCCCGAAAAATCGCCCGGCAGCCCTTCCACAAACCGCAGCACTCCATCCTGAATCGTAGCCTTGATGCCACACGCCGGCGAACAAATCCCGCACGCCTGAGTCACCGTTCGGATGTTCGCCGCCGTCTCCGCCGGCCGGAACCATGTTTCGAGCGCATGCGCCAGCGGAGCCGCTGCTACCGTCCCCGCCGACATCTTTAACCAATTGCGTCTGTTCATGATTTCACCTCCTCGGTTCCTGTCGCCTTCGGCCAGGCCGGATCCACAAACCGGATCGACGGCAGCGTCGTGGCGGGATTGGGGAAGTTCGGCGCGCGCTCCGATCCGCGATTCTGCACCTGGTCCCAACGCCCGAACTGCAGCGCGCCCGTCGGGCACAGCGTCACACACGCCGGCTGCAGGTTCTGATCCAGACGGTCCACGCACATCGTGCATTTGGTCATCTTGCGCGTCTTCGTGTTGATCTGCAGCGCTCCATACGGGCAGAAATCGCTGCACAGCTCGCAGCCGACGCACGTTTCCTGGTTAATAAGAACGGCCCCCGTCGCCGCATGACGGTAAATCGACTTCGTGGGGCAAACTTTTAAGCAAAGGGGATTATCACAATGATTACAGGCAAGCGATAACGCATGCGATTGCACTTTCGGGAACTGGCCGGATTCATACACCCGCACCTGACGGAAGCGGATTCCCGTTTCCAGACCATTCCATTGCTTGCATGCCGCTTCGCAAGCCCGGCACTCGATGCATTTCTTGTAATCGAGTACCCATCCATATTGGGGCATAGGAGAAGCTACCTCTCAGTCTGCGCGATGCAGCCTCGCCGCCAGGAGTGACGGGAAAATGTTAAAAAATACACACTATACGTTCACCTAATAATCCGGCGCGTGCAGGATGATGAGCACCCATATCACGGAGCGTGATAGTGCCCCCAACACGCAACTTCTGCATTCTCCGCCCGTCCCCCTCCCACCCTAATCTCCCTTCGCCTTCTTGCCGATAAATGGTACGGCGGTGACCTACTACGAGGAATTGGGGGTCCCCATGACAGCCTCCACGGAGGAAATCCGTGAGGCTTACAAGCACCTGGCGAGGTTGCTGCACCCCGACAAACTCTCCAACCCGGATCAGCGCAAAGTGGCCGAATGCCAGATGCGCCGCTTGAACGCTGTCTACGAGGCGTTATCCAGCCCCGCAAAACGGCGGAACTACGACCTCACACTGCACCCCTCCGGCTTCCCTCCGGACGATGCCCTCGCCGAGGCGCCGCTCACCGGATGGCCCTGGCTTCTCGCCAAGATCCAAGGGCCGGACGGCGTTTGGATCGCCGCCGCCGCCATCGTCGCCGTGATGATCGGCTACGCCCTGTTCAGCGCTCCCTCGCAAACCCATCGCCCCGCCTCCGTGCCGGCTGCATCGGCCGCGCGCCCGGTGGAAAAGCCCGCACCACCGCGTGCCGCCGACACCCGCCGTAAACCCGATCACTGGGACGCGCAGATGGCCCAGTTGCGCCACCGCGTCGAAGATCTCACCACCGAGCGCGATGCGGCATTGCAGCGCGTCGCCACACTCGAAGCCAGATGGCGCGACACCGCCAAGCGCACCGAATCGGCAGCGCACACCGCTACCGCCTCCGGCCGCGCCCCACCCGCCTCCGGCCCTGACCCGGAGCCGCGCCATACAACCACGGCGCCGCCCGCCGCCGAATCGCCCAGCCTCGCCGGCACCTGGTACTTCGCCAAGACGCGCTCCAACGCCCCTACCGATCTTTACCCGCCCGAATTCATCGAAACGGTGATTCAGGAAGAAAACGGCGCCTTTTCCGGCCGCTACCGCGCACGTTACGTCGTTTCCGACCGCGCCATCTCACCCGAAGTCGCTTTCCAGTTCCGCGCCCGCCCAGGCGCCGATTCCTCCCGCATCCCCTGGACAGGCGCCGGCGGCGCCAAAGGCGAAGTGAAGCTGAAACTGCTTACCGCCAATTCGCTGGAAGTAGCCTGGGTTGCGCACGACCTCGGCAAATCGCTCGGGCTCGCCTACGGAACCGCCGTGCTCATCCGCGCCGCCAACCCGCAGTAGCCCGTTACTCCGCGTCGCGGAACAACGCGAAGGCGCTCTCCAGGTACGGCATCACGTCCGCGGGAATCTCCTCACGGTCGAGAAAACCCTCGCGCACGCTCTGCACCACCAGAAACTCCAGATCCACGCTGCGCGTATAGCGCAAGTGAATCTGGCGGTCCGGCCCCTGGTGAAACAAATGGATCCGCTGCGCCAGCTCAAACGGCGTGATCTCCCCTTTACGCCACGCCTGAAAATCCCCATCGAGCTGCGACAACACCTGCGTCAGTGCCTTCTCGTGCGCCTTCCCCGCCAGTTCCCGCAGGACGGCCTTTACCTGCTTCGGCAGATCGTCATGCATGACAGACATCATGACACAGGAAATCGCTCAAAGCTCGAACCGCCGCCCCGCCAGCAGTCCGCCATCCACCACATGCACCGATCCAGTCACGAAACTCGACTCCGCGGAGGCCAGAAAGACAGCCATTTCGGCCACTTCCCGCGGCTGCCCGATGCGCCCCAGCGGATACATCGCCCGCAGCTTCGCGAACCCCTCCGGAAAGCGCTCCCAATAATCCATGCACGTCTTCGTCTCAATCGTCCCCGGGCAGATGATGTTCGAGCGAATCCCGAACTCCCCATACTCCGCCGCCACCAGCCGCATCATGGAAATCAATCCCCCCTTCGCCGCCGTATACGCCGTCTCGCCGAACGCAAACAGCGCATTCACGCTCGACAGCGTCACAATACTTCCCCCGCCGCGCGCCTTCATCGCCGGAATCACGGCCTTCGTGCACAGAAAAGGCCCCTTCAGGCAAACGGCAATCGTGCGGTCGAAGACGTCCTCCTCTAACCGCTCGATGGTACCGTCTCCTTCCGCATAAATCGCATTGTTCACCAGCACGTCAATGCCACCATAGCGGCCTACCGTCTGCTCCACCATTCCCGCCACGTCCGCGGCCCGCGATACGTCGCCCGCCACGAACACCGCCTCTCCTCCCTGCCCTCGAATCTCCGCCGCCAGATCGCGCCCAGCCTCCCCGGCAATGTCGTTGACTACCACCCGAGCCCCTTCGGCCGCGAATGTCCTCGCCATCGCGCTCCCAATCCCGCCCGCCGCCCCTGTAATAATGGCCACTCGATCCCTCAGCCGGCCCGTCACTTGCTCTCTTTTCCTCCCTGGCCCGTCATTTCTTTCTCCACCAGGCCACAACACATTGCTTATCCTAACGCAAAGAAGATATCCTCCAACTAGGAAAGGCCGCAAAGCCATGGACGAACGCCGCACAAAAAGAGTCGCTGAGGCCCTCCGCGAAGAGCTGATCGAACTCATCGGCTTCGAACTCGCCGACCCCCGCCTGGACGGCGTCCAGGTCGTCGAAGTACATCTCAGCCCCGACATGCGCGTCGCCTCGGTCGCCCTCGATATCCCTGGCGACACCGAACGCCAAAAACGCGCGCTGGAGGCAGTACAGCATGCTAAATCCTTCATCAAGCGGGAGTTGTCCTCTAGAATCGAACTCTTCCGCATGCCCGATCTGCGCTTTGAGTCGAACCTCTCCCCAGGTTTGAACAATCGCATGGACTACCTCATGCGCAAAATCCGCAAAGGCCGCCCCCGCGATGGGGTTTCCGGCGAAAATTTGGAAAAAAAACCGGAAGCGTGATACGCGTTGTGCTACTTTTGATTTTGGGGGCCACTGCCGCCCACCTCGCCGCCGCCGACTTATTGCGGTTGGAACAGTCCCTGGACGCGATGGGCTCTGTGTATACCATCGTCGCCTACGGGGAGGACCGGGGACGCATGATCGCGGCGGTGGACCAAGCCTTCGAGGAAGTTCGCCGGATTGACCGGATGATGTCGAACTACCGCGCGGACAGCGAGTTAAGCCGCCTGAACAAGGAGGCTGGCCGCCGCTCCGTGACCGTCAGTGAGGAGCTGTACGGCGTGCTCGACGCATGCCGCCAGTATCACCAGGCGAGCGAGGGCGTTTTCGATATCTCTGTAGGTCCGTTGATGAAGATCTGGGGCTTTTATAAAGGCTCCGGCCGCCTGCCGCACCGCGCCGAAATCCGCGGCGTGCTCGGTAGAATCGGCTTCGACAAAGTGACGTTGGATGGGTCGGCACGCTCCGTTCGCTTCACCCGCGACGGCATGGAACTCGACCCCGGAGGGATTGGCAAAGGGTACGCCGTCGATCGTATGGTCGCCATCTTGAAAGCTGCGAACATCCGCTCCGCGATGATTTCCGCGGGCAACAGCAGCATCTATGCACTCGGCGCCCCTCCCAACGAAAAGGGCTGGCGCATCTCCATCCGCCACCCCAAAGACCT
The DNA here is from genome assembly GCA_016789755.1 of Bryobacterales bacterium. Taxonomy (GTDB): domain Bacteria; phylum Acidobacteriota; class Terriglobia; order Bryobacterales; family Bryobacteraceae; genus CADEFT01. Next base: position 26,608 of record JAEUQG010000538.1, read on the forward strand.
CAACCGGCAGGCTCAGGAAGTCACCCTAACCGATTCATCCCTCTCCACTTCCGGAACTTCCGAAAAATTCTTCCGCGCCGGAGGACGGCTCTACAGCCACATCATGGACCCGCGCACCGGCTACCCCGCCAAGGGTATGCTGTCGGTTTCCGTGATCGCTCCCCGTACGCTCGACAGCGAGGCGTGGACCAAGCCCGTTTTCATTCACGGCCGCCAGTGGGCGGCGAAAAACTTGCTCAATAACCCCCGGATGAAAGATTTCCGGTTCTTTCTCTGCGAAGACAAAAAAGGCGGATCGGAACAGGCATGCGCGTGGCTCCCATGAACAGTCGTTTTCTCGATGCCTGCCGGCGGCGTCCCACGGACGTCCGCCCGGTATGGTTTATGCGGCAGGCTGGCCGGTACATGAAACAGTACCGCGACATCCGCGCCAAACATAAGATCCTCGAAATCTGTAAGCGCCCGGATCTTGCCGCCGCAGTCACTCTCCAGCCCATTGAAGTCCTCGACGTCGACGCGGCCATCATCTTTGCCGATCTCCTCCTCCCCGTCGAGCCCATGGGCCTCAAACTCGACTTCGTCTCCGGCGAGGGCCCTGTCATCGACAACCCCGTGCGCACCTCCCACGACGTCGACACGCTCTCCATCTCCAACACCGACGAACTCGGCTACGTCGGCGAATCCATCCAGATGGTCACCCGAGCCCTCGGCGGCAAAGTCCCCGTCATCGGTTTCGTCGGAGCCCCCTTCACCCTCGCCAGCTACATGATCGAGGGCGGCCCCTCGAAATCTTTCCTCCGTACCAAGCAGCTCATGTACAAGGACGAGGTGCTGTGGCGCCGCCTCATGGGCAAGATCGTCGATGTCCTCGGCCCCTTCGCCCTCATGCAGGTGGGCGCCGGCGCGCGCGCCATCCAGGTCTTCGATAGCTGGGTCGGCGCCCTCGGCCCCGACGACTACGTGCGCTACGTCGCTCCCTATTCGCGAGCCCTCATCGAACGCATTCGCTCCGCCTCCGTGCCCGTGATCCACTTCGGCACCGGCGCGGCCGGCTTCTTCAAGGAACTCCATGCCGCCGGCGGCGACGTGATGGGCGTCGATTGGCGCATCAACATCGACCAGGCCTGGATGGACATCAGCTACCGCTCGGCGGTCCAGGGCAACCTCGACCCCGCCGTCCTCTTCGCCCCCCTGCCCGAACTGAAAGCCCGCGTCCACGAATTGTTGAAGCGCACCGGCACGCGTCCCGGCCACCTTTTCACTCTCGGGCACGGGATTCTGCCCGAAACCCCCGTGGACAACGTGAAAGCCGGGGTCCAGATCGTGCGCGACTACCGCCCGTGATCGCCATTGTCGGCGGCGGCATCTCCGGATTGGCCGCCGCTTACCAGTTGGCCAAAGCCGGTAAGCCCGCCGTCCTGATCGAGAAAAACCCGCGCCTCGGCGGAGTCATCGAGACTTCCTCCTGGGAAGGTTGCGTCCTCGAAGGCGGCCCGGACAGCTTTCTCGCCGTCAAGCCCGAAGCGGCGCAGCTCGCCCGTGAACTCGGCATGGGCGACGAACTCATCGCCTCCAACGACGACCGCCGCCTCACCTACATCTGGAAGAACCGCCGCATGATCGCCATGCCTGACGGCATGATGATGATGATCCCCACCAAGATCGCCCCGGTGATTACCACGCCCCTGCTGTCCTGGCCGACGAAGATCCGCATGGGCCTCGAATACTTCCGCCGCCCGCGCGGGCCAAGGCCGGAGCGTTCCGTGAGCGAGTTCATCGGCGAGCATTACGGCCAGGAGACCGTGGATTATCTGGCCGAGCCCCTCTTATCCGGAGTCTACGGCGGCGACCCCCGAGCCCTCAGCGTGAACGCCGTCCTCACCCGCTTCGTGGACATGGAGACCAAGTACGGCAGTCTCACCCGCGCCGCCCTCGAAGCGCGCAAAAAGATGCCGGCTTCAAGCGAGCCGTTGTTCCGCACCTTCAAGCACGGGCTCGGAGCCTTCACCGCAGCCCTGGAGCGCGCCATCGAGCCCCACACCCGAGTGATCCACGGCACCGTGGACGCCATCGAAAAGGGGTGGCGGCTGCGGGTGAACGGCGAATGGATCGCCGCGGAGAAAGTGATCCTCGCCACGCCGGCCTACGCGGCGGCATCGTTGCTCACGCCCCTCGACACCGAACTGGGCCGCCTGCTCGACACCGTGGATTACTCTTCCTCCCTGACCATCGCGCTTGTCTTCCGCCCCGGCCGCCTCCCCGATCCCAAGGGCTTCGGCTTCCTCGTCCCCAAGAAGGAGCGCCGCATGCTGATGGCTGGCACCTGGGTCCAGAACAAGTTCCCGCACCGTGCCCCGGACGGATATCATGTGCTGCGCGGTTTCATCGGCGGAGCGGCAGCGAAGGAAATGATCGCCCTCCCCGACGACGTGATCTACGATGCTGTCTACCGCGACATCGAACAGATGCTCGGGATCCGGGTGAAGGCCGACCACCAGCGCATCACCCGCTGGCGCAGATCGATGGCGCAGTACACCGTGGGCCACACCCACCGCATCCGCCAGGTGGAACAGCGCACCCAAGCCCTCGAAAACCTCTACCTCGCCGGCAACGCTTATTCCGGCATCGGAATACCGGATTGCATCCGCACCGGCCGCCTCGCCGCGGAGCGATGTGTCGTCCCCCAGTGATCGCCTCCGCTTACGCAATCTTCCCGGAAGCTCACGAGCCGTTCACGAGACGCTTACACAGGAGTGAGGTAGAAGCCCGCTTCTTTTCAACTGATTGCGGTTCAATGAGATCCGGCCAACTTGGCGGGTTCCTTCTGCTTCTGAGGGCAATGCGCTTGCGCCCACTACGATATCCACTACAGTCTCTCGGTGCGAATGGCGATTCTGACGATAGCAATTACTAGTAGTTGTCACACACTTGCGTACGGCTCGGGATCGTCAACAACGACCAGCCGTAGATCTGTAACTTCTAACTCTCCAAAAATGCCAGTACAGTACCAAATCTTGATCTTGAATCTATCTTCAACCGGTGTAGCTGCTGGCGCCGAGGACGGCCAAAAACAGCGAGGCATCGCGGCGTTGGCCGGTTTCGCGGTCCAGCAGCGGGATGGTGGAGCCGGCTCACGCTACGTCACGCATGCTTGCCGGAGGCTCACGAAACAAGGATCTCAACAAGACCAATGATGATCAACAATATCACCAACGATAATAACGACTTGTCCAGACCTCTCGTGTCATGCTTGGCTCTCCTGTGCCCGATAAGATAGATCTGGAGCAGGAGGATAACTATTAATAACACTATTCTCATCTTCGGAAAAATACTGTGCATATTGCATAGGCTCCAGTCATGAAGTGCCAATTATCTTACTTACCTACATGTAGGAGTAGTAGGTAGTCTAACCGGGTCGGGTTCGCGAAAAGGAGGACGCTGAGGAAGCGGGCATCCAGGACGTCTTGGGTTGAGCGGACAATCCTGTGGACATGGGCGACTTTCGCAGATTTCAAGACTGATAGTTGCTTGCACAACACTCCAATACATGCCTAAACATGTACCAGTGCTAGCTCCTCCAGTAAAAAACCATAGTCCGCAAGCGACGGAAAAAGCTGCCCAAGCAAGAGCGAGCGCGACTTGCTGCTCCCTGCAGCAAGAAGACGTGCCTTTCGGATCGGTCATGTTCACTGGATCATTTCGGGTATAGGTCAGGAGATTGACTCCATCGGCATACTCGAGAGGGTCTTCGTTCATGAACCGATGAAGGGTAGGAGAATAGTATCGCGACCGATAAAAGTACAAACCAGTCCCATCGTCCTCACGGCCAGTGAACCGGACAGCATTCGATAGGCTACCGCTTGCCGTTGCGGCGCCAAACGGTTCATACGTGTATGCAACCATCGTAGCTCCCACGTTGTCAGTCGCCGA